>NZ_JAAVXH010000021.1:0-51467 GCF_012273755.1 Dickeya sp. CFBP 2040
TTTAATCATTAAAGGTTAAAATAATTGACTCCCAATCATTTTTGTGATCGCCTCACTATTATTCTCCGTCGAGCAGGATATAGAATGCCGCCACAACAAAGATTACTCTTAATTCACATGATATCGCGTGTGACACCTGCAATTATCTCTGTATTGGTCTGCTGCCGGTACGGTATTTTTTATACTCTGTTTTCACCAAGGAGAAACTCGCATGAGCACAATTCAAGACAGCAGTCAGGTACTGGATCACGCTTCAGGCTGGCGCAAAAGCGATACCGTCTGGATGCTGGGCCTGTATGGTACGGCAATTGGCGCAGGCGTGCTGTTTTTGCCGATTAATGCCGGTATCGGCGGTCTGATTCCGTTGATTATCATGGCAATTATTGCTTTCCCAATGACCTATTTTTCTCACCGCGCATTATGCCGTTTTGTTTTATCCGGTAAAAAAGGCGGCGAAGATATTACCGAAGTGGTAGAAGAACATTTTGGTACTGGTGCAGGAAAATTAATCACCCTGCTCTATTTTTTCGCTATTTATCCGATTCTTCTGGTTTACAGTGTTGCTATAACCAACACTGTTGACAGTTTTATTACCCACCAGTTGCATTTACCCTCGCCACCGCGCGCGATTCTATCGTTGATATTGATTTTGGGGTTGATGTTTATTGTTCGTTTCGGCGAGGCCATGATTGTAAAAGCCATGAGCGTGCTGGTATATCCGTTTGTGGCAGTATTAATGATGCTGGCATTGTATTTAGTTCCACATTGGAACACTGGCGTTTTCCATAATATTTCCCTAACCAACAGCAACACCGGCAACGGCTTGCTGGCAACCCTGTGGCTGGCGATTCCGGTGATGGTGTTTTCTTTCAACCACTCGCCGATTATTTCGTCTTTCGCGGTAGCTAAACGCCGTGAATACGGTGATAACGCCGAGAAAAAATGCTCTCGCATTCTGGCCTGCAGCCACACCATGATGGTGCTGACGGTCATGTTCTTCGTGTTCAGTTGCGTACTGGCGCTCTCTCCGTCTGACCTGATGGAAGCGAAAGCACAGAACATTTCGATTCTGTCTTATCTGGCTAACCACTTTAACAACCCGGTGATGGGCTATCTGGCGCCGGTCATCGCCACTATCGCCATCTCCAAGTCATTCCTGGGTCACTATCTGGGCGCAGGCGAAGGTCTGAACGGCATGATGGTGAAAATGCTGCGCAGCCGCGGCAAGACCATCCCGACCGACAAACTGAACCGCATCACTGCGCTGTTCATGCTGCTTACCACCTGGCTGGTCGCAACCCTTAACCCCAGCATTCTGGGCATGATTGAAACGCTGGGCGGCCCGGTGATCGCCTGTCTGCTGTTCCTGATGCCGATGTACGCTATCCGGAAAGTGCCGGCCATGCGCCAGTACAGCGGCGCGTTGAGCAATGTGTTCGTCACCCTGCTGGGCCTGATCGCCATCACCGCTATCGTCTACACCCTGTTCGAGTAATGCCTCTATCCTCTCCCGACGCAGGCGGATCTGCTGCCTGCGTCAGCTGTAAAGGAACCCCTATGGTCAGCGTATTTGATATTTTCAAAATTGGTATCGGCCCTTCCAGTTCGCATACCGTTGGCCCGATGAAAGCTGGCAACATGTTCACCGACTCTCTGGTCAACCTGTCTCTGATTTCATCGGTTGATGCCATTATCGTTGATGTTTATGGTTCGCTGGCTCTGACCGGCAAGGGCCACCACACCGATATCGCCATTATTATGGGACTGGCCGGCAACCTGCCGGACAGCGTGGATATCGACGCTATTCCGGCGTTTATTCAACAAGTGCAACACACCCGTCGCCTGCCGTTGCTCGGTGGACGCTATGAGGTCAACTTCCCGCTGGACAGCGCGCTGCGTTTCCAGCCGGAAAACCTGCCGCTGCACGAAAACGGCATGACGATCCGCGCACTCGATGCCAGCCAGAACGTGCTGTACAGCAAAACCTACTACTCTATCGGCGGCGGTTTTGTCGTCGATCAGGAGCACTTCGGCCAGCCCATCTCGCAGGAAGAACGCGCTCCCTGGCCATTCTATTCCGCCCGACAGCTGTTGCAGCACTGTCACGATAACTGCCTGTCGCTCTCAGCCGTGGTGATGAAAAACGAGATCGCCATGCATGGCCGCGACGCACTGGAAACCTACTTCGCCAGCGTCTGGCAAACCATGCAGAATGCCATTCATCGCGGTATGAACACCGAAGGCGTGTTGCCCGGCCCACTGCGCGTGCCACGTCGTGCCTCGGCGCTACACCGCCTGTTGTTCACCAACGGACGTTTTTCCAACGACCCGATGGATGCTATGGACTGGGTCAATATGTTCGCCATGGCGGTATCGGAAGAAAATGCCGCGGGTGGCCGGGTGGTAACGGCACCGACCAACGGCGCCTGCGGCATTATTCCTGCCGTACTGGCCTATTACGACCGGTTTATTCAACCGGTAACGCCAGATACGTACCTGCGTTATTTTCTGGCCGCCGGTGCCATCGGCATTCTGTTCAAAATGAACGCCTCTATTTCCGGGGCGGAAGTGGGTTGTCAGGGTGAGGTCGGGGTTGCCTGCTCGATGGCCGCCGCCGGTTTGGCGGAATTGCTGGGAGCCAATCCGGAACAGGTGTGCATCGCCGCCGAAATCGGCATGGAACACAATCTTGGGCTAACCTGCGACCCGGTGGCCGGGCAGGTTCAGGTTCCCTGTATCGAGCGCAACGCCATTGCGTCCGTCAAGGCGATCAACGCTGCGCGCATGGCCATTCGCCGCGCCAGCGAACCCCGCGTCTCACTGGATAAAGTGATCGAAACCATGTACGAAACCGGCAAGGACATGAATGCCAAATACCGCGAAACCTCCCGCGGCGGTCTGGCGATCAAGGTAGTGCAGTGCGAATAAAAAAGCGGTGCGTTTAACCACGCACCGCCTGCGCTAAAAACAGACGTAACCCGCCGGGCTGATGCAACCCCATCAGCCCGGCGAGCCTTCAGGAAGGTTTTTTCTCGTTGTCCGGCCAGGACCAGATCAGGTTGTTTTCTGCGGCAGAAACATACCAGTCAAGCGCACTGGCGACCGGTTTCGGCATCGATTCCGATGCAGCGGCAGGCGCTGGCGTGTCGGTATTTTTCTTACGAATGCGTAACGGCGCACGCGGTTGCCCGCCATTTAGCCGCGCATTGAAATTCTCGACTTCAGCATCAAACAACACGCCTTCCAGTTGATGCAGACGATTCAACCCGCGCAGAATCGCCAGCAGGCTGCTCAGGGTAATGGATTCGCCCATCTCCGCCCGCTTGATAGTGGCGATGCCAAGCCCGGCGCGCTCGGCCAAATCTACCTGGGATAACCGCTGCTGAATACGTGCGTCTTTTATTCGCCGACAAAGCTCGGTGATGATGTCACCTTCGCTCATGGTACTGAATCTCATAATGCTGCTATCTGCCCCTACGCTAAACTGTGCGCAGTTTATCATCACCCCGTGTAATCACAGCGACAGTCGGGTAACTAAACGTTAGTTTCTCGACACAGGTCAATTTTTCATAAGAAAAAGATATGGAAATAATCACGCCTCATGCAACGCATACGTCGGTACAGCGCCTGACAATGGCTACCCCAAACGACCGGTGATGTAATCCTCGGTACGGCGTTCTCCAGGAGCGGTAAACAGTGAGTCAGTCTCGTTGTATTCAATCAGGCGGCCATGATGGATAAACGCCGTGTAATCAGACACCCTAGCCGCCTGCTGCATGTTATGCGTCACCAGCACCAGCGTAAAACGGCGCTTCAGCGCCCCTATCAGTTCTTCAATCACCAGCGTCGAGATCGGGTCAAGCGCCGAAGTAGGCTCGTCGAGCAACAACACCTCTGGCTCGATGGCGATAGCACGGGCGATCACCAGCCGCTGCTGCTGGCCGCTGGAAAGCGTCAGCGCATTGTCGCTGAGCCGGTCTTTTACCTCATGCCATAACGCTGCCGCACGCAGCGCGTTTTCCACCGCGTCATCCAGCAGACGCCGGTCTTTCACCCCCTGCAAACGCAAACCGTAAATCACGTTCTCATAGATGGATTTAGGAAACGGATTGGGCCGCTGGAATACCATGCCTACCCGACGGCGCAGCATCGACACATCTAACGAAGGATCGTTGATACACATGCCTTGCAGGCGAATATCACCTTCAATACGACAGTGATCCATCAGATCGTTCATGCGGTTAAAACAGCGCAACAACGTGGACTTGCCGCAGCCAGACGGCCCAATCAGCGCAGTGACACGGTTTTTCGGAATACGCAGAGAGATATCGCACAGCGCTTGTTTGTCGCCGTAATACAGATTCAACCCACCGACCGACAACGCCGTTTGCTCATCAGTTAACTGATGGACATCCATCACAGGGAGTCGTTCCAGTTGTCCAGGCATTCCCATTACTCTTCTCCCTCCACTTTAGAGCGACATCGCCCGGTATTTTTCCCGCAGCACATGGCGAATACCGATAGCCGCCAGATTCAGCGCCACCACAATCAATACCAGCAGCAGCGCGGTGGTATACACCAACGGGCGAGCCGCTTCCACATCCGGACTCTGGAATGCCAGATCGTAAATCTGGAACCCCAGGTGCATGAATTTCCGCTCCAGATGCAGATAAGGGAAGATATCATCCACCGGTAACGCCGGCACCGATTTCACCACCCCGACCAACATTAGCGGCGCGGTTTCTCCCGCCGCCCGCGCCACCGCTAAAATCAGCCCGGTCATCATCGCCGGCACCGCCATCGGCAACACCACGTGCCACAAGGTTTCCGCCCGTGTCGCCCCCAGCGCCAGCGAACCATGACGCACCGATACCGGAATACGCGACAGCCCCTCCTCGGTGGACACAATCACCACCGGCAGCGTCAGCAGCGCCAGCGTCAGCGACGCCCACAGCAGCCCCGGCGTGCCAAAGGTCGGGTTAGGCAGCGACTCGGCGTAAAACAGCTGATCCAGCGTACCGCCTACCAGATAAACAAAAAAACCCAGCCCAAACACGCCGTAGACAATCGACGGCACCCCGGCCAGATTCGCCACCGCAACCCGCACCCAGCGGGTCAGGCTGGTATTGTCGGCGTACTCGTGCAGATAGACCGCGGCCACCACGCCCAGCGGCATCACGATAACCGACATCAGAATAACCAACAGCACCGTGCCGAAAATCGCTGGCAACAGTTGACCGGGGTTACTGTCATCCGGCTCGAAGCGGGTCAGCATGGTGCCCAACACCTGCAAAGTCTGCTGCGCTTTTTCAGAAATGGTCATCGCATTGGGATACCAGGCCCGCTCGATCATGCTGACCGGAATAGTACGCCGCTGCCCTTGTGCGTCCCGCAACCAAACGGCAGTCCGGTTAATCTCGGCATTGATCGCTATCAGTTGTTGGTTAAGCGCGTTGAAATGATGCTCCAGCTCGATACGTTCAGCGTTAAGACGCGCCTGTGCCTGTTCACTCAACCGGTTTTCCCGGCGTAGCTTCCCTTCCTGCAGCCTCAGCGCGCCGAACTGCTGGTTAACCCGACTTATCTCCCCCTGTCGCAAGGTCTGCGCACGCGCTTTCCATTGCCGAACCAGCACAATACGTTGCTGCAATGTCGATGGCAGGTTGTCAGACACCAGTGGCTGCCCGTCTTCGGTCATGCCATCAAGATAACCATACGCTATGCCGTTGGCGGTACGGCGCACCGCCAGCACGTCGGTTGGCTGACTGGCATCGATCACCGAAGTAGACAACAGCGTCTGGAAGCTCTGACCGTAAAACTCCCGCCACCCGGTTTTAAGCAAATAACGGGTAGCGCCTTCTGCGGGCGGATTAACGATGCCGGCATCCGTCAATTGTTGTCGGGTCAACGGCTGTTCGTCGTAACGCTCACCAATCAACTGGCGCAGACTCCCCTGTGCATCATGCAGACTAAACAGCCACACCGGTTGCGGCCACAGATAGCGCACACTCTGCCCGACCAGCAGCGCAAACACCGCCACCATGGCAAGCAAACTAAAGGTGATGGCGGACGCCGTTAGCCATACCCAGGGCGTTCCGGTGCTAAACCATCGCCTCATGACAAGTATCCCTCATCGCGGTAACGACGACGCAGACGCTGACGAATCACCTCCGCCAGCGAATTGACCACAAAGGTAAACATAAACAGCACCAGCGCAGCCAGAAACAGCACCCGGTAGTGTGCACTGGACATCGCCGCTTCCGGCATTTCAATCGCAATATTGGCCGCCAGTGCTCGCAATCCCTGAAACAGGCTATTGTCCATCACCGGCGTATTGCCGGTCGCCATCAGCACAATCATGGTTTCCCCCACCGCACGGCCAAAGCTGAGCATCAGGGCAGCAAAAATGCCGGAACTGGCCGATGGCAGCACCACCCGCCACAGCGTTTGCCAGGCTGTCGCGCCCAGCGCCAGCGAACCCTGGCTCAACCGGGTCGGCACGCTGAACAGCGCATCTTCAGCCAGCGAAAAAATCAACGGGATCAACGCGAACCCCAGCGCTACCCCCGCCACCAGCGTATTACGCTGGCTGAAATGATCGCCCATCCATTGCCACAGCGGCTGCCCCAGCAAGCGTAATTCCAGCCAGGGTCCCAGCCAGCACGCTAGCGCCAACATCAACAACATCGCCGGTATCAGCAGCAACGCATCCCACCCCGCCGACACGCCGCGGCGCCAGCGCGCAGGTAATTGCTCCAGTGACCAGCCGCATCCCAACACCGCCAGCCCCCATAACGGCGGCAATAGCAAAATCGCGGCCAGATAGGTAGCCATGTGCGGCGCCAGCCACAGCGCGGCAATCAACCCAATCACCACCGTCGGCAAAGCGCCCATGATTTCCATCGCGGGTTTGATCCAGCGTCGCAACGTCGGCGTCATAAAACAGGCGGTATAAATTGCCGCGGCCAGCGCCAGTGGCGCTGCGAACAGCATGGCATAGAGCGCCGCTTTGAACGTACCAACCAGCAGCGGGACCAGACTAAATTTGGCCTGATAACTGTCGTCGGCGGCGGTAGGCTGCCAGACGTAATCCGCTGCGGGATAGCTTTCATACCAGAGCTGTTGCCACAACCCACGCCAGCCAACATCCGGGTAAGCGTTATCGAGCTGATAGGGCTGCAAGCCAGAGTCCGTTTCAACCAATAATGCCCGCCCAAGCGGAGAAAATACCGCCAGCCGGGCCTGCGGCACCAACGAGGTGCTGATCAACTCGTCGGATTGTTTGCTGGCAAACAGTGAGAAATGCCCTTGCGGGTCAAGGGTGGCAAACACGCGGCGACGCGGTTCGGTCACCAGTTGCAGTTGTCGCCCATGAGTCGGGAACGTGCGCAGTTCACTCAGGCGAGGACCCGCAGTGGTTGGGATATCAGACCATTGGCTGATATCCCCATCTGCGGATTTAACCAGCAATGAATGCCCTCCTGCCAGCAGCGACAACGACAACGGCGCGGCTCCCGGCAGCACCACCGTTTCACGGGCGGTAAGCACTTGCTCACGGAGTCGCCACACCGTCAGGCGATGACCGTTCAGGGTATAAAGCTGCTGCCCGTCCGGCGTCAACACCAGTTGCTCCACAGGTTCGGTCAGCGTGACCTGCGAGACGGACTGCGCGCCAACGGTGGTCAGCGTATAGAGTTGCAACTGGTTGTCGCCGTCAATTATCGCCACTATCGGCACCGCGTCTGACTCGGTAACCGCCAGTTGCCGCAGCGGTTGAACCGCCCCGACAAGCTGAAGAGGTTGCTCGCCCAGAGGATGCCGCCACTGCGGCGCGCTCACGCCAGACAGCGGCAGTTCCGGGCGCACCACGCTCAGTGCGCCATCAGCCTGCCCCAGCACCAATAGTGGGCGTTCACCCACACTCATCGCGGCCAGCGTTACCGCCTTAGCTAACGGCGCACGCGCTACCGCCTGTCCGCGTTCAAGCGCGATAAATTCACCGTAACCAGCCGCATCCACCCGGAAAGCCCAACGTCCATTGTCACTGATACCCAGCGCCAACGCCGGCTCGCGCATATCAACAGCCACCGGTGCCAGTTGGCGAACCGACGCCTGAGAAAACAAGGGAATGACCACATACAGCAGATAGAAAAAGATCAGCAGCAGCGCCAGCAACACCAGCCATCCGCTCCCCACCACAATCCGGCGCGTCAGCCGGTCGATCAACGCCCGCCGCCTGTCCCGATACGCTAAACCGTCTGAGTCCGCCATATGTCGCCGTTGTTCCTGCCGTGTCGATAACCTGCCAATCCCCTTGCATAAATACAGAGGAAGTGAACATTCCCGTCATTGACGGGGTAACATATGTTGCCTTTACACCTGTAATATGACAATGGTAAGTCGATACGCGCATTCGCTTTTATCGTCATTTGCGCGCCATAATGAACGTGGATAGTAGCTGCACTTAAGTCAAAATAGTGTAATGGAGCGATAATGCATCAGGACAAACTCTACATAGAAAAAGAGTTGAGTTGGTTATCCTTTAATGAGCGAGTTTTGCAGGAAGCGGCGGACAAAACGAATCCGTTGATTGAACGGATGCGATTTCTGGGGATCTATTCCAGCAATCTGGATGAGTTCTACAAAGTCCGCTTTGCCGACCTAAAACGCCGTATCCTAATCAACGAAGAACAAGGCTCCGCCGGCGAACTGCGCCATTTACTCGGCAAAATTCAAACCAGGGTACTGAAAACCGACCAACTGTTCGACAACCTGTACAATGAACTGCTATTGGAAATGGCACGCAACCAGATCTTTCTGGTCAATGAGCGTCAGGTTTCCCCCAACCAGCAAATCTGGCTGCGCGAGTATTTCAGGCAGAACCTGCGCCCACACATCACACCGATTCTGCTTCTGCCGGAAACCAATCTGGTAGAGTTTCTGAAAGACGATTACACCTACCTGGCGGTGGAAATCATCCGCGGCGAGAAAGTCGATTACGCGTTGCTGGAAATTCCATCCGACAAGGTTCCCCGTTTTGTTGACCTGCCGCCAGAAGCGCCACATCGCCGCAAGACGATGATTCTTATCGACAACATCCTGCGCTATTGTCTCGATGATATTTTCCGCGGCTTTTTCGAATTCGACTCGCTTAATGCCTACTCGATGAAAATGACCCGCGACGCCGAATACGATCTGGTCACTGAAATGGAATCCAGCTTGCTGGAATTGATGTCCTCCAGCCTGAAGCAACGCCTGACCGCCAAGCCGGTGCGCTTCGTCTATCAACGCGACATGCCCGATGCCATGGTGGAATGCTTGCTGCATAACCTGGGAATCTCTTCCTATGATTCCGTGATCCCTGGCGGTCGTTACCACAATTTCAAAGACTTTATCGGCTTCCCGAATATTGGCCGCGCCAATCTGGTCAACAAACCGATGCCGCGCCTGCGCCATCATTGGTTCAGCCAGTTCCGCAACGGTTTTGACGCCATTCGCCACCGCGACGTGCTGCTGTACTACCCGTACCACACGTTTGAACACGTGCTTGAGCTGCTGCGTCAGGCCTCTTTCGACCCCAGCGTACTCTCGATCCGCATCAATATTTACCGTGTGGCGAAAGATTCCCGCATTATCAATTCGATGATCCACGCCGCCCACAACGGCAAGAAAGTCACGGTGGTAGTGGAGTTGCAGGCGCGCTTTGACGAAGAAGCCAATATTCACTGGGCCAAACGGCTAACGGAAGCGGGGGTTCACGTTATCTTCTCGGTACCGGGGCTGAAAATCCACGCCAAATTGTTCCTCATTTCCCGCAAGGAAGGGGACAACATCGTGCGTTACGCCCATATCGGCACCGGCAACTTCAACGAGAAAACCGCACGCCTGTATACCGACTATTCGTTGCTGACCGCAGATGAACGCATCACCAACGAAGTCCGCCGGGTATTTAACTTCATTGAAAACCCGTATCGGCCTGTCAGTTTCGACTATCTGCTGGTGTCGCCACAAAACTCCCGCGACCGTCTCTATCAGATGATCGACGATGAAATCGCCAATGCGCAGGCAGGTCAGGAAGCCAGAATCACCCTGAAAGTAAACAATCTGGTGGATAAAGGGCTGGTAGACCGGCTGTATGCCGCCTCCACTGCCGGAGTAAAAATCAATCTTCTGGTGCGCGGCATGTGTTCGCTGATTCCAGAACTCCCCGGAATCAGCGATAATATTCGGGTTATCAGTATCCTTGACCGTTATCTGGAGCATGATCGCGTCTATGTGTTCCACAACGGTGGCAACCACAAGGTCTTCCTGTCATCCGCTGACTGGATGACACGTAATATTGATTACCGTATCGAAGTCGCGGTGGAAATACTTGATAACAGGCTGAAGGAACGGGTGCTGGACATGCTGGATATTTTGTTCAGCGATACGGTAAAAGCCCGTGTGGTAGACAAGGAACTGAGCAATCGCTACGTCACCCGCGGTAACCGGCGCAAAGTACGCGCCCAGAATGCCATCTATGACTATATCAAGGCGCTTGAGCAACCCGGAGAACAGGCCTGACCCAATGCCGTTAACGAATCACACTACCGAACAACCGCAGGAATTTGCAGCTATCGACCTGGGTTCCAACAGTTTCCATATGGTGGTTGCCCGCGTCGTCAATGGCGCGTTGCAAGTGTTGAGCCGCCTGAAACAACGCGTGCATCTGGCCGACGGGCTGGACAGCCAGAACCGGCTAAGCGAGGAGTCTATCCAGCGCGGGCTGGGCTGTCTGGCGCTGTTTGCCGAACGGCTGCAAGGCTTTAATGCCACGAATGTTTCGATTGTCGGTACTCATGCACTGCGCCAGGCGGTCAATGCGCAGGATTTTTTGCGGCGCGCCGCTAAAATTATCCCCTACCCGATTGAAATTATTTCCGGCAATGAAGAAGCTCGGTTGATCTTCATGGGAGTAGAACATACTCAGCCGGAAAAAGGCCGCAAACTGGTTATCGACATCGGTGGCGGTTCCACCGAGCTGGTCATCGGTGAAGACTTTGAACCCATGTTGGTGGAAAGCCGCCGCATGGGGTGTGTTAGCTTCGCCCAACAGTTTTTCCCCAACGGCGAGATTAGCGAAGCCAACTTCCGGCGCGCCCGGCTCGCCGCCGCCCAGAAACTGGAAACACTGGCGTGGGAATACCGTATCTATGGCTGGGACTACGCACTCGGCGCGTCCGGCACTATCAAGGCTACCTGCGAAATTCTGGTGGCGATGGGGGAAAAAGACGGGTTGATCACCCCAGATCGGCTGGAAATGCTGCGTGAGCGCATTCTACAGTTCAAAAACTTTCGGGCGGTCAGCCTGCCGGGTCTGACGGAAGATCGCCAGACAGTGCTGGTGCCGGGTTTCGCTATCCTGTGCGGCGTGTTTGATGCGCTCGCCATTAGGGAGCTACGCCTGTCAGACGGCGCTTTGCGCGAAGGGGTGCTGTACGAGATGGAGGGGCGTTTCCGCCATCAGGATATTCGTATCCGTACCGCACAAAGTCTGGCAAGCCATTACAACATTGACAGGGAGCAGGCAAAACGCGTGCGGGAAACCGCCGAGCAGCTTTATACCCAATGGGCGCAGCAGAATCCCTCATTGGTGCACCCGCAACTGGGAGCACTGCTGAAATGGTCTGCCATGCTGCATGAAGTGGGGCTTGGCATCAATCACAGCGGTATGCATCGCCACTCCGCCTATATTCTGCAAAATACCAACCTGCCGGGTTTCAATCAGGAACAGCAGCAATTGCTGGCGTTAATAGTACGGCTGCATCGCAAGGCGATTAAGCTTGAAGAGTTGCCGCGCTTTAATCTGTTCAAAAAGAAACAGTACCTGCCGATGGTGCAGTTGTTGCGCCTCGCCGCTCTGCTGAACAATCAACGGCAGGCGACCACCACGCCGAAAACGCTGCGTCTTATCACCAGCGAAACCGCGTGGACGCTGATCTTCCCACACGGGTTTTTCAATCAGAACATGTTGGTTCAACTTGATCTGGAACGGGAACAACAATATTGGGATGATGTCAGCGGCTGGAAACTGTACATCGAAGAAGAGCCAGCCTGATCTTTACAGGCCGGCGGGCACCTGCGGGTTTGCTGTCCGGCCTGTTCTTAATCCACCTTCACTTTTTCTACGATGTTAATCACAGCGTTATCATCAACCACACGTCTGCCGCCCACCTTCACCGCGCTTTTTTACCCTACTCATCGTTGACCATCCCGCCAGCTTGTGCCTAAATAAAATACAGCGAATGTCCGCGATCACATGGAAACTGAGAACCAATGGCTACGATTACCCACAAACGGCGTATAGCTCTGCGCCAACGACGACGATCCGGTACGCGCATCGCCCGTACTGTACTGATGATTAGTTTTATTATTCTGTTTGGTCGTTTTGCTTATTCCGCCATCGGCGCTTTTCTCCACCACCAGAACACTCAGCAACAACGTACTGAACAGTCTGTCGTTCCTGCTGCTTCAACGATTGTGACGCCCCAACGCGAATAGACCTGTTATCGCCGAGATGATTGATGCAGTGCGTGTCAAGCTGCCATGACTCTTTTGTGTACAGAGCCGCAAAAGTGCGCAGTGCCAAAAAAGATAGAAAAAATAGATAAGAAGCACGCCCTCAACAGCGGCCATCACCGGCGCGTCAGCACAGACAGCCAGTGACGTTGAAATATGGGGCCATTCATGCCGACATGACACCATGCCCCACACGTTGCCTGTTCGACTCACGGACTATCTTACCTTACCGCACTATCAGCACCGAAGTCTGCGCATGGCGAACAATCGCCGCTGCATTTGACCCCAGCAAATAGGTTTTCACATTCGGGCGGCGCGAGCCGATCACAATCAGCTCGGCCTCAATTTCCTGAGCCAGTTCCAGCACTTCATCGCGCGGAATACCGAAACTAATACTGTGGGAGAGTTTATCCGCCGGCAGGTCGATGGTTTTCATCAAGGAATGCAGTTTCTCATCCGCTTTGATCACTGCTTCATTCTCAAACTCCTTAATGCCAAACGAATACGCTGACATAAACGCCGACGCATCCGGCAGCACATGAAACAGATGAACAGTCGCGCCGGAATGTCTGGCCAGTTCCACGGCATGTGATAATGCCTTTTGGGTCAGCGCGGCTTCGTCGATATCCACAGGCACTAAAATGGTCTTATACATCATCGCCCCCTTAAATAAGCCATCGTTGTACTGATTAGGGTAGTCCCGTTTGCGATCATACGATGCCATTTTTGAGGTGTTTGTGACTCAACGCCAGATTCCCATCACAGTATTATCAATATAATACAATGAGTTAATCAGGCACCTTGCCCACATTTAGCAACAAGGGTAGTCTTGGCTGATTCGGACCATTACCCGCAGATTTCGGGCATGACAACACTTGATGAGCTGTTTTCACGGCTATCACGCTCCCGCTTCCGCCAGCGTTTTCATCTGGGCACCAAAGAGCGCGACTACTGCTTTAGCAAAGGGAAAGAGCAGATTGCCGCTCATGCCTCCGATTTCATCGCCCAACGACTGGCACCGGCAGAACCCGCGAACGATGGCAAGCAGACCCCGATGCGCGGCCATCCGGTGTTTATCGCTCAACATGCCACCGCGACCTGCTGCCGGGGCTGCCTGGAGAAATGGCATCACATTGAACAACATCGTCCACTCACCGATGACGAACAGCGCTACATTGTTGATGTCATTCTACGCTGGCTTGAAAACGACCTACTGCACCATACTCCTTAACGTTGTGCCTGCCACTCCTGCAAAATCACCGCGGTGTCTTTCACCAGCAAGGTATTACCGGGGATGATGAAGTCGCGCCAGACATCGTTATGCTGGTCGATAAGTTGTGCTGCACTCACTGCCCGTCTGTCCGCCGTGGTATGGGCATCCCCCGCCACCGTTTGGGCATAACCACGACTGGCGGCGTTTTTGATGGTGGCATCGACACAATAATCAGTAGCACAACCACATACGGTAACGTGCCGGACATGAAGACGATTCAGCGTCTCTGCCAGTTCGGTGCGATAAAACGCATCACAGGCGGTTTTGGTGACAGATATCGCGTTCGCGGGGCGATGCAGCGAGGGCAACACCTGCCATGCTTCACTGCCGTACGGCATCGCTGCATCCGTATGTTGAATAAAAATGGTCTGATCCGCCGCATCAATCAACTGATTGATGCGTTCAACCACGCTATCCTGCTGATAACGCGGCGTGGCGAACACCCCGTTTTGCATATCGACTACGATTAACACCTGCATGTTTTTCTCCGAAACCCATAACGCGAGCCATTATCATACTGCGCTACCGAGGAGGCTGGCATAACCACATGAACGGAAATTGAAACCGGGGTTGAAAACTGGAAAATCAGTGCAAACGAAAACGGGCCAGCATTATGCTGGCCCGTTGGAATTTTGGCGGAGGAGTAGAGATTCGAACTCTAGAACGCTTTCGCGTCGCCGGTTTTCAAGACCGGTGCCTTCAACCACTCGGCCACTCCTCCGCAACGACGCGAACTATAAACAGTGTGCAGAATATTGTAAAGCGGTACATCGCTCAATTGCCTGAAAAACAGGCAGCAACAGATTGAAAGCGTACAAAATCGCCATCATGCTCATATTGTCAACTGAGTAAAGAAGGGTAAAACGGCTTTAATAACATAATGCAACTACTTACTCTCTTCAAAAACACCAATGGCTTCAAGAACAACAATGGCCCTTTAACAGAGAGAGTCGTTACTATGGATCGCATTATTTCCACCGCCACTCGTGGGCAATCGCTGCTCAGTACTCACAAAGTACTTCGCAATACTTATTTCCTGCTATCGCTGACGCTGGGTTTCTCCGCCGTCACTGCCACCATGAGCACCGTGTTAAATCTGCCTGCGCCGGGTCTGATTCTGACACTGGTCGGTTTTTACGGCCTGATGTTTCTGACATATCGGCTGGCGGAACGTCCGGCAGGTATTCTGGCCGCGTTCGCGCTGACCGGCTTTATGGGTTATACCCTTGGTCCCTTGCTAAGCACATTGATTGCGGCAGGCGCCAGCGACATTATCATGCTGGCGCTGGGCGGCACGGCGCTGGTGTTCTTCTGCTGCTCCGCTTACGTGCTGACCACCCGCAAGGACATGTCTTTCCTGTCCGGTATGTTGATGGCAGGTTTCGTGGTGCTGCTGGTGGCAACCATTGCCAACCTGTTCCTGCATTTGCCGGGGCTGCATCTGGCTATCAGCGCGATGTTTATCCTGTTTTCCGCTGGCGCCATTCTGTGGGAAACCAGCAATATCATCCACGGCGGCGAAACGAATTATATTCGCGCGACAATCAGTCTGTATGTTTCCATCTACAACCTGTTTGTCAGCCTCCTGAGTCTGTTGGGAATGTCACGCAGCGAATAATCAAAGCACACAATACATACCGCTCAACCAGGTGCCTTTTACGGCGCCTGGTTTCTTTTTAGCTGACATCAGCGCAAACCGGTACCACAACCATCTTCTGCTCACATGCCAAAGTTTGCTAGACTAGGCGCGTTTTCACGTCATACCGAGGCAATATGTTAGTGTTTGAAGAGCGGGTCATCGAAACCGATGCTCAGGGATATCTGAAAGACAGCAACGACTGGCAGGAAGACATGGCCCCGATGCTGGCAGAGCAGGAAGGCATCACACTCACTGATGCACACTGGGAAGTCGTGCGCTTTGTCAGAGCGTTTTACATCGAATTCAATACATCTCCGGCCATTCGCATGTTGGTTAAAGCGATGGCCCAGAAATACGGCGAAGAAAAAGGCAACAGTCGCTATCTCTATCGCCTGTTTCCCAAAGGCCCAGCCAAACAGGCCACTAAAATCGCCGGGCTGCCGAAGCCGGTGAAATGCATCTGAATAGTCAGTTGCAGGCTAATTCATCAATACTGAATGCTAAAATCACGCGCATCGGTGGCAGGATGCGGCTCCACCAATACCTTGTCCACCCTTGCATGACGCGGTCCCCCTTGTTTTAGCCAAGCAACCAGTTGCTCTACGGCATGGTCCTCGCCACTGGCAACAACTTCCACACTGCCGTCATCACAGTTTCTGACATAACCGCGCACGCCCAACTGGCGTGCCTGCAGTTGAGTGTGGTAGCGAAACCCCACGCCCTGCACCATTCCGTAGACCCAGGCAATCACAGATACCGTCGACATATCGTCCTCCTCTAATCGCGTACCGGGTTCAGTGTAAAAATGCATCAGAGTTAACGCCTTTTTACCATCGGTCAGCCTATTATTAATACAATAGAAAGACTGACAGGCTAACCACCCTGATGCAGCAAATTACCCCTGCGCCTGATGACTTGAAAACCACACGCCATTCCCCCATTTAGGGTACGTAATGCGCTTAGTCGGGAGGTCATATGATTAACTGTAAATTCACCATCGGACAGCAGATTCGTCATAAGTTACTGGGTTACCCTGGCGTCGTCATCGATATTGATCCTGAGTATTCCCTCGAACAACCAAAGTGGGAGGAGCTTTCGGTCAATGATACCTTGCGAACCGCCCCCTGGTATCACGTAGTGATGGAAGATGAGCACGGTCGTCCGATTCACACTTATCTGGCTGAAGAACAATTGATAGAAGAACACATGATCAGTGAGGACCGCCATCCCTCTGATCATCCATCGCTGGACGAACTGGCCGCCACAATCCGACGCCGTGCGCCGCGTCTGCTGCACTAACATATGACGATGGGATGATTGCAGCACATGTCTGCGGTCAGTGTGATTCCTTATCGGGACCTGAGGCGGCCCAGCCTATTTTTCCAGCTCCAGGCGGGGAATTTCAATTTTCGGACAACGATCCATCACCACCGACAAGCCGGCGTCATGCGCCAGTACTGCCGCCGCTTCATTAATTACGCCGATTTGTAGCCACAACACCCGTGCGCCAATCGCAATGGCATCCTGCGCCACTTCAAACACGGCGTCCGACTGGCGAAAGACATCCACCATATCCACCGGTTCTGGAATTTCAGCCAGTGATGCGTAGACATGCTGCCCCAGCAGCGTGTTTCCCGCCAGGCCAGGATTAACCGGAATGACCCGGTAGCCTTGCCCAAGCAGATAAGCCATTACCCCATAGCTGGGGCGTGAAGGGTTATCGCTGGCCCCAACCAACGCAATGGTTTTTACCTGATTAAGTAACGCTTTGATATCGTTGTCTTGCATGATTATCTCCGTGACTGTTAATCCGACCAACGCCCACTTCAGCGCTGATGCAAGAAAAACTGGCGTTGTCTGTTATCAGTGTAATGCAGAATACCCAGATCAATACGTTGTACCGGCAAAATCAATCGACAATCGAATAACGGGTGTAACGACGTACTTCCTTGCCACCTATTAATAACAAAATATTTCATTTTTAAAATTTTGACACATTCTATTCATTGCTGAACAATACAACGATGAGATCCGTAATGAGGCATGATATGAAAACAGTTTCCGCTATCGCCGCCATGCTGTGGTTGCTCACGCTCAGTTCTCCAGCGATGGCAACAACGCTAAAACTCAGATCGGATATTGAGCTGATGATGATTGATGGGAAAAAAATCTCCGGTTCGTTACTTAATGGCGCCGACAGCCTCGAACTGGAAAAAGGCTACCACCAAATTGTTTTTCAGGTCCTGAAACCAGTTGGTAGATCAACGGGAACCCGACAGACTTATCGTTCTCCGGGCCTGATTAGCACATTTGATGCTCACAACCTCAGTGAAGTTTCCATCCGTCTTCCTGGCCTGGAAGACTCCGGAGCATGGCAGCGTTTCAGCCAGTCACCCGATTACCAACTGGTCGATAGCAAAAACCAGCCGATTGCTACCCACACCGATGTATTACGCATTGACGAATCAGCGTTAGCAGGTGAAATCGAAATACGTATGGCGGATTACAATCGTTCAGGCCAGCCAGCAGCCGTCATTACCTTCGCTCCGCCGTCCCCTGCCAGAAATTCTGCCGCGACCTGCACGCCAGACAATTCGTCAGATACGCTCGGTATTATGCAATCCTGGCTTCAACAAGCCGACAAAGGAACACGTCAGCGCTTTCTGGAATGGGTTAAAGAAAGAAAAACGCATTAATCATGCTGATTTTACAGACAAAAAACACTGCTTTTGGAAAGATGCTCGCATTTTTTCAGTCTGCTGCTTTCCACTGAAACCCTGTTTCCGTAATCTGTAAAAACTATACTGTTCTAAGGATGTCGCTATGGAGTACACCACCCGCACAATCGAGATGCACAAGCACATTGCACTGGTTGCGCACGATCACTGTAAAGAATCGCTGCTGGAATGGGTTAGCGCCAACAAGACTCAACTGGCGGAACACCATTTGTATGCGACCGGCACGACAGGCAACCTGATTCAACTGCATACCGGCCTGCCTGTCAGGAGTATGCTGAGTGGGCCGATGGGCGGCGATCAACAGGTGGGCGCCCTGATCTCCGAAGGGAAAATCGACATGCTGATTTTTTTCTGGGACCCGCTCAATGCCGTGCCGCATGACCCTGACGTCAAAGCGTTGTTACGTCTGGCGACAGTGTGGAATATCCCAGTCGCCACCAACCGCTCCACAGCAGACTTCCTGATTAATTCCGCGCTGTTCCGTCAGCCGGTTTCCGTCACCATTCCGGATTATCAGCGTTACCTTCAGGGCCGTCTGAAATAACCACCGTTTCCCTGCTAAAACTGGCCGCTAACCGGCCAGTTTTTTCTCAAGAATTTAAACAAATAACGTTAACCCGGTTTGCGCTGTATCGGCACCCCTAACTGATGCAGATCATCCACAAACACCGAGGGTTCATCGTGATCGTACAGCAACCACACCTGATGTTTCGCTCTGGTCAATGCCACATATAACAAACGGCGTTCTTCTGCGTCTGGAAAGGGTTCCGGTCGTGGCAACAATACCGCTTCCAGCACCGACTCGCGTGGTGGTGCTGGAAAACCATCACGCCCTTCATGCAGCCCCAGCACAATCACATAGTCCGCCTGCTGTCCCTTGCTGGCATGAATCGTCATGAAATCGAGGTGCAAATGCGGCCAGCGAGTCTGCGCCTTATCCAACACATCAGGGCGTAAATGGTGATAGCGCGCCAGCACCAGAATACGTGCCTCTGGCGTCACATAGCCACTCATCTTATCCAGCAAGGCATCCAACTGTTCTTGCGGCAGCAACACGACTGATTTCTTATCGCCATCTCGCAAGCTGTTGAGAGTTTTTTTCAACTGGGCCGGGTTTTGCTGAATAAAACGGTTGGCGATATCTCCAATACGGTGGTTAAAGCGATAAGTGGTATCTAATACACACTGCGCCCCGTCACCAAAATGCTGTTCAAATGCTGTGGTAAGCGTCAGTTCCGCGCCGCTAAAACGGTAAATCGCCTGCCAGTCATCCCCCACTGCAAACAGGCTGCTATCGGGTGATTGCCGACGCAACGCCTCCAGCAATCGGGCGCGCTGGGGAGAAATATCCTGAAATTCATCCACCAAAATATGTCGCCACGGACTGACAAAACGCCCTTTATCAAGATAGTTGATTGCCTGATGGATCAAACCGGAAAAATCTACAGCACCTTCATCTTTTAGCGCTTTTTTCCAGACTTTCAGTAACGGCGCCATTAAGCGCAACCGTTGCTGAAACAGAGGGCGCGTTTCGTCATCAGCCAGTGCCAACATCTCACTTTGGGTGCCACCGTGCATCCGCATCAGGCCTAACCACCGCTCCAGGCGACCAGCCAGTCTCGACGCAATAGCCGCATCCTGCCAGAAATTCCCTTCAGGCAATGTCCACTCCAGTTCTTCAGTCAACCATTGCCGCCACCCTTTCGCCTGGGTTTTCTTTTCGTCACATTGCTGCTGCCAGTGCTGAATCAGAAATGCGCGCCGGTGTACACCGTCGGTTTCCAGTTGACTGATCACCGGAGCTTTACGGCTGCACTGCTGAATGATATGCAGCGCCAGCGCATGAAAAGTCATGGCTTGAACATCGTCGGCAGGCAGCCGCTCACGGATGCGGCTGTTCATTTCATCCGCGGCCTGTCTACCAAACGCCAGCAACAGAATCTGCTGTGAAGACGCCTCAGTGCGATGCAGCAACCAGGCAGCACGCGCCACCAACACCGACGTTTTGCCACTGCCCGCACCAGCCAACACCAATACGGCATTCTCGCCATTCACTACCGCACGACACTGGCTAAGATTCAACGGCGAACTTTCCACCGTATCGAAAAATGCACGTTGTTCGATCAGGACATTTTCTGCCCAGCGCTGGTTGGCTTGCTGGCGCAACATCTCCCCTTGCTCCAGCCAGCGCAGACAACGCTGATAGTTGTCACTGCAGGACTCAAACTCATCCAGACGGACCAGCGGCAACGGCAGTGCGGCAAACCCTGAACGAATATCCTGCTGGACGCGTACCAGCATCTGACGGCTGAACCAACCATCTGCCGCTTCCTGATGTGCAATCTCATCGACCAGTCGCTGCAATACCTCTTTGCAGACCTCGCTCATCTCCTGGCTCCAGCTTTGCCAGGACTTGAACAGATGGCGAAAAAACTGCTGGGTTTCCTGCCACTCAGTACCGTGCAGGCGCACGACCTTATCTTCCGGCAGTTCGAACTCCAGTTCGCCCCAAATCAACCCTTTCTTACAGCGAATCGCCAGCAACTGATTAAATGGAATGAGATATTCATGCCGATCACCGCTGACATTGACGCCGGCATTCAGCAATTGCACGCGATTGTAGGGGTGCTGTGCCAGATGCTTACCCAACGCGGTAGATTTCAGTTCCATGAGTCCTGCGCCATGCTCAAAAGAAATGTGTAAAGTTGTAGTGTAACCGTTATCCGACCTCGCGCTCTAGCCAGAAAAACGCGTTAGAATAACCCGGCTAATAATGTGATAATTCGTTTCCAGTCATAGGGTTTGACCGAGGGTAGTCATATCATGCGAGCCGTACTCAATATCCTGAATTTCGTGCTGGGCGGTTTTTTTACGACGCTCGCCTGGTTGCTGGCTACTGTCGTCAGCCTTGTTCTGGTGTTTACCCTGCCGCTGACACGTTCATGCTGGGAAATTACCAAGCTCTCGCTGTTGCCATATGGTAATGAAGCTATTCACGTTGATGAGCTACGGCCAGAGCAAAAAAGTACGCTGCTCAATGCCAGCGGTACACTGCTCAATGTGTTCTGGTTGATCTTTTTCGGTTGGTGGCTGTGTCTGTCGCATATTGCCAGCGGTATCGCCCAATGCCTGACTATCATCGGCATCCCGGTTGGGATAGCGAACTTCAAAATTGCCGCCATAGCCCTGTGGCCGGTAGGCCGGCGCGTGGTATCAGTGGAAGAGGCGCAGGCTGCCAGAGAAGCCAACGCCCATCGGCGTTATCAGTAACCAGGACGGATTATCATCGTGCAACAGAGCGTCACAACCAACCTGCGGCGGGTTATCTATAATAGTAGCTGGCTGTATAACCTGCGGATACTGATCGCACTCAGTGGTGCGGCGCTTGTCCCCTGGTGGTTAGATGTCTCCACCAGCACCATCCCTTTAACACTGGGTGTGGTCGCGGCAGCGCTGACCGATCTTGATGACCGGTTGTCTGGACGCCTGTTTAACCTGCTGATTACCCTTGCCTGCTTTCTGGTCGCCTCGGTGTCGATCGAACTGCTTTATCCACACCCGTGGTTATTTGCCATCGGACTGGCGCTCTCAACCTGGAGCTTTATTCTGCTGGGTTCGCTGGGGAAGCGCTACGCGACTATCGCTTTCGGCGCATTGCTGATAGCCATTTATACCATGCTGGGCATTTCGCTTTACAGCGATTGGTACCAACAGCCGTTTCTACTGTTATTAGGGGCACTGTGGTACAACCTATTGACCCTGCTTGGTCACCTGTTATTTCCCATTCGTCCATTGCAGGACAATCTGGCCCGGTGCTATCAGCAACTGGCACACTATCTGGAAACCAAATCCAACCTGTTCGACCCTGATATCGATGACAACGATCAACCGTTGATCGATGTGGCGATGGCCAACGGCCAGTTGGTGAATACACTCAATCAGGCCAAGGCATCGTTACTGACTCGGCTACGTGGTGATCGGGGCCAGCGTGGCACCCGGCGCACGCTGCACTATTATTTTGTCGCGCAGGATATTCACGAACATGCCAGTTCGGTACACATCCAGTATGAACAATTGCGACATATGCTGCGCTACAGTGATGTACCTTTTCGATTTCAGCGTTTGCTATTCATGCTGTCTCGCGCCTGCCAACTGGTATCACAGTCCATTTTACTACAGCAAAAATACCAGCATGATTACCGCATTGAGCGGGCCTTCTCCCATTTAGACGCCGCTATCGACCGGCTGGCAGCTCAAGGGGTAGAAACGTTATACATCAAGGCGTTGCGCTATTTACTCAATAACTTACGGGCGATTGACGCTCAGTTAATCAATATCCAATCCGAGCAGACGCTTGAACGCCACAATCATCGCCTTCCGGCAGAAAGCCGGCTATCTGACGATAAAATTACCGGCTGGAGCGACATCCGGTTACGTATTAGCCGTCACCTTACTCCACAGTCATCGCTGTTTCGCCATGCAGTGCGTATGTCACTGGTACTGTGTATCGGTTACGCAATTATTCAGTTGACCGGCTTACACCATGGCTACTGGATTCTGCTGACCAGTCTTTTTGTCTGCCAGCCAAACTACAACGCCACCCGCCGCCGCTTAGCATTGCGCATTGTCGGAACGCTGGGCGGGGTACTCATCGGCGTACCGCTGCTGTATATCGTGCCATCACTGGAAGGGCAACTAACCCTGATTGTTATCAGCGGCGTACTGTTTTTTGCCTTTCGCACTGTGCAATACGCACAAGCCACACTGTTTATCACCCTGCTGGTACTGATGTGTTTTAATTTATTGGGCGAAGGGTTTGAGGTCGCCATTCCAAGAGTGGTCGATACGTTGCTGGGTTGCGGCATTGCCTGGGCGGCGGTCAGTTTTATCTGGCCAGACTGGAAATTCCGCGGACTGCCTGCGGTAATTAATAAGGCTATGAATACAAATTGTCGTTATCTCGACGCCATCATGATTCAGTATCGTCATGGCAAAGATAATGGACTGCCTTATCGTATCGCCCGCCGCGATGCTCACAACAGCGATGCAGAACTGGCTTCGGTGGTTTCCAACATGTCAGCTGAACCCCATGCCCGGCCCAACACACTGGAAAACGCCTTCAGATTGATGTGCCTTAACCACACACTGCTGGGATATATTTCCACGCTGGGAGCACATCGTGAGCATATTCAGTCGGCCGAGACCCTGCAATTACTCAGTGATGGCGTTTGTTATGTCGATGACGCACTTCATCAAGACAACAGCGATCAGGCAACGCTGGCGCTGGACAGAGAGCTGGAAGCACTGAAAAACCGTATCCATACCCAGTATCCGGAACAGGATAGTCGGGAACAACTGGTATTACAGCAGGTTAACTTAATCATCGGCCTGCTGCCGGAACTGACGCAACTGAAAAACCAAATGATTGCTGAAGAAAATCGCTCACAGGAAACGATGCATCGGAATCGACAACAGACCTCAGAGCACTAATTGATTCGGGGCGGTCTGAAAGCTCGCGGACTGGTATTCTCAAACCATTCAATCAACTCACTGCGCATTCCTTGCGGCAGCGCAGCTTGATGGACGCCGCAAATAGCGCCTGCCAACGCCAGCAGCACATTAACGCTCAGATTTTGGCTGACAGAACGCAGTTTAAGATAGCTGATTTTCGCCCCAAGTCGATGTAATTCATCGATATTCTTAATCCCTACCTTCCAGAGTAAACGTTCCAGATCGTGATTGATATTCGGTAAATCTTTCAGCCTGATGCAACGTTTTCTGGCTGCTTTGTCCTGACAAGCGCCCTGCAGCGACAGCGATGCCAGCTCCAGCAAAGCCGACTCATCTCGCCAGAGCTCCTCACTGACCAGATAATAATTAAGCGGCACCGGCAAACCACGTTTGGTATAAATCAGTTTAGGTGCCTGTTGTTCGAGGAAAAAACCCTCGTTACGAGGCGCAGCACGCAGATAGAGTTCCCCGCTGGATACAAGCGCGAAAATCACACCATCCGCCGCAATGCTGTAACCGCCAAATTGTGAGCGGGAGAAAATATGCCCCAGCGGCGCAAATAACGCTTTCGCCTGTAAAATCCTTTTTTCGCATAGTTTTTTCATTACTTATTCCTTGTATTGAGTGTTTTCTCTTGTTTACCAGAGACATCCGTAGCAGGAACAATTAATTAAACACAGCGAAACAGTGTCTTCAAATACAAAAAATGTCATGTGGGCAATAGCCTGATGATTATGCGAAGCGCTTTCAGAAATTCTGATTGATCTTTGCCCACACAAAATATACTGTACACACATACAGTGTGACAGTGAGATTAAAGAAACTATGCGTACTCAAACTGTTCGTTCTCGTCATATCGGCCATAGGTCAGACCTAAGTCATGGCACAATGTCAAAGACGGCCTCCAGCGGGTTTATCAGTGAAATCGTCTATGGTGACGACCATCCCATGCTGACACCGTTGCTACTCCCGTTGTTGCAACAACTAGGTACGCAATCACGCTGGCTACTCTGGCTTTCACCACAGCAGAAGCTCAGCCGCCTGTGGTTACAACAAGCAGGATTACCATTAGAAAAAATGATTGAATTACATCGCATCAACCCAGTATCTACCGCTGATGTAATGGAGAAAGCGTTAATGACGGGTAATTACAGCGTCGTATTATGCTGGTTGCCGGGTGATCTGGAGAATGTACAAAAAATGCGCTTGCAAAGAGCGGCACAGCAAGGAAACACCTATGGATTTCTTATGCGTCCAGAGGAAAAATCGATCACAGGACCATTTTCTACACTAAAAATTCATCCAAGATTGTATCATTAAATGAATATTAGGATTTTTCTTATAAAAGCATCGCAAATTCTCCGCAGCCCACGGAAATACCGTGCCCAGCAAGTTATTGCAGTATATTAAAATTAAAAGATATTCGGGCAATCTGATAAAATCGCCCATTATTTGTTAATAATTATGTATGAATGGCTGGTTTTTTTATGGCAGCAGTCACATCATGCTTGTAACTTTCTCACCACGTTGTAGACTTTAGCTCGCTGGAGTTGCCCTTCATAATGCCAGTTCACTGGCAGCACGTAATTAGACCAAGGGCAGTATCTCCGAGAAAGGATTTTAACCAAAGGCTGATTAGCTTTCAGAGTTAATTGCCGATTTGGATGATAATGAGGCGTAAAATGAAAAAAACAGCTATCGCAATTGCAGTGGCACTGGCTGGCTTTGCTACCGTAGCACAAGCCGCACCGAACGATAACACCTGGTACGCTGGTGGTAAGCTGGGCTGGTCCCAGTACCATGATACTGGCCTGACCGGCAATGGTTACAATTCAACCGATGCCCAGAAAAACCAACTGGGTGCTGGTGCATTCGGTGGTTATCAGGTTAACCCGTACCTGGGTTTTGAAATGGGCTATGACTGGCTGGGCCGAATGAAGTATAGCGGCAGCAACAATGGCAGCTTCAAAGCGCAGGGCGTTCAGTTGGCAACTAAACTGAGCTACCCGATCATTGACGATCTGGACGTCTACACGCGTCTGGGTGGTTTTGTATGGCGTGCTGACAGCCGTGACGCCACTGGTCGTAGCAATAACGACACTGGCGTGTCTCCGCTGGCAGCAGTGGGTGTTGAATACGCTATCACCAAAAACTGGGCAACCCGTCTGGACTACCAGTGGGTGAACAACATTGGCGATGCTGCCACTGTTGGCGGTCGTCCGGATAACGGTCTGCTGAGCGTGGGCGTTTCTTACCGTTTCGGTCAGGAAACTGCTGCCCCGGCTCCGGTTGTTGCACCGGCTCCAGCTCCGGCTCCGGCCCCAGCTCCGGTTGTTCAGACCAAACGCTTCACGCTGAAGTCTGACGTACTGTTCAACTTCAACAAAGCAACTCTGAAACCGGAAGGTCAGCGTTCTCTGGACCAGCTGTATTCTCAGCTGAGTTCTCTGGACCCGAAAGATGGTTCTGTCGTTGTTCTGGGCTTCACTGACCGCCTGGGTTCCGACCAGTACAACCAGACTCTGTCCGCCAAACGTGCACAGACTGTTGTTGACTACCTGGTACACAAAGGTATCCCGTCTAACAAGATCTCTGCTCGTGGTATGGGTAAAGCCAATCCGGTTACTGGTTCCAACTGTGCTAACGTGAAAGCACGTGCAGCGCTGATCGAATGTCTGGCACCGGATCGTCGCGTAGAGATCGAAGTGAAAGGCATCAAAGACGTCGTGACTCAGCCTCAGGCTTAATCGCTATCAGGCATACGTCGATGGAAGAGGCGGTAGTCCTATAGATAAGTAGTTCTATGGATATAATTACCGCTGATTCCAATCAAAAAAACAGCCTCTGTTTTTGCAGAGGCTGTTTTTTTATTCTGTTGCAGAAAACCTAAAACCGTGGGAAATAATATTAGTCACTCTCCTGACTTGTTATTTTTTATACCATCCTGACCATAGTCCTATTCTGAGCGGAATAATTTATCACATCATTAAAGCAGACCACTCCATGCCTCTTGTCATCTGAAAAATAACTCTACACCCTAAATAATTTCATATCCTAAATAATGCAAACGACAGAGTAGAAAACCGGGAGGCAATCCGGCCTGATACCGAAGCTCCCCCGTCATGAGAATAACGTCACGAGAACGACGCCCGGCATTCAGGCACTGGCGACATTCAATTGTTCAATCTCATGAGGCATTAATGCCAACCGGGTGGCGTTAGCCAGCTCCGCTACCTGTTCGACTGAGGTGGCGCTGACTATCGGCGACGTTACTCCAGGCCGGGCAATCAGCCATGCCAAGGCTACCTGACCAGGAGTGGCCGCGTGCGCTTCGGCTAGCTGATCCAACACGTTCAAAATAGCCAGACCACGCGGATTGAGATAACGTTCCACCACACCTGGACCACGCGCGCTTTTCGCAGCATCGGCAGCCGAACGGTATTTACCGGATAAAAAACCACTCGCCAGCGAATAATACCCAATCACCCCCAGACCGTTAGCCTTTACCACCGGTTCCAGCGTGGTTTCATAGTGCTGGCGATCATACAGATTGTATTCCGGTTGCAAGGTTTCGTAACGCGCCAGATGGTTATCCTGACTGACCTGTAATGCCTGCGCCAGACGTTCACCTTCATAGTTGGATGCACCGATAGCGCGCACCTTCCCTTCCCGAATCAGCGCATCGAAGGCGAATAGTGTCTCTTCCAGCGGGGTATTTTTATCATCATCATGGGATTGATACAGATCGATATAATCAGTCTGCAAACGGCGCAGCGAATCCTCCACGGCCCGACGAATATAAGCAGCCGACAGCCCATGCCGGTCACCGCCCATATTCTTGCCCACTTTGGTAGCAATCATTACCCGATCACGATTTCCACGCTGTTTTAGCCAGTTGCCAATAATGTTTTCCGACTCACCACCTTGATTGCCAGGCGACCAGATCGAATAGACATCTGCGGTATCAATAAAGTTGAGTCCCTGATCAAGCAAGGCATCCAGCACCCGAAACGACGTTGGCGCATTAATAGTCCAG
The DNA here is from genome assembly GCF_012273755.1 of Dickeya sp. CFBP 2040. Lineage (NCBI taxonomy): Bacteria > Pseudomonadati > Pseudomonadota > Gammaproteobacteria > Enterobacterales > Pectobacteriaceae > Dickeya > Dickeya sp. CFBP 2040. The sequence goes on from NZ_JAAVXH010000021.1 coordinate 27,756, forward strand.
CCAAATACGTTGCCGCCAAAAGTCAGTAACGGTACCCGAATTCCCGAATGTCCCAGTTCACGTAATACGCCAGACGCAGGCATTGTCATCTCCTTGTGGTTAGGTTTTCCCAGCCTGGCGAAACGGCCAGCAGGGAATTGTCATCACAACATTTTTCTGTCAGATGTGATGAAATCATTCATAGATCACCCAGATAGAAGTGAATGCTATGAGACCCACACTTCAGTTTAGGTTAATTTCCGCGATATAATTCCGCTTTTGCGTCTTAGGTCGCATTTTAGCCGCAGCCGTTACATAAAATGACGACCCAAAATCGGCCCCTATTATAATTTGGAGCAAATATGTCCAATATTCTGCAATTTATCCTGGCACTGATTGTTGTCGCCGGCCTGTCACTGTTGGTGTGCCGTGATCGCAAGAGCATTCGCGTCAGATATATTGTTCAGCTTTTAGTCATTGAAATTCTGCTTGCCTATTTCTTTCTCTATTCCAGTGCAGGCTTGGGTTTCGTAACAGGCTTTGCCAGTCTGTTTGACAAACTGCTTGGCTTCGCAGGCGAAGGTACGACCTTCGTCTTTGGCAACATCGGCAATAATAGCTTTGTGTTCTTCCTGAAAGTGCTGTGCCCGATTGTCTTCATCTCCGCGCTAATTGGTATCTTGCAGCACATAAAAGTCCTGCCGTTTATCATCCGTTTGATCGGCACCATCCTGTCCAAAGTTAATGGTATGGGTAAGCTGGAGTCTTTTAACGCCGTCAGTTCGCTGATTCTTGGCCAGTCTGAAAACTTTATCGCCTATAAAGACATTCTCGGACAGATGTCAGAAAAACGCATGTACACCATGGCCGCTACGGCCATGTCCACCGTATCGATGTCGATTGTCGGTGCCTACATGTCAATGCTGGACGCCAAATACGTCGTGGCGGCGCTGGTGCTCAACATGTTCAGCACTTTCATCGTGTTGTCGCTCATTAACCCGTACGACACCAGCGAAGAGAAAGAACTGCACCTGAGCAACCTGCATGAAGGTCAGAGCTTCTTTGAAATGTTGGGCGAATATATTCTGGCCGGTTTCAAGGTTGCGGTTATCGTTGCTGCAATGTTGATCGGTTTCATCGCGCTAATCGCCAGCATTAACGCGCTGTTTAGCGCCGTGTTCGGCCTGAGCTTCCAGGAAATCCTGGGTTACGTGTTCTATCCGTTCGCCTGGGTGATGGGTATCCCCAAAGCCGAAGCACTGCAGGTGGGCAGTATTATGGCTACCAAGCTGGTGTCTAACGAATTCGTCGCCATGATAGAAATGCAGAAAGTGGCTGGTCAGTTGTCGCCACGCAGCGTGGGCATCCTGTCGGTATTCCTGGTATCTTTCGCCAACTTCTCGTCGATTGGTATCGTAGCCGGTGCAATCAAAGGGCTGAACGAGGCACAGGGCAATACCGTTTCTCGCTTTGGTCTGAAACTGGTATACGGTTCTACGCTGGTCAGCCTGTTATCCGCTGCCGTTGCCGGACTGGTGTTGTAATCCCGTTGTCTTGATAACGACACCTCGCTGACACACATGGCACCCGATCCCCGGCGTTTATCACGCCGGGGATTCTTTTTCTACAAACCCTGACGCATCTTCCATATTTCCTCCATTTTTTACCCTTGGGTTACTGTTTAAACTAGTATCATAATATTCAGTGTTTCATGGGCTTATCTTGGCCTGTGCTGATTGGAGGTTCCTTCCATAATTATGAACGCCGCACGCTTATTTCGTTTTCTGTTATTGGCCATCGTTATTGCCGCAGCCTTTTTCGCCTGGCGTTATTTCCACACATCGCAATCAGAATCAGCTAACGAAGCGACAACTACACAGCAATCTTCACGTCAGGGACAAAACCGTAACGCCGGTGGACGCCGCGGCTCCACGGCACCACCGCCGGTGCAGGCCGCACTCACTGCCTCATCCTCTGTACCCTATTACCTGTCCGGTCTGGGTACGGTCACCGCCGCCAACACCGTCACGGTGCACAGCCGGGTCAGCGGTCAGTTGATGGCTATCCATTTCCAGGAAGGACAGCAGGTCAAAGAAGGCGAGTTGTTGGCAGAAATCGATCCACGGCCATTTCAGGTGGCGCTGACGCAAGCACAAGGTCAATTGGCCAAAGATCAGGCCTTGTTGACCAATGCTCGCCAGGATCTGGCTCGTTACCAACAACTGTCCAAAACCAGTCTGGTTTCTGGCCAACAGTTGGACACCCAGGAATCGCTGGTACGTCAATATGAAGCGACCGTGAAATCGGATCAGGGCTCGGTCGCCAGCGCGCAATTGCAGTTGGATTACAGCCGCATCACCGCACCATTTAGTGGCCGCGTCGGCCTGCGCCAGATTGACATCGGCAACTATGTCACCAGCACCGATAATCTGCTGGTGTTGACGCAAACCCACCCGATTGACGCCATATTCACGCTGCCGGAAAGCAATATTGCTACCGTGCTAAAAGCACAGAAATCCGGTCAGCCGGTGCTGGTGGAAGCCTGGGATCGCGCCAGTCAGCACATCCTCTCTCAGGGCCGGCTTCTGAGCATGGATAACCAAATCGACGCCACTACCGGCACCATCAGGCTAAAAGCCCGCTTCGACAATACCGACGACGCGCTGTTCCCCAATCAGTTCGTCAATATCAAGATGAAAGTCGATACCCTGCAAAATGTGGTGGTGGCGCCATCAGCCGCTATCCAGATGGGCAACGAAGGACGTTTTGTCTGGGTGTTGAACGATAAAGATCAGGTCAGTAAACACATCGTCACTACCGGTATTCAGTACGGTCAACAAACCGTGGTATCAAACGGGCTTAACGCGGGTGAGCGAGTGGTCACAGATGGCATAGACCGACTGACTGAAGGTGCGCATGTTGAAGTGCTGACACCTGCGACGACAGAGACCAAGCCTACCGCTGGCGTAGAAAAACCTCAGCATAAAGCGGAGAAATCCTGATGCAGGAGACAACACCGTTACAGGACGCCACACCGAGCAACGGTGGCGGACCGTCGCGCCTGTTTATTCTCCGGCCGATTGCCACCACGCTGTTGATGATCGCCATTCTGCTGGCCGGAATTGTCGGCTACCGCGCTTTACCGGTTTCAGCACTGCCAGAGGTGGATTACCCGACAATTCAGGTCGTTACACTGTACCCCGGTGCCAGCCCGGACGTGATGACCTCAGCGATAACCGCACCGCTGGAACACCAGTTTGGCAGCATGTCTGGTCTCAAACAGATGTCGAGCCAAAGCTCTGGCGGTTCGTCAGTCATTACCCTCCAATTCCAACTATCGCTCTCATTGGATGTAGCAGAACAGGATGTGCAAGCGGCGATCAACGCCGCCACCAACCTGTTACCTACCGATCTGCCTTTCCCGCCTATCTACAATAAGGTCAACCCGGCGGACCCACCGATCATGACGCTGGCGGTCACGTCCAGCGCCCTGCCGCTCACCCAGGTGCAGGATATGATCGAAACGCGCATCGCACAGAAAATTTCACAGGTGGAAGGCGTTGGATTGGTGAGTCTGGCTGGTGGGCAACGGCCATCGGTACGGGTCAAACTCAATCCGGGAGCGCTGGCGGCCTACGGGCTGAGCAGCGAAACGGTGCGCACCGCTATCACCGCCGCCAACGTCAACACGCCCAAAGGCAGTTTTGACGGCCCGGCGCGTTCGGTAACGGTATCTGCCAACGATCAGATGCGCTCGCTTGATGACTATCGCCAATTGATCATTGCCTGGAAAAATAACGCCCCGGTACGGCTACAGGATGTCGCTACGGTAGAACAGGCGGCAGAAAACACCCATCTGGCTGCCTGGGCCAATCAGAATCAGGCTATTGTCCTCAATATTCAGCGTCAGCCGGGAGCCAATGTGATTGCCACAGCTGACCATATCCGCACTCTGCTGCCGACGCTAAGAGCCAGCTTACCCAAATCTGTGGATATCGCTCTGCTCAACGACCGCACCACGACCATCCGGGCGTCGGTGGACGATGTACAGTTTGAACTGATCCTGGCTATCGCGCTGGTCGTGATGGTGATCTACCTGTTTCTGCGCAACGCGGTAGCGACGCTGATCCCCAGCATCGCAGTGCCGCTGTCGCTGGTGGGCACCTTCGCCGCCATGTATTTTCTCGGCTTTTCGATCAATAACCTGACATTGATGGCACTGACCATCGCCACCGGCTTCGTGGTCGATGACGCCATCGTCGTTATCGAAAACATCGCCCGTTACATTGAAAAAGGCGAAAAACCACTGCAGGCCGCGTTGAAAGGTGCTGGCGAAATCGGCTTTACCATCATTTCACTGACCTTTTCGTTGATCGCAGTATTGATCCCATTACTGTTCATGGGCGATATCATCGGTCGCCTGTTCCGTGAGTTCGCAGTAACACTGGCGGTGTCGATTCTGATCTCAGCGGTGGTGTCACTGACGCTAACCCCCATGATGTGCGCCCGCCTGCTCAGCCACCATTCACTGAGCCAGCAAAACCGTTTTACCCGTGCCAGTGAACGCTTCTTTGATGCGGTGATCGCCTGGTATGGCCGCGGTCTGACACGGGTGCTGAGCCACCCGTGGATTACTCTTGGTGTCGCGCTGAGCACGCTGGTGCTGACCGTTCTGCTGTATATCGTTATCCCCAAAGGTTTTTTCCCAATACAGGACAACGGCATTATTCAGGGCACCGTACAGGCGTCGCAAACTATCTCTTTCTCCGGCATGGTGGATAAACAACAGCAGGTCACCTCGCTTATCATGCAGGACCCGGCGGTGGAAAGCGTCACGTCGTTTATCGGCGTTGACGGCACGAATCCGTCGCTCAATAGCGGCAGGCTGCAGATCAACCTGAAGCCGCTGGATGAGCGCAGCGACCGTATTCAAGGCGTGATTGAGCGCCTGCAACAGCGCACATCCGCCCTGCCCGGCGTTCAGCTTTATCTGCAACCGGTGCAGGATCTGACTATCGATACGCAGGTCAGCCGCACCCAGTATCAGTTTACCCTGCAAACCATGTCGCTGGATGAACTCAGCACCTGGGTGCCGAAACTGATAGCAGAGTTGCAGAAACTGCCGCAGTTACAGGATGTCAGCAGTGACTGGCAGGACGGCGGCGCGATAGCCTACCTCAAGGTCAATCGTGACAACGCCAGCCGTCTCGGCATCACTATGTCGCAGGTAGACAGCGCCCTCTACAACGCCTTCGGTCAACGCCTGATCTCCACTATTTACACGCAATCCAACCAGTACCGGGTAGTACTGGAACAGCACCACGACAGCAGCAACGGGCTGGTGGCATTGAGTGATATCCGGCTTATCAACAGCAGTGGCGGCGTGGTGCCGCTAAGCAGCATCGCCACGATAGAAGAACGTCAGGGAGCCTTGTCGATCAATCACATCGACCAATTCCCCTCAACCACCATTTCGTTCAATGTCGCTCCCGGTTACGCACTGGGTGATGCGGTAAAAGTCATTCAGAAAACGCAACAACAGATGCAGTTGCCCAGCGACATCATTACCCGCTTCCAGGGCAGCACGCTGGCATTCCAGTCAGCGCTGACCAGCACCATCTGGTTGGTAGTGGCCGCAGTGATAGCCATGTATATCGTGCTGGGCGTACTGTATGAAAGTTTTATCCACCCGGTCACTATCTTGTCCACCCTGCCGACTGCCGGGGTCGGTGCGTTGCTGGCGCTGATGATGGCAGGCAGCGATCTGAACATTATCGCCATTATCGGCATCATTTTGCTGATCGGTATCGTGAAGAAGAATGCCATCATGATGATCGATTTCGCACTGGCGGCTGAACGCGAGCAGGGGATGACGCCGTATCAGGCCATTTATCAAGCCTGTCTGCTGCGTTTTCGCCCGATCCTGATGACCACCATGGCAGCACTGCTCAGCGCCGTTCCCCTGATGTTCAGTACCGGCGTAGGCGCAGAACTACGCCGTCCACTCGGTATCTGTATGGTCGGTGGGCTGGTGATGAGTCAGGTGCTGACGCTGTTTACCACGCCGGTGATTTACCTGCTGTTTGACCGTCTGGCGCATCGCCTGCGTCGCCGCCAGTTGCAGGAAGGGGAAGCACAGTGAAGTTTTTCGCGCTGTTTATCCATCGCCCGGTCGCCACTACGTTGCTGGCGCTGGCGATAGCACTGTGCGGCCTGCTCGGCTATCGGTTGCTGCCGGTGTCGCCGTTGCCACAGGTGGACTATCCGGTCATTTCGGTCACCGCCACCTTGCCTGGCGCATCACCGGAAACCATGGCGTCGTCGGTAGCGACGCCGCTGGAGCGCTCGTTAGGCCGCATTGCCGGCATCAATGAAATGACGTCAATGAGTTCGCTGGGCAATACCCGCATCATTCTGCAGTTTGCGCTGGAACGAGACATTAACGGTGCCGCCCGTGATGTGCAGGCCGCGATCAATGCCGCTCAAAGCCTGTTGCCAAGTAACATGCCGAGCCGTCCTTACTACCGTAAGGTTAACCCGTCAGATGCCCCCATCGTTATCATGACGCTGACGTCAGACACCTACGGTCCCGGTCAGTTGTATGATTACGCCTCGACCCAGATTGCCCAGCGGGTTTCACAGATTGAGGGCGTCGGCGACGTCACCATCGGCGGCAGCTCGTTACCGGCGGTGCGGGTGGCGCTCAACCCACAGGCGCTGTTCAATCAGGGCGTATCGTTGGATGCCGTACGCCAGTCTATCGCCCAGTCCAACGTGCGTCAGCCGCTCGGTAGCGTGGACAGCGGCGGTACTCACTACCAAATTCAAACTAACGATGAGTTGAAAAACGCCGATGCCTATCGTTCGCTGATCGTCCACTACAACAATGGCGCGCCAGTGCGGCTGAGCGATGTGGCGACGGTAAAAGACTCAGTGCAGAACGTGCTCAACGCCGGGATGAGCAACGCCAAACCCGCAGTTCTGGTGCTAATCCGCCGGGCACCAGACGCCAACATCATTTCCACCGTGGATGCCATTCGCGCCTCAATGCCAGAGCTGCAGGCCATGTTGCCCGCGGCCATTACGCTGAATATCGCGCAGGATCGTTCTCCCACCATTCGCGCGTCGCTGCGCGACGTAGAACGCTCGCTGACCATCGCGGTGTCGCTGGTCATTCTGGTGGTATTCCTGTTCCTGCGCTCCGGGCGCGCCACGTTGATCCCGGCTATCGCTGTGCCGGTGTCGTTAATTGGCTCCTTTGCCGCCATGTACTTGTGTGGCTTCAGTCTCAACAATCTGTCGCTGATGGCGTTGACCGTCGCCACTGGCTTCGTGGTGGATGACGCCATCGTAGTGCTGGAGAATATTTCTCGCCACATCGAAGCGGGCATGAAACCGCTGCAAGCCTCGCTGCAAGGGGTGCGGGAAGTCGGCTTCACCGTCGTATCGATGAGCCTGTCGCTCATTGCAGTGTTTATTCCGCTGCTATTCATGGCCGGCCTGCCAGGTCGCCTGTTCCGCGAGTTCTCAGTTACGCTGTCGGTAGCGATCCTGATTTCATTGCTGGTTTCCATCACGCTGACGCCGATGATGTGCTCCCGGCTGCTACGCTCCCACACGCCGCGCAGCCAGCCGCGCACACGTGGTTTCAACCGGCTCCTGTTCAGGCTGCAACAGGGCTATGGCCGCACCCTGCAATGGGTGTTGAACCACTCGCGCTGGGTAATGATGATGTTGCTGGGCACTATCGCCCTGAGCGTCTGGCTGTATATCAGCATCCCCAAAACCTTTTTCCCCGAACAGGATACCGGGCGGTTGTTGGGGTTCATTCAAGCCGACCAAAGCATCTCTTTTCAGGCCATGAAGCGCAAACTACAGGACTTCATGACCATCGTACGCGCCGATCCGGCGGTGGATAACGTCACCGGTTTCACCGGCGGTATGCGCACCAACAGCGGCGCGATGTTCATTAGCCTCAAACCGCTTTCCCAACGTGACGTCACCGCCCAGCAAGTGATTACCCGGCTGCGCGCCAAACTGGCGAAAGAACCGGGTGCCAACCTGTATCTGATGGCAGTGCAGGACGTACGCATCGGTGGACGCGAAGCCAACGGCGGTTATCAGTTCTCACTGCTGTCGGATGATCTGGCGGTATTAAGAGCCTGGGAGCCAAAAATCCGCGATGCCCTGAGTAAGCTGCCGCAACTGGCGGATGTCAGTTCCGACCAGCAGGACAAAGGCGCCGAACTGATGATGGTCTATGATCGTGATGCAATGGCGCGTCTCGGCATCAATGTCTCCAGCGTCAATGCGCTGCTGAACAACGCGTTCGGCCAGCGGCAGATCTCCACCATTTATCGACCAATGAACCAGTACAAAGTGGTGATGGAAGTCGATTCGGCTTACACCCAGGACCCCAGTTCGCTGGATAAGATGTTTGTTATCAACAACGACGGCAAACCGATACCGCTGTCGTTCTTCGCCCGCTGGCAACCGGCCAATACGCCGCTGGCGGTCAACCATCAAGGATTGTCAGCCGCCGCCACGATCTCCTTCAACCTGCCAGAGGGCGCCAGCCTGTCTGATGCGACGACGGCTATTGAGCGCACCATGACCTCGCTGGGTGTTCCTCCTACCGTACGGGGGCAATTTGCCGGTACCGCACTGGCGTTCCAGCAATCTCAGCATTCGCAGGTGGTGTTGATTATTGCGGCGATCCTGACGGTCTACATCGTGCTGGGAATACTGTATGAGAATGTCGCCCACCCGTTAACCATTCTCTCGACGCTGCCGTCCGCCGGGGTTGGTGCGCTGCTGGCGCTGGAGCTGTTTGGCAAGCCGTTCAGTCTGATTGCGCTGATTGGCATTCTGCTGTTGATAGGCATCGTGAAGAAAAACGCCATCATGATGGTGGATTTTGCATTGGTGGCGCAGCGGGAAGGGAAATTGTCGGCGCACGAGGCCATTTTCCGCGCCTGCATGTTGCGTTTTCGCCCGATCATGATGACGACTATGGCAGCACTCTTCGGCGCACTGCCGCTGGTGCTGAGCAGCGGCGATGGTTCGGAACTGCGCCAGCCTCTCGGTATTACTATCGCCGGCGGGCTGGTGATGAGCCAGTTACTGACGCTATACACCACGCCGGTGGTGTACCTGTTTTTTGATCGCCTGCAATGGCGTCGCCACAAACGGTCTGGCACAGCTGCGCATACCGAACCGTCGGCCTGACGTTGCGACAGCTGCGATTGCCGTAGCTGTAACATTTGCCGGGGTTCGCCCCGGCATCTAGAAGGGAAAACTATTCCAAGGAGTCATACCGCACATGAGCAATCAGCCCGCTTCCGTTCGCTGGCAGCTGTGGATTGTGGCCTTCGGCTTTTTTATGCAAGCGTTGGATACCACTATCGTCAACACGGCTTTGCCCTCTATGGCTATCAGCCTGAATGAAAGCCCGCTGCGAATGCACGCGGTCATTGTCTCCTATGTGCTGACGGTAGCGATACTGCTGCCCGCCAGCGGCTGGCTGGCGGATAGGTTTGGTGTGCGGAATATTTTCTTTTCCGCCATCATGCTGTTCAGCCTCGGTTCACTGCTGTGCGCCCGCGCCACTACCCTGAATGAACTGCTGTTGTCCCGTGTGATTCAGGGTATCGGTGGTGCGATGATGGTACCAATTGGCCGCCTGACGGTAATGAAACTGGTGCCACGCGCGCAGTACATGGCGGCGATGACCTTCGTCACGCTGCCGGGGCAGATAGGCCCGCTAATGGGTCCAACGCTCGGCGGTTTTTTGGTGCAGTACGCCAGTTGGCACTGGATCTTTCTGATCAATATTCCGGTCGGCCTGCTCGGCGCCCTCGCCACCTGGTGGCTGATGCCCAACTTCACCATGCCGCCACGCCGTTTCGACCTGCGCGGCTTTGTCTGTCTGGTCATCGCCATGGGTACGCTGACGCTGGCGCTGGACGGGCAGAAAAGCCTCGGTTTAAGTCCGCCAGCATTGAGCGCGCTGGTGCTGACCGGCCTGCTGGCGCTGCTGGGGTATTGGCTGCACGCCAGAAACAACGAACAGTCACTGTTTAACCTGCGTCTGTTCAATACCCGTAGCTTTACCATTGGGCTGTTCGGCGGCTGGCTGGCGCGCATCGGCAGTGGGATGCTGCCATTTATGACGCCGGTGTTTCTGCAAATCGGCCTAGAGTACACACCGTTTCACGCCGGTATGATGATGATCCCGCTGGTGCTCGGCAACATGGGGATGAAACGGCTGGTGGTGTTGATAGTCAACCGATTCGGTTACCGTGCCGTATTAATTGCCTCCACCCTGACGCTGGCGTTAGCCACCCTGCTGTTTGCGCTGGTGGCGCTGATGAACTGGCACTGGATGACCCCGGTAGTACTACTGCTGGTAGGCATGGTGAACGGTATCCGTTTTTCTACCATGAATACTCTGACGCTCAAGGATTTACCTGACGATCTGGCCAGTGGCGGTAACAGCCTGCTGTCGATGTCGATGCAATTATCCACCAGTATGGGGGTGACCATCGCCGGTCTGTTGCTGGGCATTTTCGCCAATCAGCATCTGGTGAGTGGCACGCCGGAAACCCATACGGTATTCCTCTACACCTATCTGTGCATGGTGGCGGTGATGGCGTTCCCGGCGCTGATTTTTAACCACGTGCCGCCCGATACCATTCAACAGGCGACGCTAACGCGCGCTTCACGAGGTGAATGATGAGATTCGGCATCACCGCCAGGCTGTTTCTGGCGATTTTTTCCACCTGTATGCTGGTGCTGGTCATCATGCATCTGGGTGTCCGGCTCAGTTTTGAGAAAGGGTTTATCGACTACATCCGCCACGGCAACGAACAGCGAGTGGTGCAAATTCGCAGTTGGCTGGAAGATCAGTATCAGCAACACGGCAACTGGGATTTTCTGCACAATAACGAGCACGGCATTTTCTCCATGTTACGGGAGATGGAACAGAATAACGATGAAGCGATGCAAGCCTGGCGTACCCGGTTTTGGGTCACGGACGAGAACCGCCGCCGCCTGATAGGCCCGCCAATTCCGATGCCAGCCGGCAGCAACTGGCAACCGCTGATGGCGAAAACACAGACCGTTGGCTGGCTGGTGACTGCGCCGGTAGAAGGGCTGACCCGCAGCGCAGATATCAACTTCGACCGCCAGCAACAGCGTACCAGTTGGCTGATTGTCGCTTTTACTACCCTGTTAGCCGCAGTGGTGACCTGGATGATGTCGCGCGGGCTGCTGGCCCCGGTCAAACGGCTGGTTAATGGCATCCACCAACTGGCGGGCGGAGATTTTAGCACACGCGTAACAGCCAGTGGGCGCGATGAACTGGATCGTCTGGCGCAGGACTTTAATCAGTTAGCCTCAGCGCTGGAAAAAAACGAACAGTCGCGCCGCGCATTCATGGCAGACATATCCCACGAGTTGCGCACCCCACTGGCGGTGCTGCGTGGTGAGCTGGAAGCCTTGCAGGATGGCGTGCGCCGACCCGATACCGCAGCGTTTAGCTCACTACAAACGGAGGTCGCGTTACTGACCAAACTGGTGGACGACTTGCATCAACTGTCGTTGTCCGATCTTGGCGCACTGGCTTACCGCAAGACCGCCGTCAATGTCAGCGCGCTGCTACAGGTGTCGATAGCGTCGTTCAGGGAACGTTTTCAGCACAAAAACATCCAACTCACTACCCGCTTTCATCCCGAAGCTGTCGTATTTGGCGACCCGGACCGACTGAACCAATTGTTCAATAATCTGCTGGAAAACAGCTTGCGTTATACTGATGATGCGGGACAACTGGAGGTGGAAACCGAATTACGCCAGCAACGGCTGGTCATTCACTGGCGTGATAGCGCCCCCGGCATCAGCGATGAACAACTGGCGCTGATATTCGAGCGTTTCTACCGCGCAGAAAGCTCGCGCAACCGTGCCAGCGGCGGCTCCGGACTGGGGTTGTCCATTTGCGCCAATATCATTGAGGCGCACGATGGACGCCTGTATGCTGAGCATTCATCACTCGGCGGCGTACAAATCACTGTCGAGATTCCGTTGCACCTCTCCTGACACAGGAATCGACATGACAGCATCGTCTCCTGCAGTGGCGGGTAATGAAAACCTGCCGGTGTTGATCGTTGAAGATGAGCCTAAACTGGCCCAATTGCTGGTGGATTACCTGCAGGCATCCGGTTACCGCACTCACTGGCTGACGCAGGGCGAGGAAGTCGAGCCTTGGGTACGGGAACATCCTTGCCAGTTGATCCTGTTGGATCTGATGCTGCCGGGCCGTGACGGCCTGACGCTCTGTCGCGCCATTCGCGGTTTTTCCAACGTGCCGATTATCATGGTGACTGCACGTACCGACGAAATCGACCGGCTGCTGGGGCTGGAAATCGGCGCCGACGATTACATCTGCAAACCCTACAGCCCGCGTGAAGTGGTCGCACGGGTGAAAACCCTGCTGCGCCGCTGTCGCTGGCAACATGAGCCGCTACCAGGTGATGCGCAGCCCGCATTGCTGATAGACCAAAACCGTTACCAGGCTAGCTACCTTGGGCGACACCTGGAACTGACACCCGCCGAGTTTCGACTGCTGAAAACCCTCTCTGCCGAGCCGGGGCGGGTCTTTTCGCGCGAACAGTTGCTCGATCATCTGTATGACGATTACCGGGTGGTGACTGACCGCACCATCGACAGCCACATCAAGAACCTGCGCCGCAAGCTGGAAACCTTTGATCAGGAAACATCATTTATCCGCACGGTGTACGGCATTGGTTACCGCTGGGAAGCCGCCGCCAGTCAGGAAATATCTACGTAACGCCATGACGGCGGTCATGCCGTCAAAGAAACTGTCTGACCCGGTTAAAAATTTGCAATTTCCTCTCAGCTTCGGGCTGCTAGCATACTCATCAAACATAATAATCATGATGAGGGTAAACATGTCGGGATTAGTCAATGGCAAGTGGGTCAATGGCGATGTAGCGGCTGAAGAAATCAAAGGCGGCGCATTTCACCGTCAGGAAACCCGGTTCCGTGACACAACGCTGGCCCCGGAAGCTGGGCGTTATCAGTTGTTCGTCTCGTATCTTTGTCCGTGGGCATCTCGCACGTTGATCTACCGCAATCTGAAAGCCCTGCAGAACGTGATAGCACTGTCGGTAGCAAACCCCTGCATCGGTGAACAAGGGTGGGAATTCAGCACCCCGCAGGATGCAGGCGACAACGTAGCGCCGGTGCGTTACCTGCACCAACTCTACACCGCCAGCGATGCGCATTATACCGGTAAGGTTTCAGTGCCGGTGCTGTGGGACCGTAAAGAAGGCCGCATCGTCAATAATGAATCGTCGGAGATCATCCGCCTGCTCAACCACGCGTTCAACGACCTGACCGGTAACCAGTTGGACTTTTATCCGCCGGACCTGCAACCGGAAATTGATCGCTGGAACAGCCTGGTTTATGACAACATCAACAACGGCGTGTACAAGACCGGTTTCGCCAAAACCCAGGAAAATTACGATCAGGCGGTCACCAACCTGTTTGCCTCTCTCGATACGGTGGAAGCGCATCTGGCCCATCACCGCTATCTGGCTGGCGATACCCTGACCGAAGCTGACTGGCGGCTATTTGTTACGCTGGTGCGTTTCGACGCCGCTTACCATGGCGCATTCAAATGTAACATCCGCCGTCTGGAAGATTACCCGCACCTTTCCGGCTATCTGCGTGAGCTGTACCAATGGCCGGGAGTCAAAGAAACGGTCAGGCTGGATCACATCAAAGCCGGTTACTACAGCATCCTCTGGCTTAACCCCACCGCCATTATTCCAAAAGGTCCGCAGGTGGACTTCGAGCGCCCACACCAGCGCGATCTGGTCGGCCCGTCAGCGGGTATTCGTGTCTTTTAGAAATCACCTTCGCTAAAAAAACTATCTAACGGTGGTGGTTCACTAACACCACCTACCTATATATTACCTACTCCCCAGCGCATCCCTATCACTTACAGATATTACCCCATCTCACCTGGCATAAATAATAACTTATATACATTACTTTGAATTACAGTAATTGCCATATGATTTCAAAATTTTAATATTAATAAGATAACAATCTCGCAAATAATAGCATCATGTTAGCTATTCATTTATCATGCCTTTCACTTCTAAGAGCTCATCGTAATACAGACCAAAAAAACATCAATTCAAAGGGAAATTATGAATATTTCAACTGATGATGATTGCCTGGGGTTCGATACAACCTCTCCTAATGCTAAAAATTTTAAAATCATCAAATACAGCGACGGCTTTTTCAGTTCTATTCCACATGATTTTTTCCAGAACTGGCTAGGTGAGCAATCTGACGTTGGCTTATTTCATATTGGTAAAGCATCAGGTGTTGGTGTTGGCTCCATGGTAAAATATGACTCTGACCAGCAAAGCTTAAGGATAGGTAGATTTGTTTCAGGTGGTTCCCGATTAAAATTCATACTGAATGGGCAGCACGAAATGCGAACCATATCAACAGCCATGTTCGCCATCTTTGGTGATGGACTCATGAATCCCGAACAACCTCAATACCAGGACTCTGTCATCAAAAATGATGTCTGGATTGGGGACGAAGCCATGATGCTGGGTGGTGGTATTATTGAAAATGGATGTGTTATTGGTGCGCGGTCATTACTTCCTCCCAATTTCAGAAGTGAAGCGTATGGAATCTATGCCGGAACGCCTGCAAAACTCATCCGCTTTCGTTTTCCAGAAAAAGTTCGGGAAGCGCTATTAGATATCGCCTGGTGGGATATGCCTAATCTGTTTGCATGGATAAAACATCACATGCAGTATTTTTTTGCTGATCTGACCCATGATGAAGCACGGAGCCTGGATGTTCTATCCGAGCTAAAAGAGAAAAAACAACAGTGGTTAGCAAAGACTCAACAGCAACCCTAAGCCTCATCATTAAAAAAATAACATGGCGCTGGCTTGCAGACGTCAAGCCAGCCATCTTTAAGCCACTCGCCTTTTGTTACCCCGTTTTTGTCCATTGACTACTGATTTTTCCCGCCGTTGGCGTTAGAATCTGCCGCCTTTACTGTTCCCCCACCGGGAACAGCCTGACCTGTGATCAGACTTGAGAAAACACCATGTTTAAACCGGAATTACTCTCTCCGGCCGGTACGCTGAAAAATATGCGTTACGCCTTTGCCTATGGCGCAGATGCAATTTATGCCGGCCAGCCTCGCTACAGCCTGCGTGTGCGCAATAACGAATTCAACCACCAGACGCTGGCGCAAGCCATCAATGAAGCCCATGCGCTGGGCAAGAAATTTTATGTGGTGGTCAACATCGCGCCGCATAACGCCAAACTCAAAACCTTCCTGCGTGACCTGCAACCGGTTGTCGAGATGAACCCGGACGCCCTGATCATGTCCGACCCAGGGCTTATCATGATGGTGCGGGAAAACTTCCCGCAGATGCCGATTCACCTGTCGGTACAGGCCAATGCAGTCAACTGGGCGACGGTGAAGTTCTGGCAGCAGATGGGGCTGAGCCGGGTGATTCTGTCACGCGAGCTATCGCTGGAAGAAATTGAGGAAATCCGCCACCAGGTGCCGGACATGGAGTTGGAAGTTTTCGTCCACGGCGCACTGTGTATGGCCTATTCAGGCCGCTGCCTGTTGTCTGGCTATATCAATAAACGCGACCCCAATCAGGGCACCTGCACCAACGCCTGCCGTTGGGAATATAACGTGCAGGAAGGCAAAGAAGACGTGGTGGGCAACATTGTGCACATCCATGAACCGATTGCCGTCACACAACTCGACAGCGCTCAGCCAGAGCCGACGCTTGGCATCGGCGCACCTACCGACAAGGTATTCATGCTGGAAGAGAAGCAGCGCCCAGGTGAATACATGAGCGCGTTTGAAGATGAACACGGCACTTACATCATGAACTCACGTGATCTGCGCGCCATTCAGCATGTAGAACGCCTGACCAACATGCAGGTTGCTTCGCTGAAAATCGAAGGCCGCACCAAATCCTTCTATTACTGCGCCCGCACCGCGCAGGTATACCGCCGCGCCATTGATGACGCGGTAGCCGGCAAACCATTCGACCCGACGCTGCTGCAAACGCTGGAAGGGCTGGCGCACCGCGGTTATACCGAAGGCTTCCTGCGCCGTCACGTCCACGAGGATTACCAGAATTACGACTACGGTTACTCGGTATCAGACCAGCAGCAGTTTGTCGGAGAATTTACCGGCAAGCGGCGTGATGGGCTGGCAGAAGTGGCGGTCAAAAACAAGTTCTCCCGTGGCGACAGCGTGGAAATGATGACGCCGGGCGGCAACATTCAGTTCACTGTCGATACCCTGCTCAACAAAAAAGGTCAGGCTATCGATGTCGCACCGGGTGACGGCCACATCGTGTATCTGCCGGTGCCGGATGATATCGCACTGGAATACGCGTTACTGCTGCGTAATCTTCCCGGCACCAGTACCCGCAATCCACACGCGAAATAACAAAAAAGTGACAAAATAATGCCAATTGTGACAATTTTTAGAATCAGATCACATCAATGGCATGGTTAACTGGCTATTATTGCAGCGCTGAGAAAATACAAAACGTAAAATAAGCGTAGTAATGCTACTAGGAACCACCTCCTTGGCCAGCTCAATCTCCCTTGAGCTGGCTTTTTCTTTTCTGGCTACTTACTCCCGCTTCAGGCGTGGGCTATTCACCAGATAGAGCGTAATCACCAAAATCAGGATCGCACCGGAATAGGTAAAGGTATCCGCCGGGTTTTTATGATCGACAATAATCAACCGCACGATGGCGGTAATACCGATGTAAATGAAGTAGCGCAGCGGGAAGTGATAACCGGATAGAAAATACTTCACGATCAGCGCCAGAAACTCAAAATAGAGAAAATAAATCACCAGACTTTCGATCAGCATATACGAAGACTCTTTTTCATTGCTGACCAGCAGAACCGAGGCCAAATGCCAGGTTTCCTTGCCCAGAAAAATCACCAAAATCACCGCCAGCAGTAACAGACCCAAATTAAGTATCGTCTGTAGCCCTTTGGCAATCATGACTGCACGCGCTGAACCCGCCATGAGCATCTCCTCAGTCCTGTCATTCAGAGAAAACACCGCTCAGAAAAAAGCCTCTAAAACCCGGCAAGCGTTAGCCCCACCACACAGGCAATAATCTGACACAGATCACAAAATTACCGGGTCATCTGCAGGCTGTCTATGCAATATTATTACCATTTATCTAAATTTCTTATCGCTTGTATCAGGACACCACCTTTACCACCAGTGGTGAAAATGGTGTACCGGGCCGATGCCATAACCAACCTCTAGCGAATCCGCCTGCTCCAGCGCCCCTTGCAGCCAGACCCGCGCGGCGGACAAGGTATCCCGCCAGTTATTATGACGAGGTCGCAACGCTGCCAGCGCAGCCGACAGCGTGCAGCCGGTACCGTGCGTATGCCGGGTGTTGACGCGCGGCGTACTCAACCGCACCGGCTCAACATCCGGCATGAACAGCCAGTCCGGGCTTTCGCTGCCGTTCAGGTGGCCGCCTTTCATCAATACCGCCTGACACCCCATTGCCAGCAATGCTTCCCCTTGCCGGCGCATGTCTCTTTCATCGTCAGCAAGCGAGCACCGTAATAGCGCCGCTGCTTCCGGCAGGTTGGGGGTAATCAGCGATACACGCGGCAACAGTAACTGGCGCACCACCTCCACCGCATCTGGCGCCAGTAGCGCATCACCGCTTTTCGCCAGCATCACCGTATCCAACACTACATAAGGCACCGGGTAGCACAACAGTCGGTCCGCTACGGCTTCCACAATATCCCTCTGTGCCAACATGCCGATTTTGGCGCTATCAATGCGTACATCACTCAGCACCGAATCCAGTTGGGCGGCAACAAACGCCGGTTCAATGCGATAGACCGACTGCACGCCGCGTGTATTCTGCGCCACCAGCGCGGTAATCACGCTGGTGCCGTAAACGCCCAGCGCTGAAAACGTTTTGAGGTCAGCCTGAATGCCCGCGCCGCCGCTCGGATCAGTACCCGCGATAGTCAGTGCGTTGAGACGTTTCATACCAATGCCTCCCGGTTCAGGGTATAGAGCGCATCCGAAAACGCGTGGATGAAGCTCTCCGCGCCACTCGCCCATTGCCCGAAGCGGAGCACCACAACACAAGCGGCGGTAGCATGACAAGGGCGGTGCCTTTCCTGCGAACAGAAATCAGTCACCATCTCATGGGTAAAACAATGTGTCAGCGGCGCGCGTGAGCGGAAAGCATCAAGGGAATCTGCGAAGAATGCAGCGGGGAAACGTACAGATCGAGCGTTCATAAACCTCCCAACCAGCGTGAAAGAAAGCGGTACCGGTGGGGATACCGTGACTTCCCTACGCTGGCATTATCCAGATCAGGTAATACGGGTTTTTCTCAGCCTTCACGCAGAAGGGCACCCCGAGTCAACGAACGCCATTATTGGAAGCATTAGCGAAAAAGATCAATGACAGATTAAAGAAGGTTAGTAGCAGGCATCAGCCAGCTTCATCATTTTGCCCGGCACAAATCAGCACCACCATCCTTTAATCGACATCAACAACAAACCCAATAACCCGCCACCTGAAATATGAAAGGTATAGATAAGATATATCTCATATATTGCTACTGAAATATTAATGTCATTACAACACTAAATTATAAACCTGAGCCATTGCATTTAAAATTTAAGCCACAGTGTAGATAACGCCATTCATTATTTAAAAATCAGGAGCATCAGACTTATGCCGGTCATTAAAAAAATCGCCAATATATTTCAGTTCATTAAAAACACAACATACTGTTTCCGCCGGTCTATTTTCTTTGCAACTCACCAGAGAAATAGCAATAAAAAAAATATATTACTCATTAATAAGATAAAAAACAGTGTGATTGACATACGTTGGATGTCATGGGTCACATCAAGACTATTACCTCTTTTTACTGTGCTATTCCTTTATACCCTGCCTGTGCAGGCGGCAATGTTCAACAACGCTGTGGTTTTTGGTGATAGTTTGAGTGATGCAGGTAATCTTTCACAGACATTAGGACTAGGTGTTTCAAGGTTTACCACTAATCCTGGAGAAAATACTGCCATGTATGTAGCCGATGGCTTAGGTTTATCCGTCACTGCTTCATCCTCCGGGGGGACTGACTTTGCCTGGGGTGGAGCCGGTATTCTTAATAACTATTCGCTGGGTATCCTTTTCTCAAGCACGATCCAATCTCAGGTTAACAGTTACTTGCAAAATAACCATGCCAGCGCGTCAACACTTTATCAAATGTGGGGAGGCTCCAATGACATATATGCCATCTACGAGTCCGCCCCCACCACAGCAACAGCGGAGATTATTCCCGTAGCGCAGGAAGAAGTATCATTATTGAACAGCCTATATCATGCAGGTGGGAAATATGTAGTGGTTTACAACCTTCCTAACCTTGGAGCAACTCCTGACGGCATAAGTCATCACCTGGAAAAAAAATATCAGGACGTGGTTAGCCAATATAATCAGACATTAAACAACGGTCTCGACACACTAAGTAAAGATGGGCTTAATATCATTCCTGTCAATACCTATAAAATTATGGCTGAAATCATGGCTAATCCATCAGCCTATGGCATCATCAATACGACTCGTGGCGCCTGTGACACCCTATCATCACTTATCTGCTCAACCGGAGATTATGCCAAAGGAACTGAAAATACCTATCTTTTTGCAGATAATGTCCATCCCACCACGGGTGGTTACAAGATGCTTGCCAGTGTCGTTTTGTCTGAAATGGCAGCGCCCGGTAAAATCTCGCTGCTGAGCCAGGGTCCACTGGCAGCCACGAAATCACAGTACAATCTGCTACGCAATGAAATTCTGGCCGATACCCGCGGGAATGAGACACGCGTATTTTTGGGTGGCGATTACCGCCACGCCCGTTCAACCGACAATACCTTGCCAACCAACGGTAATAATCGCTTTATCTCGGTCGGCGGCGACGTGAAATTGAGTGAAAATTTTAACGTAGGTGCGGTGGTGACCCAGTCTAATCAAACAGCGAACATTAGTGATGCGGGTTATAAGCTGTATGACAGCAGCATCGCGCTTTACGAGGTCTATCACATCGATAATGCCTGGCTGAGTACCTTCTTCAATGCTGGCCGCTCCAACTTTAATGATGTTTATCGCACTATTCATATCGGCCCGGCCAATCGTCAGGAATCTGGTTCAGTAAACGGGCATCACCTTGGAGGGGGTATTGATGGCGGCTGGTGGTTCAGTCTTGGGCCGGTTAAAACTGGCCCTTTTGCCCGCCTTGAGCGTCAGTTCGTTAAGGTATACCGCTACAGTGAGCACGGAGATGATAGTTCTGCCATGTGGTTCTCGGCACAACGCCGTAATTCTCTGGTTTCAGGGATTGGCTGGAGAGCTCAAGGGCAGTGGTCTGTATTCGGTTTGGAAACTATCCCGTTCGTCGAGATCGCCAGGAATCACGATTACATGGCTAATACTCCGCAGATAACAGCTGGTTTGAACTCCATGAGCGGCTACTTTTCTATGCCAGGGGCTGATTCAGAGAAAAACTGGAACTCGGCAGATGCAGGAATGACGATGAATATTACCACCAACCTCCACACATGGGTGCAATATTCCAGTCAGTTTGATGGTAATAATATCAAGAAAGGAAACTATGGCGTCAGTGCCGGTCTGGAGTATGCTTTCAGATAAATAATAATTGAATAATTTCACCTATATTTTCGCTATTTTTAGTACATACATGGGGTTAAAACCCCCCATGTATTTATGATGAAAAATATGATTCACCTACAATTAACCCACACTAATTTTCCTGACAAGAGAACTTCTCACCGAAACAAACATTAATAAAAAACAAAAAAGGAACATTGAATTACACCACTTAACAAAAAAACACAATTAAGATTTATCCGAAAGAAATCACATCATCGATAAACATTGCTATAAATGGAGAGTCAAAAAAAGCAACGAACTGGAGAATAAAATGAAACCTTTGTTAATAACAATCACATTATCAACCTTAACATCGCTATTTTTTAATTATCCTGCTTTCGCTACCCCTCCTCATAATAAACTATCTCCATCTTGTTGTGAAAAAACACCCCCAGATAATGCACCTTCATCCGATAAATTGATATATCTCATATCCGTTTCTTCTCAGTATGATGAGGATAGCATCCCAGAAATAAAGCAAGTATTTTCCTCTTCCGGATATAATATTGATACAACCTACCTGCATCAAAACCCAACACCGTTAGGTTATACAGACACCGATAAAGCTCGTGCAGATACACTCATCAAGGCTCTGACAGACAAGAAAGTAAAGTACCTTTGGTTTGTCAGAGGAGGAGAAGGCGCACTTAATTTATACCCTTATCTGTATGCAAAAAAAGCAGAGATTGCTAAATCAACCCCCAAAATACTCATCGGATTCAGTGATGTCACAGCAATTCATTATTATGTCAACAATGTAATAAAATGGCCAAGCGTTCACGGAGTTTTTGCATCTTACAATAAAGAGATGCACGCTATAGATCCTAAAAGAGAAATTAATATGTATAGCAGTATTAATGATACATTTTCTGCCATTTCTAAGGGAGTCACATACAATGAAATTTTACCCATGAATGCTGCCGCACATGCTGGAGCCACTGGAATTGCAAGCGGCAGTAATCTGACGTTGATAAAATCATTTTTTTCAACAAAGTATGAAGAACAATACTCAGGAAAAATATTGTTATTAGAAGATATCAATGAAGCGCCACAGCAGCTTGACCGGGCATTACATCAACTCAGCTATAAGAAGAACTTCCATCCTAAGGCAATAATTTTTGGACAATTCTACAAAGATGACCTGGATGAAAAAAGCAAACAATTATATGAAAACATCATCAGCGATTTTTCCCAAAAAAACAATTACCCTGTATATTATTACCCCAAATTTGGTCATGGATACACTAACTCCCCTTTTCTTCTGGCGAAAAAACTAGAGATAACCTGTAAGGAAAAATATAATTCTTGCAGCCTTAAGCAGTCACCACTTTACCAGCATCTGAAGTAGGTTGTGCCACGCATAATTCCTGGCTAACTCAGAATGATACCATCACGTAATACAGTAAACGGCTCATCTGAGTCGTTTCCCAAGCCCTATAATATATAAGGATTTGGTAGTGATTGATCTGGACCGATCCGTCACTTTTACCGTCAAACGCATACATCTTTGGCTGGTGCGGGAGATGGAGCAATTTGCGGGGCGTTGACGTTTCCAGGCTCATTGTCAATCAGGTTTCATTATAACGGACTGCTGGATGGTCATGGACGGTTTTCAGAAAGATGCCCCACCGCTTTATTTTTCTCGTCTGCGATTTCATCATCTCTCCGGTAATGCCTCTAATTAATTTCTGATAATCGGTATGTATTACAAAAAATAAGTGATAAGTCACCGCCTACAAAAAAGTGCTTAAGAATGCACCAGAGGGAAACCTGGAAACTTATTTTAGCACTTCATTCACAATGATAATGCATGTATTTACCCCGGAAGATACTGCTACTACAGCACCCCTGAACATATCAATGTAAATTACCTATTTTTAGCTTTACATCCATTACTAAAAAAACCAAACAACACACAGAAAAATATAATTATTAGATTTAGTGACATAGCCGCACGTTAACAATGACATGCAAAAAAACATCCAACACAACAATAAAATAGAAATGAAAACTTAAAACAACCCACAAACGCCAAAATAAAAAATTTGGGAAAACTCCCATGTATTTATCGGTGCGGATAATAAAAACTCAATTTAATACACTATTTAATTTAATCACGAGAGAGAGTGCTTCGTGAAATTTAAAAATATAATTGTGCTAGCAGGCATGATCTTATTTCACCCGATTCAGGGAATCGCTCAGCAAGCCAATGTCAGTGCTACCAATATTGCTCTAAGCAGCCCGAAGGCATCTTTCATTCTTGTTGGCGCAGGAGGAGCTGGTGGCGCGGGTGGTCAGGGCGGTGCGGGAGGGGCATTAGGGGGAGACGGTGGTGCAGGTGGCGCGGGTGGAAAAGGTGGCAATGGCGGAAACGACGGCAATGGAACCGGTAATGCCAGTCAAAATGGTAACGATTCCAATAATGACAACGGAAGTAAAAACGGCAACGGTTCCGACCAGGGTAACAATAGCAATAACGGTACCGGGAATGCTAACGGCAGTGGTGACGGGAATGGAAATGATGCAGGTAACGGCGGTAGTGGCGGTGGCGGTGACGGCGGTAGTGATGGTGGCGGTGATGGTGGCGACTAAAACCGCCGACCCTTTAGATTTATTATCATTGCTTCTGCCATTAAAAACATGGTGGAAGTCTCATAAGAATCAGTATGAGGACAACTGATGAAATTCATCAAGTTATGTACTGCATTGATAGCCTCTGCATTTACCCTTGCTTGTCCATTTTACTCTACGGCTCAGGCTTCCGATGACACGAATAATATATCCGCAGATCAATCCACCACACTACCACATGCAGGTAAAGACGGATTAAAAGGCAGCGGTGAAAACGGAGGTTCTGGAGGTAAAGGAGGAGCTCCGGGCGCGGGTATCAATGGTGGTAACGGGGG
>NZ_JAAVXH010000022.1:0-30879 GCF_012273755.1 Dickeya sp. CFBP 2040
AATAGTTATTCGGTTAGATTACCCCCCAGTTCTTTATTTCACATAATAAAATCAACATAGTAATTTATTTATGTTACTTCTTATCCAGCTAATTTATTTTCATATAAAAATAACTATCAACACTAAATAGCCATTAAATTCACCTTACAAATAAGGCCTGTACAGTCACACATCGCCTCACCTATACTTGCGCAATAACTCTATGAATCAACATATATACCCGTCATACTTCACATTGCAGATGCGTTGGCTTTGTTACTCGGCCCATCTCTGGGCCTCGCCCTACGGGCCGCTGCAGCAGCGTTCAACTTTGCTCCCGGCAGCGCTTGGGGATTCGCTGCGTCGCCGCCTGCCTGCAACTTGAATTATTTAGGGTATATATGTTGTCGGACCTCTATTATAATCAAATGGAAAAAAATAACGGTGGTGCCCCGTTAAAAACATCTACCCACTTCACTATTAATTACCGTAATAAACATTAATTATCGTATTACATCATAATTCAAGGACGAGATCGCACCGGTAAATGCTGGTGACAAGGAGGGAATCATGAGGATATTTTTATCCACGCTTGGCTCTGCCGGAGATGTTTATCCATTCATCATAATAGGTGAGGCATTGAGAAATGCCGGACTGGATGTTTATCTTTGTACCAACCCTTATTTTGAACAAACGGCAAGAGAAAGAGGACTTCATTTTATTCCTGTCGGCAAAAGCGAGGACTATTTACGCGCTGTTAATTCACAACGTTTGTGGCATCAAAAATCCGCCTTCCATGAAATGGTCAATTACATGAATGCGCAGCAACAGCCGGCTTATGAAGCGCTGGAGCCGTGGGTAGATCGCTCGTCAATCATTCTTACTTCGTTGTGGTCTTTTTCTGCAAAAATGTTCAGCGAAACCAAGGGATGTTGTGTTATCCCAGTACGAGTCACACCATCAACGTTTATCTCTAGTTATGATCCTCCCTATCATCAGCAACTGGTATGGGGGCGTCGATTACCGATACGCCTGCGTCGCCTGTTTTTGTATCTCGCCGAAAAATATCTGATTGATCGCACACTCGCGCCTTTTATCAATAAATTCAGGAGCCAGTTGCAATTACCGCGTATCGACCGCGTGCTGACGTCATGGGCACATTGCACAGATGCAACGTTGCTGTGCCTGTTTCCGGAATGGTTTGCCTCACCATTGCCAGACTGGCCGGCTCACATCCGTCAGGTGAGTTTTCCGCTTTTTAATTTATTGGATAACCAACAAGATGCCGATTTGGCTCAGTTTATCGCTCGTGCGCCTACGGTGATTTTTATGCCCAGTTGGGCGTTAAGTAGCAAACGGGATCTGGTCGTTTCACTGGTGAAAAAAACCCGTCAACGCGGCTATCAGTGTTTGATAGTCGGTCAGCCACAACATGATCTGGCGGGCGACAGCGGGATTCGTATCGAGCGCCATATCAATTTGAGTCAATACCTGCATCAGTGCGCAGCTATTATCCATCACGGCGGTATTGGTACGATGGCGCAATCTTTCGCAGCCGGTATTCCTCAATTGGTCATTCCCAGCGCGTTTGATCAATTTGATAATGCGCGTCGGGTTACCGCCATGAAGTGTGGTACATGGCTAAATGACAGAGACATCGACAAACTAGAGGATAAATTGCATCAACTTCTGGATGACCCCAATATTGCGGAAAATTGTCGGCGCATCAGGAAGCAGTGCCTTCCTGAACAAGCGGTGAGCGAGCAAATCGTCACCGTGGTGCGTGACGCCTACGCACGACATAACGCCCATGGCTAGACATGATCAGCGCTAAAAAGCGAGGGGGCACCCACATTCCTGATGATTTTCCGGGCATGACATGCCGCCGCAGCTACACTGATCATGCCATTGCGTTCAGGATAAAAACTCAACACTAAAATAGTGTTCACAATAAAAATGGCACGCAGAATGCATTTAATGCAAACACAACCCATGCAGTCCACCACAACACCAATAAACCAATCAGGGGGGGAGTTCTATGAGATCGGGAAAATGGCTGCTGCCGTTAAGTCTGACTGCATTATTGGTCAGCGGTGTAGTCCACGCAGTTTCCATACCAGCAGTGGAAGCCAAACACGGTATGGTGGTCACCTCACAACATCTGGCCTCACAGGTCGGTGTCGATATTCTAAAAATGGGGGGCAATGCGATTGATGCTGCAGTAGCAGTCGGTTACGCACAGGCAGTGGTCAATCCGTGCTGCGGCAACATCGGTGGTGGCGGGTTTATGACCATTCATCTGGCAAATGGTCAGGATACCTTCATCAACTTTCGGGAAACTGCGCCCGCCGCGGCTTCCGCTACGATGTATCTGGATGCTGAGGGCAAAGTCAAAAAAGACGCCAGCTTGTATGGCTATCTGGCTGCAGGCGTTCCCGGCACAGTACTGGGGCTGGAGACCGCGCGCGAAAAATACGGCAAGCTGACCCGCGCCCAGGTGATGGCCCCGGCCATCAAGCTGGCGCGAGAAGGCTTTGTGTTAACCCGCGGCGACACCGACATCCTCGACACGACCATCAAACGATTTAAGCAAGACCCGGAATCAGCACGCATCTTCCTGCGCCCTGACGGCTCGGCGTTACAACCGGGCGACCGGCTGGTGCAGACCGATCTGGCCCATACGTTACAGGCTATATCGGATAAAGGCCCGGATGCGTTCTACCACGGTAACATTCCCCAGATAATCGAGACTGCATCTAAAAAAGGCGGCGGTATTCTGACTGTAGCGGACTTCGCCAGTTATCGGGTAACTGAAACCAAACCCATTACCTGCAGCTATCGTGGTTATCAGTTCATCTCGTCGCCTCCGCCCAGTTCCGGCGGAATTACCCTGTGTGAAACGCTGAACATTCTCGAAGGTTACGACCTGAAAAGCATGGGATTCAACTCAGCGCAGGCCATACATGTAATGACTGAAGCCATGCGCCATGCTTACATGGATCGCAACACCTATCTGGGCGACCCGGCATTTGTTAAAAACCCCACCGACCGGTTGCTGAGCAAAGACTATGCCGCCGAGATCCGCAAGAAAATCGACAACACCAACGCCACACCGTCCGAACAGGTCCAACCCGGTATAGAACCGCATGAAAAACCGGAAACGACCCACTACTCAATTGTCGATAACCAGGGTAACGCCGTTTCTACCACCTATACGGTGAATGGCCGTTTCGGCGCGGTAGTGATAGCTCCCGGCACCGGTTTCTTTCTGAACGACGAGATGGATGATTTCACCGTCAAAGTCGGCGAAAAGAACTTGTACGGTCTGGTTCAAGGGGAACGTAACTCAATTGCGCCGGGCAAACGTCCGCTCTCATCCATGAGCCCGTCACTGGTGACCAAAAACGGCAAGATCTTTCTGGTCATCGGTTCGCCGGGAGGGTCACGTATCATCAGCATTACGCTGCAAAGCGCGCTGAATATTCTTGATTTCAGTATGTTGCCGCAAGAAGCAGTGGACGCGCCACGCATCCACCATCAATGGTTGCCAGACGAGGTGTACTATGAGCAGCGCGGCCTGTCTGCCGACACCCTCAATCTGCTGAAAGAACGCGGTTATAAGATGGTGGAGCAGACGCCCTGGGGCGCCACCGAGCTTATCATGGTTGGCTTAGCCGGCGAGGAAGGCGTTATCCCCGCCAACTCCGGCAACGACTCGGCAGTGTCCGGCAAGGTGCGCGAAGGGTATCTGTACGGCGCCAACGATTCGCGTCGTCCGGCTGGCGCCGCCATCGGTTACTGATAATCCGGCAACAGGTTGTGTTCGGCAACACGGGTGCTCGGCTGTATGCCGGGCGCCCGTGCCGATAGTTGGAATACCCCGACCGCTTGAACCAGCTCTTCCGCCTGACTACTCAAACTGCTTGCCGCCGCCGCCATCTCTTCGACCAGCGCCGCGTTTTGTTGGGTAGTACGCTCCATACTCACCACGGCTTCACCCACCTGCGATACCCCACTACTCTGTTCGTGGCTGGCAGAGCTGATCTCCCCCATGATATCGGTCACACGACGGATGCTATTAACCACTTCCAGCATGGTGTGGCCCGCGTTATCCGCCAGTGTACTGCCGCTTTCGATCCGCTCCACGCTGGTGGAAATCAGCGCTTTGATTTCACGGGCCGACTCCGCACTACGCTGCGCCAGCGCCCGTACCTCACCGGCGACTACCGAGAATCCACGCCCTTGTTCACCGGCACGTGCGGCTTCCACTGCGGCGTTCAATGCCAGAATATTGGTTTGAAAAGCGATGCCGTCGATAACACCAATAATATCGGCGATACGCTGGGCACTGTCATTGATTTCCCGCATGGTGTCCACCACCTGAGTCACCACGCTCCCCCCCTGCTCGGCCACCTGACTGGCGGTCTGAGCCAACAGGTTAGCCTGTCTGGCGTTATCCGCGTTTTGCTTCACCGTTGCAGAGAGTTGTTCCATGGAGGCCGCCGTTTGTTCCAGCGCACTGGCCTGAGATTCGGTGCGTGCGGATAAGTCATGGTTGCCGAGTGCGATTTCACCACTGGCGACTTTCACCGACTCAGAGCCATGTCGCACCTGCATTACAATGCGCCCCAGACTATCCTGCATATGCGACAACGTATTCAGCACGGTAGCAATCTCATCACGCCCACTGGCATTGATAGGATAGGTCAAATCACCATTCGCCACGGCTTCAGCCGCTGCCTGCGCTTGCGCCAGACTACGGACAATACCGCGCACCATCATCCAGCCAAATACCACTGCACCGATAATTCCCGACAACACGGCTATGATCGCCAGCGCTTTCAACCACTGATAACGCTGTACCGAACTGGTGTATTCGTCTTTAGCAACGTCAACCTGTAACATCACCAGTTGGGTGAGTTGGGCGTGCGCTTGCTTTTCCTGTGGACTGACTTTCTCGTCATAAAGGCGTATTGCCTGTTCCATTTGCCCACTCCGGATCGCTGTATCGGTCGGTTGTATCCCTTCACGTTGATAGCGCTGCAAGTATTCGGCAAACTGATCTGCCAGACGGGTTTCCTCCGGCGTCAGATAAGTCGAACGGTATTCGTTCCAGACCTGATCAATCCGGGTGGTATTCTGGTTTAACTCTTCAATACGTTGTTGTTTATTTGACGCATTTGGCAACAACAGCATATCCATGATCAATATCCGGTTACGCTGCAGCAGCCATTCCATTTTTTCCAGTTGGGCCAGCGCCACCGTACGGTCTTCATACACCGTCTTAAGCGACTGATTGGCCTTTTCTGCGGTAAACATGCCAATAGCACCCATAATCAGAATGCCCAGCGACAGCATCCCGGTGAAACTCCATAATCGTGTCGAAATCTTCATTGCTACCACCCCCTGAATTGTGAGGTATCGTTTGTTGTTATGTTGTGATCGAAAATATCGCCATCCCCCACTTATCCATGTCGGGTGGCCTCTTTCTACGTTATCTGCCGAAAACAGAGCGTGAATTATATATAAAATATTTTTATAACATAAGGTTACCATCCCATCAGCTTATCGAACAAAATAGAATGAAATGTCGTTTTAAAAGAGAAATTACATAGCAGGAACTGTCTTTAATCGCAGAAAACGTTACTTCCGTGATTACAGGCAGCTATTTATAAAATAACGTAGGGAATTATTTTTTTATCGCGTTTGCTGATTAAAAAGAAAGGTTTATGATTCAATCAATCCTATCTGCCTCACCTGTACGGAGAAAGGAACTCATGTCTCAAATGCTGTTACTGCCCTCGCCGCTGCGCGCAGGTGATACTATTGGCTTTTTCTCGCCGTCCTCGCCCGCGACGGGCAACCGCTGCCGATGCTGGCTGATTTTGACTGCTGCCACACCCACCCGATGCTGACTCTGCCGCTCGGCGTGCCTATACGTGTGAATTTTGACGCAGGACAGGTGTCGCTACTTGCGCCCTGGCTTCATCAGCCTTGATCTGTCGATAAACCCGCGGTGAAACTGGCCAGAAAATCCGTCAGCCATTCCGCCGACGCACCAGAGCGGTGTACCAGATAATACGCCGCGCCGGTTTGCACCGTCTCGGTAAAAGGCCTCACCAGCCGCTGGCGGCGGAGGTCTTCCGCTACCAGCACACTCGGCTATCGCAATACCGAAGCCGAATCGCCGCGCTGATCGCCAAATCCATGGTGTCGAACTGCTGATTACGGCGCATCACCTGCTCACTGATACCGTGTGTTTTCAACCACAACTTCCAGTCTCGCTTATAGTTGAACTAATGTATTTCCACTAACGTTTGATACCGAATCTGCTGTAAATCAAAAGTACGCAGCGATAACCCAGTGATAATCCTTCAGTCAGGCTAATGGCATTTTCCCCTCCACGCTCTATGCTATGACGAGTCAGGGAAAAACGCAGACGCAGTGGGCGCCGACGTTATCCTGGTGATTTTCTTTCTCATACCAATAAGGACAAACACCATGAATCACATCAAACTGTTAGGTATCTCAGGCAGCCTGCGTAAAGCCTCTGCCAACCGGGGATTGTTGCGTGCCGCGCAGTCGGTACTGCCCGCTTATGCCACACTGG
Source organism: Dickeya sp. CFBP 2040 (assembly GCF_012273755.1). NCBI lineage: Bacteria > Pseudomonadati > Pseudomonadota > Gammaproteobacteria > Enterobacterales > Pectobacteriaceae > Dickeya > Dickeya sp. CFBP 2040. Next base: position 6,590 of record NZ_JAAVXH010000022.1, read on the forward strand.
ACATTGCCGACCTGCTGGACGTACCGTTTTATAACGCCGATTTGACCGAAGTGCCGGAATCGGTGCAACGCATCGCCCGTCAGGCCAGCGAGGCGGATGGCTTTGTGTTCGCCTGCACCGAATATAACTATTCAATAGCACCGGCGCTGAAAAATATTCTGGACTGGTTATCCCGCCTGCCGGATGCCACCATTCTGAGCGGTAAACCGGCGGCGCTGATGGGAGCCGCTGGCGGCATGGGCAGCTCGCGGGCGCAGTACCATTTGCGCCAGGTTTGCATCTATCTGAATCTTCATCCGCTGAACAAGCCGGAAGTCTTCGCCAACGCCTTTGCCGGCGGTTTTGACGATCAGGGCAACCTGAACGATGACAAAATTACCGTTCTGATTGCCGATCAAATGAGTGCGCTTGTCGATGAGATTGGGCTAAGAAAATAATTCATCCCTTTATCAGGCTGCCGCCTGCCATCAGGCGGCAGTCGATCACGCCGCTACCGTCCCCACCTTCCTCATCGCCTCGGCGGCAACCGTCAACGCTGGATAGCGACAGAAACGCACCACCTCCCCCACTACCAGCAAGCTGGGCGACTGCGGCTGATAACGCGCCATTAGCGTGGGCAAGGTAGCCAGCGTAGCTGTCAGCAAACGCTGTTCCGGCTGGGTGCCGCGCTCAATAATCGCTAACGGCGTATCGGCAGGCAGGCCATGAGCGATCAATTTCTGGCACAGGCGGCTGGCATGACTCAGCCCCATATAGAACACCAGCGTTTGCTGGCCTGCGCCAAGCGTTTCCCAGTCCAGTTGCGGCTCACCGTCACGGGCATGACCGGTAATAAACCGCACCGACTGAGCACAATCCCGGTGCGTTAACGGCAACCCCACTGCCGCCGCACAACCGGTCGCGGCAGTAATACCCGGCACCACATAACAACGCACGCCCTGCCGATAAAGGTACTCCATCTCCTCGCCGCCACGACCAAACACAAACGGGTCGCCGCCTTTTAAGCGCACGACGCGCTGCCCAGCTTGTGCCAGCTCCATCAACAGTTGATTGATTTGCGGCTGAGGCAACGCATGGTTGCCCTGCTGCTTGCCGACATCGATGCGCAAAGTCTCCGGCTGCACCAACGCCATGATATCGGCGGAAACCAGCCGATCATGCACCACCACATCCGCCTGCTGGATTGCCCGTAATGCCTTGATAGTCAGCAATTCGGCGTCGCCCGGACCGGCCCCCACCAGCCAGACATCGCCAGCCAGCAACGGCTGGCGTTGATGGACACGCGCCATCAGTGTGTTCAGAGCAGGGTTCATGTTGTTACTCCTTAATCCGGGCGCGGCTCAGCCCGCCCGGCGTAATGTGTCTGGCGTCGCATACTGTTGCAGCAACGCCTTCAGTTCCGGTACGCAGGAACCACAGTTAGTCCCGCATTGTAGCTGTTCACCCAGTTGCGCCACGCTGTGGCAACCCTGACGGATAGCGTCGATAATGCGTTGCTCGCCGACCGCAAAGCAGCTACAAATGGTTGCGCCTTGCGGCACGTCGCCCTGCGGCGCACAACCGGCCAGCAGCGCCAGTCGATCCAGTGTCTGCTGCGGTGGCGAGGCAAACGCCGCCAGCACCGCCTCACGCGCCAGTTGCGGACGATGCGCGCCCACATAGAGCGCCACCGCCACCTGTTCTTCCCGCCAGCCAATCGCGTGAAACAGCCGGTCATCTCCTTGCGCCTGCTGAAATTCAACACCGTGCAGGTCATATTGCCGGGTCAGCCAGTCGAGCCAGTGTTCTGGCGTGCGCTCGTCGGCGATCACGTAATGCGATACGCCGTCAGCCGTAATCTGACTCCAGTAGCCGCTGTCTGGTGCTGCCACGTCACCGCGCACAAACAGCTCGCCGAACCAGACGGCGGGCCAGCGCTGGACACGCACCCGCGCCTGTTTACTTTCCGGTTGGCCGGAGTAAGGGTCGGTCACCGCTGCCACCAGACTATCGACACGCGCCTGTGCACTGAATTGCCGGTTCCAGTGCATGGGAACAAAAATACTGCCACGCTGCTGGCCGCGCTGGACTTGCGCCCGCACCAGCATCCAGCCTGATTCCGCACTGATGCGAACCAGTTCGCCATCGTGCACACCGGCATGTAGTGCATCCTGCGGATGCAGGTCGCAATAGGGTTCCGACAGATGCTGCATCAGGCGCGCCGCCTTGCCGGTGCGGGTCATGGTGTGCCACTGATCACGTATCCGCCCGGTGTTGAGCACCAGTGGATACGCCGGGGACGGTGGGTTGACCGGCAATTGCGGGGTGATTGCCAGTAACCGCGCCTTACCGTCCGGATGCCAGCAACAGCCATCGGTATATAACCGTGCGGTACCGCCATCGGCCTGCGTGGTCACCGGCCACTGCACTGGGGCAAGTTGCTGCCATTGCTCATCGCTGAGCGTCGCCAGCGCGCTGATGTTGAAGGCACGCTGTCCCTGATTTTCAAATCCGGACAAGGCAGCATGTTCGCGGAAAATTTGCGCCGGGTGGCAGTAATCAAACGCCTCGCCAAACCCCATACGCGTTGCCACCTGCGATAAAATCCACCAGTCTGCCTTCGCCTCGCCCGGTGCTGGCAAAAACGCACGTTGACGGGAAATACGCCGTTCGGAATTAGTCACCGTGCCGTCCTTTTCTCCCCACGCCAATGCCGGCAGCAGGATATCGGCGCATTCGGTGGTATCGGTATGGCGCATCACATCAGAGACAATCACCAGTGGGCAGCGCAACAACGCCTGCCGCACCCGGTCTGCTTCCGGCATCGATACCACCGGGTTGGTGCCCATAATCCACACCGCTTTAACCTGCCCGGCTTCAATCGCACGGAACAGATCCACCGCCATCAGCCCCGGTGCCGACGCCACCCGCTCGCTGCCCCAGAAGCGGCCAACCCGCGCCACCTCCTGTGGGCTGAACCCCATGTGCGCCGCCAGTTGGTTCGCCAGCCCGCCCACTTCACGGCCCCCCATCGCATTCGGCTGACCGGTAATCGAAAACGGTCCGCACCCTGCCCGGCCAATACGACCGCTGAACAGATGTACATTGATAATCGCGTTGCATTTGTCGCTGCCGGAAGCAGACTGGTTGATGCCTTGCGAATAGAGCGTGACTACCTTATCGCTCTCGCTGAACCACCGATAGAAACAGGCGATGTCCTCTGGCTCCAACTGGCAGAACGCCGCCACCTGATCCACCGTCCAGTCATCGGCAGCTGCCAACGCCGCTTCCACACCGCAAAGCGCGTCAGGTGGCGGCGCGGATTGCTGCGCCAGCCAGCGCAGCAATCCGTTGAACAACCCGGCATCGCTACCCGGTGCCAGCGGCAGGTGTAAGTCCGCCGCATCGCAGGTGGCGGTATGGCGCGGGTCCACCACCACAACTCTCATATGTGGACGCTGTTGTTTCGCCTGCATCAACCGTTGATACACCACCGGGTGCGCCCAGGAAGTATTGGAGCCGACCAACACCACCAGATCCGCCTGTTCGATGTCCTCGTAGTTACCCGGCACCGCATCGGCCCCCAGCGCCCGCTTGTAGCCAATGACTGCCGAGGCCATGCACAGCCGGGAATTGGTGTCCATGTTGGCGCTGCCGATAAAGCCTTTCATCAGCTTGTTGGCGACGTAATAATCTTCGGTCAGCAGTTGCCCTGAACCATAAAACGCCACCGCCTGTGGACCGTGCTGTGCAATGGTATCGCCGAGCGACTGCGCAACCCGGTCCAGCGCCTGCTCCCAACTGACGCGCTGCCCGTCAACCAGCGGCCACAACAGCCGCCCTTGTAGACTCAGTGTGTCGCCGAGCGCCGCGCCTTTGACGCACAACCGCCCCCGATTGGCCGGGTGCTGGCGATCACCGTCAATGGTCACCCTCCCGTCTGGCTGCACAGTGGCAATCACCCCACAGCCTACGCCACAGTAAGGACAGGTGGTGCGGCAGCCGGTCATAACGCCTCCGCCACAGTGGCCGACACCACGGTCATCGGCTCAGTAGCCACCCAGATTCGATCCTGAACGATGCGCACCGGCCAGACGCGTACGCGCAGTTGACTGTCATCCGGACTGACGCCATCACGCAAGCGCAGGCGTTTTTTGTATAACGGCGAAATCACCACCGGCTCGCCCGCCACGTCGCCGACAATACCGCGCGACAGCACATTAGCGCCGCTGCCCGGCTCCAGATTATCGAGCGCGAACACGCGTGCCGCCTGCCCCGGTTGCGACGCCGGGAGATGGAACAACGCCACCTGCCGATGCCCGATTCGCGCCGCCATCCCCGCATTCGCCGGGATATCGCTGAGGAAACCGACGCACTGCCAGTCTTCTGTATCAGTCGCATCGGATACCGTCGTCGGTTTTTTCTCATCAGGACGCGCCGGTCGAGGCTGACCGCGTTCCGGCACCATCACCACCGCTTCATCCGGGGTGTCGCTGTTGAGGAAGGCGCGGAACAGCGCCCGGTTTTCGTCATGCGCCAGCGTGGTTTGCCATTCACACTGGTAACTGTCGATCACATGGCGCATCTCATTTTCCAGCTCGGCGGCCAGTCCCAGACTGTCGTCGATCACCACCTGACGCAGGTAGTCAACCCCGCCGTCCAGATTATCCAGCCACACACTGGTGCGCTGGAGCCGGTCTGCGGTACGGATGTAAAACATCAGCAGGCGGTCGATAAACCGGAACAGGGTATCGGTGTCCAGATCGCTGGCGAACAAGTCGGCATGACGCGGTTTCATACCGCCGTTGCCGCACACATACAGGTTCCACCCCTTGTCGGTGGCGATCACACCGATGTCTTTACCCTGCGCTTCGGCGCACTCACGAGTGCAACCGGACACCGCCATCTTGAGCTTGTGCGGCGAGCGCAACCCTTTGTAACGGTGCTCCAGTGCAATCGCCAGCCCGGTGGAATCCTGCACGCCATAGCGGCACCAGGTGGAACCGACGCAAGATTTCACCGTACGCAACGACTTGCCGTAGGCATGGCCGGTTTCAAAACCAGCATCGATCAACTCCTGCCAGATAGCAGGCAGTTGTTCCAACCGCGCGCCGAACAAATCGACGCGTTGGCCGCCAGTGATTTTGGTGTACAGGTGGTAGCGTTCCGCCACCTGACCAATGGCGATCAAGCCTTTAGGAGTGATTTCGCCACCGGGGATACGCGGCACCACCGAGTAGGTACCGTCTTTTTGGATGTTGGCCAGAAAGCGGTCATTGGTATCCTGCAACGGCACGTGTTCCGGTTTCAGTACATAGTCGTTCCAGCAGGATGCCAGCATCGACCCCACCAATGGCTTACAAATTTCACACCCTAAGCCATGACCATGACGGGCGATCAACTCGCCGAAACTGCGGATGCGGTTAACGCGGATCAGGTGGTACAGCTCCTGACGCGAATAAGCGAAATGCTCACAGATGTCTTTTTTTACCTCGATGCCCGACTGCTGCAACCGGTATTCCATCACCTGCTTGAGTAACGGCACACAACCGCCACACCCCGTCCCGGCCTTGGTGCAGGCTTTGAGCGACGCCAGATCGGTGCAGCCGTTGTCTACCGCCGCGAAAATGTCCGCTTTACTGACGTTGTGGCAGGAACAGATCTGCGCGCTATCCGGCAATGCCGCCACACCCAGCCCTTTCGGTGCAGCACCGTCCAGCGCAGGCAGAATCAGGCTTTCCGGGTGAGCGGGTAAGGTCATGTCGTTGAGTTTCATTTGCAACAGCGTGCTGTAATCACTGCTGTCGCCAACCAGTACCGCTCCCAGCAGCCGCTTGCCGTCCGCCGAGACAATGATTTTTTTGTAAACCTGATTCGGTTCATCGTTCCACTGATAACTCTGGCTGCCTTCGGTGTTGCCGTGCGCATCACCGATTGAAGCCACATCCACCCCTAGCAGCTTGAGCTTGGTGCTCATGTCAGCACCGGTAAAAGACTGTTGCTGCTGTTCCTGCTGCACCGACTGGGCCAGCCGTGCAGCGACGGTGCGCGCCATTTGGTAGCCCGGCGCCACCAGTCCGAAAATCTGCCCTTGCCATACCGCACACTCGCCGATGGCGAAGATAGCGTCATCCGAGGTCTGGCAATGATCGTCAATCACGATGCCGCCACGCGTGCCTATCTCCAGCCCGGCCTCACTCGCCAGCCGAACGCGTGGGCGAATACCGGCGGAAAACAGCACCAGATCGGTTTCCAGCGACGTGCCATCGGCAAAATTCATGCGGTGACGCGCCTGCTCGCCTGCCGTAATGGCGAGCGTTTCTTTGCTGGTGTGCACATGCAGGCCCAACGCTTCAATTTTGCGCCGGAGCAACTGGGCACCGCCATCATCCAGTTGCACCGCCATCAGCCGGGGCGCGAACTCCACCACATGGGTTTCCAGCCCCAGTTGGCGCAGTGCGTTAGCCGCTTCCAGCCCCAGCAGGCCGCCGCCGACCACCACGCCGCTGCGCGATTCGCGTGCCTGGGCGGCAATCTCATCCAGATTATCCAACGTGCGATAAACCAGACAGCCGGGGCGATCATTGCCTTTGATTGGCGGTACAAACGCATAGGAGCCGGTTGCCAGCACCAGCCGATCATAAGGCGTTTCCTGACCATTCGCGTCGCGCACACAGCGGCGCTGGCGATCAATCGCCGTCACCTGATAGCCGGTACGCAGTTCAATACCGGTCTGCTCGAAAAAGCCTTCACTGACCATCGACAGCGATTCGGCGCTGCGCCCGGCGAAATACTCAGACAGATGTACCCGGTCATAGGCCGGGTAGCGCTCCTCGCCGAACACCACCACGTGATACTGCTGGTGCAGGCCGCGCTCCACCAGTTGCTCCAGAAAGTGGTGACCGACCATGCCGTGTCCCACTACCACCAATACGGGTTTACTCATGACAGGAATCCTTACGGCTTCAGGCCGACTGTCTATTTCAGGAAAAGAAAGACCAAATAAAAGCGATGACGGTGCCGATGGCAGCCTGGTCTCCATGGCCGCCAGCAGTTGCGGACTGTCGTTGACATGACCGAACAGCAGCGCACCGCACAACCGACCATCACGGAATATCAAACGGCGATAATGACCACCGAGCGGATCTGACAGCGAGTGGAGTCGATCCCCCTGTTGCGGGTGCAGTTCCCCTGCACTCACCACATCAATCCCGGTCACTTTCAGGCGCGTGGCGAGTGCTGTCGGCGCGTAATCCGCCACCGGCTGCCCCGCCAGCCTGGCGGCCAGCACATCAGCCTGCGCCAGACAAGGGGCCACCAACCCGACTGTTTCCCCGTTCACTTCAGCACATTCGCCAAACGCGCTGATATGCTCATCCTCGGTACGCAACTGCCCATCCACCAGAATGCCGCGCCGGCACGGCAGGCCGCTGTCGTGAGCCAGCTCGCATACCGGCTGTACGCCGGTCGCTACCACCACCAGACCGGCAGGAAGACGTGTGCCGTCCGCCAGCGCCACCGCCTCGACCCGTCCGCTCCCCTCCAGCGACTGGATTTGCACACCGGTCAGGCAACGGATGCCACGCTCTCGCAACCGGGTAGCCAGTAAATCGCTGGCGACATCGTCAAGCTGGCGCTCCATCAGCCGGGTGTGACGGTGCACTAACGTCACCTCGGCACCGTGCAGGCGCAACGCGGCGGCAGCCTCAATCCCCAATACCCCGCCACCTATCACCACCATCGGCGTCGTTTGCCGTACCGCCGCCCACATCCGCTCGACATCATCCAGCGTGCGAAACCCGGTTACCCCCGGCAGACTGATGCCCGGCAATGGCGGCATAAACGGGCGGGAACCCGTCGCCAGCACCAGGTGGTCATAGGTCAGACGGCGGCGGTTGGTGACCACCTGCCGCGCAGCCCGGTCGATACGCAGGGCTGACTCACCGATCAGGACGGTGACGTCCATCGACTCAGGCACCGGCTCCAGTTGCGTTTCCTCAAACGTTTTCTCGCCCCCCAGCACCGATGAGAGCAGCACGCGGTTATAGCCGGCACGTGGCTCGCGGTCGATAAGGGTGATGCGGTAGCGTTGCGGTGCCAGTTGTCCTAATTTTTTTACCAGCCGGGCGCTGGACAGGCCGTTACCGATAATGACCAGATGCGCGCTCATCACTCTCTCCCGTCAGGCCGCGTGCGGCTGCTTCTCATACAGGAAATGCAGCACCTGCTGGCGGTAGTGGTGGTAACGCGGGTCATCCGCCAGCGCCACACGAGCGCGCGGACGTTCCAGCGCCACCGCCATGATTTCCCCCACCGTGGCAGCCGGGCCGTTGGTCATCATCAGCACCCGGTCGGAAAGCAGCACCGCTTCATCCACGTCATGAGTGATCAGCACGATAGTGGTGTTCAGACGCTGCTGAATTTCCATCACCGCGTCCTGCAAATGGGCACGGGTTAACGCGTCCAGTGCGCCGAACGGCTCATCCATCAGCAGCACCTTGGGTTTCATCGCCAGCGCGCGAGCAATGCCCACCCGCTGTTTCATGCCGCCGGAAATCTCGTTGGGGCGTTTGTTCAGCGCATGACTCATGTGCACCAGTTCCAGATTATGGACAATCCACTCATGCATTTCGGCCTTGCTCATCTGGCCGCGGAACACCTGTTTCACCGCCAGCGCGATGTTGTCGTAAGTGGTCAACCACGGCAGCAGCGAATGGTTTTGGAACACCACCGCCCGTTCCGGCCCCGGTCCGTCGATTTCACGGTTGTCACACAGCAAGCCGCCGCGGGTTGGCAGCGTCAGCCCGGCAATCAGATTGAGCAGCGTTGATTTGCCGCAGCCGGAGTGCCCAATCAGGCTCAGGGTTTCCCCGGTATGAATATCGAAACTCACGTTATTGAGCGCCACAAACGAACCGCTGGCGGTGGAAAACTGCTGGCTAACCTGCTGAATACGGATAATTGGTTGATTGCGCATCGATTTCTCCTTACCGGGTTTCATAGCTGAAACGTCTGGCCAGCAACATCAGCCCTTGCTCAAGTAACAACCCGACCACGCCAATCACCAGAATAGCGATGATGATGTTAGGTACATTGAGGTTGTTCCACTCGTTCCAGATCCAAAAGCCGATGCCGATACCGCCGGTCAGCATTTCCGCCGCCACGATCACCAGCCAGGCGATGCCGATAGACAGCCGAACCCCGGTCAGCACGCTCGGCAGCACCGCAGGCAGCAGGATCTTGCGCATGATGGTGAATTCGGACAGCTTCAGCACCCGCGCCACATTGAGGTAATCCTGCGGAATCTGGCGCACCCCTTCGGCGGTGTTGAGGATCATCGGCCAGATGGAGCAGATGAAAATGGTCCAGCTGGAAGCCGGCTCGGCGCGCTGAAACAGCAGCAGGCCGATGGGCAGCCACGCCAGTGGGCTGACCGGACGCAACAGCGAAATAAGCGGATTGAACATCGCCGCGATAAACCGGAAACGACCAATCAGGAAACCGGCGGGAATACCCACCAGCGCCGCCAGTCCGAAACCGATGCCGACACGCTTGAGCGATGCCAGCACGTTCCAGCCAATGCCCTGATCATTAGGGCCGGCCACGTAAAACGGGTCGGCAAAAATGGTCTGCGCCGCCTGCCAGGTCTGCCACGGCGTCGGGAAACCTTTGCTGCTCAACGCCGCTATCTGCCAGATTGCCAGCAGCAAAACCATGCCGATACCACCCGGCAGCACCCGCGACAGCCAGTAACTCAGACGCTGCCGCCAGACGGGTCGCGGCATCGCCACCATCGGTTCATCAGGCGGCGGCACGGCTGCCGTTTCAGGCAGCGTGATAACAACAGCATCGGCAGCGCTCGCGTTTTCCGGCTCAGCATCCGGCACGATAGAAAGAATCTGGGCTTGCGTTTTCATGGTCGCTCTCCGTTACTTTTTCACGCTGACGCTGAAGCTGTTGGCATAACCGGCAGGATCGCTGCCGTCCCACCGCTTACCGTCAATCAATACGCTGCTGCGCATCTCACCGGACGGCAGCGGCACGTTGCCGACCGCACTGGCCGCCTGTTTGTAGATATCGATGCGGTTGACCTGACGGGCCACCGCCTGATAATCCGGCTGCTGCGTCAGCAGACCCCAGCGTTTGTGTTGGGTGAGGAACCACATGCCATCCGACAGATACGGAAAGTTCACTTCGCCGTCATGGTAGAAGCGCATGGCGTGCGCATCCTGCCAGCGTTTACCGGCGCCGTTGTCGTATTGCCCCAACATACGACCGATAATCGTCTCCTCCTGGGTGTTGACGTAGGCGCGACCGGCGATAACGCGGGCGGTTTCGCGCCGGTTATCGTCTGAGCTGTCTATCCAGCGCGAAGCTTCCAGTACCGCTGCGGTTAAGGCACGAGCGGTGTTGGGATTGGCGTTCACCCAGGCGGCGCTGGTGCCGAGCACTTTCTCCGGATGATCCGCCCAGATCGCCTGCGACGTCACGGCGGTAAACCCAAGGCCATCGGTAATCGCACGTTGGTTCCAGGGTTCGCCGACACAGAAACCGCTCATGTTGCCAATCTTCATGTTCACCACCATCTGTGGTGGGGGGACTACCACGGTGCGCACGTCATCAAACGGGTTGATGCCAGCGGCCCCTAACCAGTAATAAAGCCACATCGCATGAGTACCGGTGGGAAACGTCTGGGCGAAGGTATACGTTCCCGCCGGACTGGCTGATATGAACTTTTTCAGACTGGCTGCATCGTTCACGCCCGCGTCACGCAACGTATTGGACAGGGTGATCGCCTGGCCGTTATTGTTGATGGTCATCAACGCCGCCATATCGTGCTGCGGCCCTGACGCACCGGCCTGCAAGCCGTACAACAACCCATAGAGTACGTGGGCGGCATCCAGTTCGCCGGACACCAGCTTGTCACGTACCGCGGCCCAGCTCGCTTCCTTACTCGGCACAATGGTGATGCCGTATTTCTTGTCAAACCCTTTGACCGACGCCATCACCACCGACGCGCAGTCAGTCAGCGGAATAAAGCCGACACGCACCTCTTTCTTCTCCGGAACGTCCGAACCCGCCGCCCAGGCTCGGCTCATCATTCCCGGCAGCAACATGGCGCCACCCAGCGCGGCACTGCCCACCAGAAACTGGCGACGAGAAAACCCCTGCGTTTGGTTACTGGTTTTGTTATCGGTTGTGGAATCACTCATCAACGACACCTCGGCAACCCGCCATTCCGGCGGCAAAAACAAAAAGGCGTCCATAAGCCATGCGAGAATCGCACGCTTATGGACGCCTTTGCCCAGCGCTTTTCCATACCGCCATTAGCACGGAAAAGTCGCAGTAAATTGTTACCGGAGATGAAGCAAGGGATGTGCCAACCTGCCAGACATTTCTGTCATCTGACAGCCTATTGAGTGAAGCATCTATGCCGCGCCGGATAGCCGACGTGTCCCCATGCGGCTATTTTGCTCGCCAGAGGCACAGCGAATATTGAGCTGGATCAATTCAGCTGGGATATCCGATGGATTGAAAAACCGGTCAGTCGCCCTTGCGGACTTGCGCATTGTGGCGCAATCACTGCTCACGGCTGCACTGTTATCAGGCACATTACGCACATTTTGCGTGCAGTTTATGTGCGTTTTATGTGCACTCGTTATGCACGCCCGGCGCATGTGTTATGGCGGGTTATCGCAAGGGGGCATCCTGAAAAACATCCGCTACCGCCAGCATGGCGGTAGCAATCTCGATGAGCTTTTTGTTCTGGTTCATCGCCATACGTCGCAAGGTTTTGTATGCCTCTTCCTCGCTCAATCCACGATGTTGCATCAGCAACCCTTTGGCCCGGTCAATTTGACGGCGTTCATCCAGCGTCGCCCGCATCGCCGCCAGTTCATGGTCCAATGCCTGCAAGCGTCGCGCCTGCTGCTGCACCAGCGACAACAACGAACGCCCCAGTTGTGGCCGCACACCGTCGCTATTAAGCCAGCCGCCTTGCCCGGCACTGTTCTGTTCCATCTCCGGGCAAGCGATAAACACCGAATAGCTGTGGTCTTCCCCCTGCTGCGCCGCCATCAGGCCGGCGACATCCGCCTGCTGATCAAGACAGGCTTGCTCGGCGGCGGCAATGCGGTCGCGGCACAGCTGCATCAGCGCCTGCGCCAGTCGATCTTCGATCTGCTTCATGGCGTCGATGCGTGCCGTCGCCAGCGCAAACCATTGCAAACCCCCTTCCGGCGGCAAGTTCTCCGGTAACCGGGTACAGGCGACGCGGCGTAACCGCTCAAACTCCCGGTCGGTCACCAGCGATTGCCACCGCTCGCGGCTGACGTCATCGGCAAAATTGGCGAAGGTATCGAAACAACGCTCCTGACGATCAATCAAATCCAGCAATGTTTGCTGAACGTTGACCGGAAACTCACCAGCGGCAAATGCGGCAGCGCCGACCGCTCGCTCCTGCCCGGCCAGTTCCTTGCCTTGCATAAAACTGAACATCGCCACCAATGCACGGGCAATGAACGGCTCTGCCGCGGTATCCGACACTTCAAATACCAGCGTCAACAGATGGCGGATAATGTCATTAAACACCGTCATCATGTCTGACTGCGGTAAGACGCGCTGATGCATCTGCTGACGCATCGACGGCAATAATCCCAGGGTATACACCACACTGGCGGCACGGCTGAACAATCGACTGGCCTGCGGCAGCGACCCGGCACGTTGTGCCAAATCATCCAGTTGCGCCATAAACAACGCCTCGGCCTGTTGCACGTCCTGCTCGCGTTGCGACAATTCATCGGCACACAACCGCCCGTCTGAACACAGGAACAGGTTGGAAGTCCCCCGTTCACGCTGCAACATGTGCACCAGTTGGCTGATGCGCCCCACCAGTTCGCCGCTTTGCAGCAAACCACGCAGGCTGTTCAGCTCACACTGGCGCGATGCCATCAGAAAACGAATTGTCGTTGAAGGGTCCGCTACCATTCTCTCTTCTCTCCACGCAGCATATAATGCAACCATGCCGTCATACCACCATGAAGGGTATTCTCCATGCAAAACCCTTGCCTTATCAGGCTGTACCCAGACAAACCATAGCCTATTTTAGCATAGTGAAGAGGGCTTCCCTGAACGGGTTCAGTTCTCAACAGGCATGGGACGCAGCCTGAAGAGGAAGTAGCCGGGCGATAACACCTAAGCTATTTGCATGATGGTGCAGGCAAAATGAATAGCGGATGATTAGTTGGAACATGGATTGTCCGCAGGCATGATCTGGTTAAATACAATCCATGCATTTTTGCCATCTGTATAGATCGTCCAGAATTTTCGCCTAAGAAGAACCCCTGCATCTTGCGGAGGGGGGACCCGCCCTATTGCAGTGTTACGGATGCCTGACATTTCGAGCTGCTCAGGTAATACCACATATCTTGATTCAAACACGTACCCCAATGCCGGCAGTTGACGTACGGCACAGTTAACAGGAAACAGATTGCTGTATTGGTTTGTCTCGTTGTCGATGTAGATCTTTTCGGCTTGATAAAGGGAGTCATGCTGATTGATATCACCTACAAGCAGGTTAAGAAGCATCGTCTCATTCATTTGCTTCTGGTGCATCACATTCCCGTAGCTGAAGGAAAATGAGAGAACAACCCACAGCGGAAGCACCATAAGCAGGGACAACCTGCGGTCTACGACCTGCAGAGCACGCTGAAAAAACAGTAGCAAAACAACCAGCAGTGGACCTGCTCCCATCAGGATGCGAGCGCCGGCATTGTCTTCATAATCCGCGACTATCAGCCCAATCCCCGGCAGGCTGAGGATAACAGCGGCCAGAGCGAGAACCAACAGCCCTGTTGTCAGCAGTTTGCCGCCACGGCTGCTGGCAACTATCGCCATAACGCCCCCTTGCACCATCCCGACGAGTGAGATGACTGCCAGAGGCAGGAAAATAGCGGCATTCAATGGGGTGATAAAAAAAGCTACCCGACTGTAATAATAGGTAAAACGAAACAGAAGATCCGGGAGACCAAGGAGGACCACGCCGCCGCGGTCGTGCGTTATCATCTGAAAGAAGGTCAAAAAGTACAGGATGCCGCCGAGTAACAGCGAACCGACAAAAAACAGAACCAGGCGGAGAAGGCGCTGAGGTGAACACTGGCAGGACAGTTGATATAACAGATACGCCCCTGCGAGACCGGTAAAAACATGCAGCGAAATCTGATAAATACCGAGAGCGGCGGCCACGCACACGCCAGATGCCAGAAAGTGAAGCCACGTCGCTCGTCTGCTGAAGGTGATAGCCATAATCATAGCGGAAAGACTTATCGTCGCCGTCACGCAGTCGTATTGATAAGACAGAAGCTGGAGGAAAAACGGGTTGTACCACAGCGGTAGCAGCGTGAGGCAATCAATCAAGTTCGGGTCGCGGAACCAGAAGAAAGCCAGACGGGCTAGCGTCAGAGCGATAATCAGCGCCGCACCCAGCAAGGGGAGCGGAAACAGGTTAGGCTCCGCTGCCGTAACCGACAGCAGATTGATTATAAGGTTGGCAACCATCCGCCCTTCGGCCTGCCAGCCGGTACTGGCCTTCAGGGTTCGCCACGTATCGTCGATATAAAGGTAGTTATTAAGCAGCAGTGGCAAAATAAATATAAGCGCTGCAATAACATAAAAAAGGCTAATCTGAGAACGTGATAAAGGACGGTATAAGAAGGCCATACGAGACGCGATTGATGGAGAGATTGAAGCGAACATCGTCTGGTTCCTTTCTGTCATTTTCATGGGTGTGGCGATCTTAAGCCGTGCGGTGGCCCGGCTGACCCGCTTCTCTCCTGCCGCCGGTGACGCTGTCGATGATGTAGCGTGGCCGTCCTTTTGATTCCAGGAAGATCCGCCCCACATATTCGCCAAGTACGCCTATTCCAATCAGCTGCACCCCGCCGAGAAACAACATGACAGTCATTAGCGAGGCGTAACCAGGAACGGCGTTGCCCCAGAAGAGTTTTGATAAGATGACCCAGGCCCCATACCCCAGCGCCCCCCCGGCGATCAACATGCCAATATAGGTCCATACCCGAAGCGGGAAGGTAGAAAACGAAGTAATGCCATCTAGCGCAAGGTTCCACAACCTCCACGCGTTGAACTTTGATGCTCCTGCCGTCCGTGGCGACCGCTGATATTCAACCACGTCAACCCGACCGCCAACCCAGGACATAATCCCCTTCATGAACAGCAGCCGCTCCTGAAGGCTGAGGATCTGCTCCACGCTGCGCCGGGAAAGCAGGCGGAAATCCCCGACATTCTCTTCAATTTTGTCCCGGCTCAATGCGTTGTGGAGTTGATAATAAAGCCGGGCACTGGTTCGTTTCAAAAACGAGTCACTGGTGCGATCAGACCGCCTCGCCAGAACAATATCAGCGCCAGCCTGCCAACGGACAACCAGCTCAGGTATAAGCTCAACGGGGTCCTGCAGATCCACATCGATTGGGATGACAGCATCTCCCTGCGCGTATTCCAGTCCCGCAAACAACGCGGACTCTTTTCCGAAATTGCGGCTGAAATTCACCAACACCACAAGTTCATCCCGCATCTGAAGCGCCTCAATGGTTTTCCGGGAAGCATCCGTACTGCCGTCATTAACGAAGACGATTTCCACAATGCAACATGAATCCAGCGTCTTCAGCCCACGCAAGGCGTGGTAAAAAGGCATAATGCAGCTTTCTTCATTAAATATGGGGACCACTACCGATAACATCATGATGATGGCTCCCTGAAGACAATGCATCGGGCATAAAGATAACCAAAGACTAAACTGACAGCGGAGAACAGAACCAGAGTCAGCAGTGCAGGAAACCGTAAGTGCTGTCCGGCATACCCGGTTAGTCCGGCAAGAATAGCCATAAAACCGACGTACAATCCAAAACGGGCCAAAGATACAGAAGCCCGAAACGTCCAGCGAGCGTTGATGACGTAACTGCAACTGACCGCCACGCAGAATGCAGATAGGTTTGCTACAGCTTGATCTACGGTAAACACGCCCGTCAGTATCAGAAACACGCTCCAGTGAATCAGCGTATTGATTCCGCCTGTGCACAGATAGCGCATAAAGGCGCTGCGGGGCGATAACATTGCGTTGAAACCTCGTTCCACAGATTCAATTCCCAAGCCAAAGAAAGGTTAATAGTTACTTGGTTTTAGAAGCGCTGCCACTTTTTATAGCAAACGTCAACAAAGACTGTAATCAGACTGTTGACAAAGTCCTGACTCATGGGGCGGGACGTTGATCTAATACAATCAGTACCAATATGCGGCTGGTTGATTCTCAGTTCTCGTTAGAATTGGCAGGATGCCGGGGCGATGGTGAGGTGTCCTCAGTTGATGGTATGCGTTTTGTCACGCTTAACACGAATGACGTGTGCGCCCTGGGCATAAACTAAAGCATGACGGATACATCAGAGATTAATGAACGCTGTAAAAACTCTGTGGTATCGATTGGAATCAAAAGAAAGCAATACCACCTCAATAAATAACAACGGCGCTGGTGCCTGAGAACCAACGCCGTTTCAGCAAGCGGGTTCTACTGGCTACTGTCCGGGAACAGGAACGGGTTGATACTGCTGCGGGAAAAGCCTTCCTCTTCCATTTTTACATCCAGCACCAGCGAGGCCAAATCGTCCGCCACCGCTTCCACCCGATGATCCTTCTCCTGATACAGCAACTTCAGATAAGTACCGCAATCGTCGCAGCTTTCCACTTTGATAGCCGCATTCTCATCATCCAGCGACCAGTAGTGCAATTTGCCCGACTGTTCGCAATTGCTGCACTTAACGCGCACCATATGCCATTCGGTTTCACACAGGTTGCAGTGCAGATAACGCAGACCGCTGGTGGTGCCGATCTGCACCACACCGGAAACCGGCATACTGCCGCACACCGGGCAGAATTGGCGATGTTCTCCCTGTTCGGCCTGTGCACGCCCCGGCAGTTGCGTGGCCATCTGCGCCCAGTACAACGACAACGCGGCCCAGACAAACGGGGCTTTATCGTTGTTTTCCGCAGTGAATTGCTGGGCGATCAGCGCGTCTGCCAGCGCATCCCACTGCTGAACCGACATTTTCTCCAGATTTTCCAGCGTGGCAAGCACCTGGCCGCTGGCATTAGCCTTGAGTTCTTCAATCAACGCCTTGAGCAACACATGCCAGTGCGGATCGCGCGCCAGCGTGGCGGCATCCAGCGGCAACCGACCCGCGCTGTGGTGCAACACGTCGGTTAAATCCTTCTCCAGAGGGTGGTCATGGCGCACTTTTTCCTGTGCTTCCACCACCTCGGCGGCAAACAGCAGGTAATCCGCCAGCGGGTGATCCTGCGCCAACTGGTGCAAGCGCTCAGCTCGGCCACGGTACAGACTTTTCAGGTTAGCAAACAGCAAAGGAGGAATGACGCCGATGGTTGAGGTTTTCTCACTGTCGGCCAGTTGCTCCTGCGGCACAATACGAATACTCATCAGGTGATATTTCCTGTTTATCCATGTTGAATAGGCCACGCCCTTATGGCGCCGGTCCCGTTCTGATGCCCTCATGTTAGCAGGTTATTCCCTACAATAAGGAGCGATTTTCCGCACTGTGCTCAGGCGTAGAAAACATCAGCCAAACTGGATGGACACAACCGGCCATCAACCGCACAATTGGGCGGCTGTCCTGTACTGAGCGTATCCAGGCAGCTTCCATTTATTTCGTATGGCGGAATGCACATGATGAAGACACGCCGCCGATGCGCATAACAATAACGCTGTCTAACGCTGGAAACGACATACATGACTGCAGTGAATTCTCACAATCCCACATCGGGCGCTGAATGGGTTTACCGCAAAATTGCCTGGCGGTTGATTCCCTTTTTGTGCCTGTGCTATCTCGCCGCTTATCTTGATCGCATCAATATCGGGCTGGCGAAACTACAGATGGCGAATCAGTTGGCGCTCAACGATGTCGCCTTTGGTCTGGGCGCCGGGTTATTCTTCGTCGGCTACATCTTGTTTGAAGTGCCGAGCAACCTGATTCTGCAACGCGTCGGCGCCCGCATCTGGATTGCACGCATCATGATCAGTTGGGGGTTGCTGTCTGCCGGGACAATGTTCGTCACTACGCCAACCCAGTTCTATGTACTGCGTTTTTTACTTGGCGCGGCGGAAGCCGGCTTTCTACCCGGCGTGCTGTTCTACCTGACACGCTGGTTCCCCTCCTGGCGGCGTGGGCGCATTATTTCACTGTTTATGATCGGTCTGCCGCTCTCAAGCGTAATGGGCGGCCCGCTGTCAGGCTGGATCATGTCGTATTTTGATTTGGCTTACGGGTTGCACGGCTGGCAATGGATGTTCCTGCTGGAGGGCCTGCCAAGCGTACTGCTTGGCGTGCTGACCTTCTGGCTGCTGCCGGAAGCGGTTGATCAGGCGCACTGGCTGAGCGAGACGGATAAAGCGCAGGTACACGCCGATCTGGCGATAGATACCCGTGAAGCACCGCACCTGAAGCACCGTTTTCGTGACGGCTTCCTGAACCTGAAAGTCTGGATGCTGGGCGGCATCGACTTTTCAATTTTGCTGTGCGCTTATGCCATGGGGTTCTGGCTGCCGACCTTCATTAAAAAGGCCGGCGTGGCCGATCTTGGGCAGATTGGTTTGTTGACGGCGGTTCCCAGCCTCGCGGCTCTGGCGGGCATGGTGCTGCTTGGCGTCAGCTCTGACCGGTTGCGCGAACGGCGCTGGCACATCATCGTGCCATTTTGGCTCGGTGCGGCGGCGATGGCGGCCAGCACCCTCTTCACCCAAAACATCGTGATGACGCTGTTGCTGTTCTCGGTGGCGCAGGCCGCCATCATCGGCACTGTGCCGGTGTTCTTCAGCCTGCCGGCCACCTTTCTCACGGGCACCGCCGCTGCCACCGGATTCGCGCTGGCCTGTTCGCTGGCGAATATCGCCGGTCTGGTCAGCAATTCAATCATGGGGTTTGCGATGGAGTTAACCGGCAGCGGTAGCGGCGCGCTGTGGTTCTTTGCTTTCTGCCTGCTACTCAGCTCACTGCTGGTGGTGGCGCTACCGGCAAAACTGGTCAATAGGTGAGTTAGGCTGTAGGCAAACAGCCATGTTGCTTTGTGAACGAGTAAGTTTGTCTGATCAGGGAAGTGTTTCGTGCGAGATAAACGGTATCGTTTCTTTGTTACCTCATCGCACGCACGACAAGGAGAGGCTCAACGCCGCCTCTCCTTGACCTGGTTTGCAATGAGGATCAGTGCTTCTCCTGCCCTTTGGATTGCAGCTCACGATACCAGCGAGGATGATGTTTCTTCGCCCAACTGCTGGATACCCAGCCCTCCACCATCGCAGTGATGGTGCCCTTCACCCACAACGCAGCGTACACATGCACCATGATGGTTAGGATCAACCCGACAGCGGATACCGAATGCACCACCAGAGCCGCGCGGATCACCGGAATGGAGAATGACGGCGCGAAGTATGGCCGCCAGACAACAATCCCGCTCGCCAGCAACAGCAGCAGGCAGAGAATCGCCAGCCAGAACACGCACTTTTGACCAAAGTTATAACGACCGGTATCGCCAACTTCTTCGTTACGGGCGATCTTGTGGATGTTCTTCGCCCACTCCAGATCGCTGCGTTCAATCAGGTTGTGTTTCCAGTAGCGTAAAAACATCAGCAGGAAAGCGACAAACATCACCACCCCGACAAACGGGTGCAGGATGCGCGCCAGTTGCGGCGTACCCAGCACATTCATCAGCCAGTTGAGCGACGGGAAGAAAAACCCCAGCCCGCTCAGTGCAGCGAACACAAAACAGAACGCCACAATCCAGTGATTAATGCGCTCAGGGGCGCTGTAACGCTGAATCCGATTACTCTTTTTCATGCTGCTTGCCCTCGTGGTGCGCGTCATCGTCCTCTTCTACCCGGTTCGGGCCGATACCCACGTAGTGGAATACGCTGGCCGCGAAGGTGGCGGCAAAGCCGATGGCCGCCAACGGTTTCCAGATGCCTTTCCAGAAGGTGACTGCCGGGCTGATGCTCGGATTAGCCGGCAGGCCATTGTACAACTCCGGCCTGTCTGCGTGGTGCAGCACGTACATCACGTGCGTGCCGCCCACCCCTGCCGGGTCGTACAGACCGGCGTTCTTGTAACCCCGGCTGTTCAGGTCTTTCACCCGCTCAGTTGCCAACACTTTCATTTCGTCCTTGGTGCCGAAATGAATCGCGCCGGTCGGGCAGGTCTTCACGCATGACGGTTCCTGACCCACTTCGACCCGGTCAACACACAGGGTGCACTTGTACACCTTGTTGTCGTCCTTGTTGATGCGTGGCACGTTGAACGGGCAGCCAGCGATACAGTAGCCGCAACCGATGCAGTGTTCAGACTGAAAATCGACGATGCCGTTGGCGTACTGGATAATCGCCCCTTCCGACGGACACGCCTTCAAGCAGCCCGGATCGGCACAGTGCATACAGCCGTCCTTGCGGATCAGCCACTCCAGTTTGCCGTTTTCCTCGAACTCCGCGAAACGCATCACCGTCCAGGATTTGGCGCTCAGATCGGTCGGGTTGTCATAGACACCAACGTTGTGCCCCACGTCATCGCGGATGTCATTCCACTCGGAGCACGCCACCTGGCAGGCTTTGCAGCCGATACAGGTAGTGACGTCGATCAGTTTGGCAACCTGCTCTTTGTGGTTGCGGGCCTGCGGCGGCGGCGTCAGTGAGTTGGTCGCGGAGCGACGGATGATATCTTGTGATTGCATTGCCATAGTGTTTCTCCGCAACTACGCTTTTTCCACATTGACCAGAAACGCCTTGTATTCCGGCGTCTGACTGTTGGCGTCACCGACATGCGGCGTCAGGATATTCGCCATAAAGCCTTTCTGGGTGGTGCCTTCAAAGCCCCAGTGACAAGGCACGCCGATGGTTTCCACCGGTTTGCCCTGAATCGTCAGGGTACGGATACGCTTGGTGACGACCGCTTTCGCCTTGATATAGCCTCGTTTGCTGCTGACTTTCACCACATCGCCGGCCTGAATGCCCCTGAGCTTCGCCAGCCCTTCTCCGATTTCAACAAACTGTTCCGGCTGAACGATGGCGTTAAGTCGCGCGTGCTTGGTCCAGTGGCGGAACAACTCGGTAATCGAATACGTGGTGGCGACGAACGGAAACTCCTCCGCCGTTCCCATACGCGAGCGGTCCGCTTCCAGAATGCGCGCGACCGGGTTGATTAGCGCCTTGCTGTACACCGGGTTAGTTTTCAGCGGCGATTCGGTTGGCTCGTAATGCGCCGGGAACGGACCTTCCGCCATTTTGTCGATGGCGAACAGACGGCCCAGTCCCTCAGCCTGCATGATGAACGGCCCGGCGGCACTGCCCGGTGGCACAGTGGCGGCAAAATCCGGCACGTCAACGCCGGTCCACTTCTGACCATTCCAGCGAATCAGCTCACGTTTCGGGTCCCACGGGCGACCTTGCTCGTCCGCCGAAGCGCGGTTATAGAGAATGCGGCGGTTCTGTGGCCAGCACCAGGCCCATCCCGGCGTACAACCGAGGCCCGACGGGTCGGCGTTGTCGCGGCGCGCCATCTGGTTGCCCGCCTCTGTCCACGAGCCGGTGTAAATCCAGCAAAAACTGGCGGTAGAGCCATCATCGCGCAACAGAGAGAAATCAGGCAGCAGTTGGCCTTTCTTTAGCAACAGGTTGCCTTTGTCATCGAACAGATCCGCCAGCGCGCGACCATTGGCCTCTTTGGTGATCTCTTCGGCGGACGGATCTTCCGGCTGCTGGTAATCCCAGCTCATATTGAGCACCGGCGCCGGATTCGCGCCGCCTTCTTTGGCATACAGCTCGCGCAGACGCAGAAACAGACCCGCGATGATTACGCCATCGTGACGAGCCTCACCCGGTGGCTCAGCGCCCTGATAGTGCCACTGCAACCAACGACCAGAGTTAACGATGGAACCGTTTTCTTCAGCAAAACAACTGGACGGCAGGCGGAACACCTCGGTCTGAATCTTAGCGGGATCAACATCATTCAGTTCGCCGTGGTTCTGCCAGAAATTGGAGGTTTCCGTCGCCAGCGGGTCGATGATCACCAGATATTTCAGCTTCGCCAGCGCATCGCGCGCCTTATTGGAGTCCGCAAAGGCGGCTATAGGGTTGAAACCCTGCACGATGTAGCCATTGACCTTACCATCCAGCATCATGCGGGAGTAAGCCAGCGCATCGTAGCTTTTGTCCCATTTCGGCAGCCAGTCGTAACCCCAGTCGTTCTCTTTTTGCGCCTTATCGCCCCAAAAGCTCTTCATCATGCTGATAAAAAACTTAGGTGTGTTCTTCCAGTAGTTGACCTGATCCGCCAGCAACGCTTTCGGGGTGATCTGATCCAGATAGTCTTTCAGCGTGGTCTGTTTTTCCGACGGCAACGGCATGTAGCCCGGCAGGTTCAACGACAGCAAACCCAGATCGGTATAGCCCTGAATGTTGGAGTGACCGCGCAATGCATTCACGCCGCCCCCCGCCATGCCGACGTTGCCCAACAGCAACTGAATCATCCCCGCAGTACGGATCATCTGCGCACCGGCGGTGTGTTGCGTCCAGCCCAATGCGTACATGATGGTCGCGGTGCGATCCGGCACACAGGTTGAGGCCAGCAAATCACAAATGGTGAGAAAATCCTGTTTTGGCGTGCCACAAACATTCGTCACCAGATCCGGCGTGTAACGGCTGACATGCTCTTTCAACAGATTCCAGACGCAACGCGGATGGCTCAGGGTGTCATCGCGTTTGGCAAAACCGTTTTCATCCAGTTCATACTGCCAGCTGGTGCGGTCATACTTACGCTCCTTTGCGTCGTAGCCGCTGAAAATACCTTCATCAAAATGGTAATCATCACGCACGACCAGACTGGCGTTGGTGTAGGCCTTCACATATTGCATCTGCACCTTGCCGTGGCTCAGCAGGTAGTTCACCACACCCAGCAGGAAGGTGATGTCGGAACCGGCGCGAATCGGCGAGTAGAGATCCGCGACGGCGGCGGAACGGTTGAAACGCGGGTCAACCACGATCAACTTGGCACCATTGTGAATTTTGGCTTCTACCGCCCATTTAAAACCAACCGGGTGCGCTTCCGCCGGGTTGCCGCCCATCACCAGAATGATGTTGGCGTTTTTGATGTCTACCCAGTTGTTGGTCATGGCGCCACGGCCAAAAGTCGGCGCCAGCGCCGCCACCGTTGGAGCATGACAGAGGCGTGCCTGGGTATCGATACCGACCATCCCCAGCGCACGAGAGAATTTCTGATCAAGAATCCCGGTTTCATTACTGGCTGCTGACGAGCACAACATCCCGGTGGTCAACCAACGGTTAACCGTCACCCCGGCGGCGTTTTTCTCGACAAAATTGGCGTCACGGTCTTTTTTCATCAGGCGGGCGATTCGTTCAAACGCCTCTTCCCAACTGATGCGTTGCCACTTGTCAGACCCTGGTGCGCGATATTCCGGGTATGTCAGACGCTGATCGCTGTGGATAAAATCCACCAGACCCGCGCCTTTCGGGCACAGCGACCCCCGGCTGACCGGATGATCCGGGTCGCCTTCGATATGGTAAATGGAGGCGTTGGCGTTTTTAGCGCCATCGCCGAGGCTGTACATCAAAATGCCGCACCCGACTGAACAGTAGGTGCAATTATTGCGCGTCTCTTTGGCGCGCAATAATTTATATTGCCGCGTTTCGGCTAACGCCGCGCTGGGTGAAAAGCCCAGTGCGGTGACCGTCGTTCCGGCCATACCGCCTGCGCATATTTTAAAGAACTGTCTTCTGCTGACCTGCATGGGAGATTCCTCGCACGACATCACTCAGAGCTATACCGTCAATACATCGAATCACAGGTCTATCGGCTATGTTACCCGGCCCGCTTTCGGGCGTTTCCCCTAATGGAGTGACTCGGTTACCGCTTTTCTGCAACCCGGATTGTTGAGGGTATTATCGTATTTTATGCATTAATGCTTTATTGATATGAATAAATACTGACAAGAGGAATATATAACCGCCTGCCAGACATACACATTATGTATCGGCGAATAAAAAGCGCCAATTAATTATCTCAATAACAACAAACAAATCACAATTCATCGCCACATGGCGATTTTTTAACATTATCACGCAGTTAAAAAGAATTATTCTCATTAACGATGCAGTTCAACACCCTGCCCCGATGTATATTTATTTACATAGCGATTACAAGATGATGAGCCACACCATGTTATTCCAATAA
>NZ_JAAVXH010000023.1:0-4639 GCF_012273755.1 Dickeya sp. CFBP 2040
TTTCCGAAACTGGCGCAGGTCTACCCCGGCGGCGTGCTGCCGGACTTGCGCGGCGAATTTATTCGCGGCTGGGATGATGGACGAGGGGTGGATGCGGGGCGTGGACTGCTATCACGACAGGCCCCGACCCTTATTACTGCTAACATCGGCCCTGATGCAGCACAATTATTAGTTGTTGAAGGTTCCACAGCTAACACAGCGACAATTTCTGAATTTAATCAATCAATACAAACCGATACGATCGTAGATGCTGATTACGGGCCGGCATTGAAAGGTTACTCTTTCGCCATAAATGGATACGCTTATACAGGAAATAGCAATCAGAGAACTGTCGATACGAATGCTAATCGCCCATTAAACAATAATCCCTACTTTATTGCTGGCGGTTCTCGCCCCCGCAATATCGCCTTTAGCTACATAGTAAGGGCCGCCTGACGGTGGAGACTGCACCGAAGTCTACTCTGTAGTAAACCACCACGCGGTGAGGATGCTCACCGCGTTTTACAATATGTATTGTTGTCATCCTGTACCGTCATCGATACGTCGATTACAGTTTTGGTGTAATACGCCACTTTCTTTTACAGGATTTGACTATGCGCCTTTGCTTACCGCTTCTTTCTATGATCCTGCTGGCCCATGTTGTTCAGGCCGCGGATATTCAAACTGAGCAGTACCAGATTACGTTTCCCGATAATGATCGGGTCAGTTATCACGGCAAATGGCAGGCACGTTTCCCCAACGGTTTTCCTATGGGGATCGGTTCCGGGTTGTCATTCATCGGGCGGGATGGCGATAAACTTACCTTTGCTACCGTTACTGATCGTGGACCTAATGCTGATGCACCGGAATATCAAGGCAAAGAGGCGAAAATTTTCGCCGTACCTGATTTTACCCCCTCAATGATGACCATTACTGTGGATGCCAACGGCGCGCAAGCCACAGCACGCCGTCAGTTGCATGATGAATCGGGTCCCGTCAGTGGTTTGCCCTTGCCCGATTCGCTACTCGGCACGACCAATGAGGTAGCACTCAGCGATGTGCTGAAAAAACTGTCGGATGATCGCCGTGGCCTGGATACCGAAGGGATTACCCTGGATGGTCAGGGAGGATTCTGGCTCTCAGACGAATACGGACCATTTCTGATTCATATTGATGCACAGGGCAGCATTCTGGAAAAGGTGGGACCAACGCCACTACCCGGCGAGCAAGCCGTCGCCAGCGGTTTACCCAACATTCTTAAATGGCGACAACCTAACCGGGGTTTTGAGGGCATCACCCGGATGCCGGATGGTCGTCTTCTTGCCGCAGTGCAAAGCACGCTGGATATCGAGGGGAAAACCCAAAATAAAGCGTTGTTTATCCGTTTGGTCAGTTTTGACCCTTCAACAGGTAAAACGGCTATGTACGGTTATCCACTGGATGTGGATCGGTGGAAAAAAACCGGTGATGCTAAAATTGGCGACATGGTGGCACTGAACGATCATGACGTATTGGTGATTGAACAAGGTACTGGCAAGAACAAGGTGATACACAACCTGATCTATCGTGTCGATCTGCGTGACGCCAGCGACCTGACCACATTCGATGCAACTCAGCCAGCTGAGTGGAATGATGCCAAAACGCTGGAGAAACGTGGCATCGTACTGGCGAAAAAACAACAACTGGTTGATTTACGTCAGTTGGGCTGGAAGCCGGAGAAAGCTGAAGGGTTGGCGCTGATTGACGCCAGCACGCTGGCGGTAACCAATGACAATGATTTCGGTTTACAGTCTGTACTGGTTAACCCCGCCAATGATGTGAGGAAAATCGGCAGCTATCAGGTCGGGCCTGACGGCAAACTCTTGCTAGACGGCCACCCTGTCGATACACGGGTGGAACTCGAATCGCTCCCTAAGGATGAAGCGGCCAGCCAGTTGTGGATCATCCACCTTCCCCAGCCGCTTCGTTAAGAACCAGTGGCATG
Source organism: Dickeya sp. CFBP 2040 (assembly GCF_012273755.1). Taxonomy (NCBI): domain Bacteria; kingdom Pseudomonadati; phylum Pseudomonadota; class Gammaproteobacteria; order Enterobacterales; family Pectobacteriaceae; genus Dickeya; species Dickeya sp. CFBP 2040. Next base: position 1,964 of record NZ_JAAVXH010000023.1, read on the forward strand.
TCAAACGGCGCATCCTAAGTGGGTGCGCCGCTGTTATTTATCCGGTACACAAAAATTTTTCCTGACATTATATTTCCCTATCGGAAATAATTGTTTACAGTGTAAGCCATTGTGAACATTTAGCGGTATTGTTGGAGAAAAAGCGTGACAGGTTCCACCGCGATTGACGTACGCCAGCTGATAAACCAGCGTCCTCTTGGCGCTTATCAGAAACTGATCGTTTTCCTTTGTTTTTGCATCATTGCGCTTGATGGCATGGACATCGCCATTATGGGTTTTATCGCTCCCTCGCTAAAGTCAGCATGGGGAATTGGCAATGCCGAGCTGGCCGTGGTTATCAGCGCGGCGCTGATTGGCCTGGCGGTGGGCGCGATGGTGTCCGGCCCGCTGGCAGACTGGCGTGGACGTAAAACCATCATTATTGCCAGTGTATTCCTGTTTGGCCTGTGGACGTTATTAACCGCCTTTTCCCATAATTTGCAACACATGGTCATTTTCCGCTTTCTGACCGGGTTAGGTTTAGGCGCTGCGATGCCGAATGTCGGCACGCTGGTATCGGAATTTGCACCGGAGAAAAAACGCTCCTTCATCATTACCGTGGTCTTCTGCGGCTTCAGCTTCGGCGCTGCCAGCGGTGGATTTGCCGCCTCCTGGATGATTCCGCTATGGGGCTGGCACTCCGTATTACTGATGGGCGGTATTCTGCCACTCCTGCTGGTGCCGTTTTTGTTGATGAAACTACCAGAATCGGTACGTTTTCTGGTCAGCAAGCGTGCAGGTTCGCGCCAGATACATCGCATTGTAGATAAAATCGCCCCCGGCGTTACTCAGGCCGACAGCGTGTTTGCTATGCCTGTGGCAGAAAAGTCACCGGCTTTTGCTGTACGGCTGGTGTTATCTCGCTCTTACCGTTTTGGTAGCGTCATGTTATGGGGCGGCTACTTCTTTGGCCTGTTCATGGTGTATTTGCTGGGAAGTTGGCTGCCGACCGTCATCAAAGAGGCGGGCATGAGCGTGACTGAAGCGACTGTCATCACGGCCCTCTATCAGGCTGGCGGTACATTCGGTTCGTTATTCGCAGGCTGGCTAATGGACCGGGTTAACCCGCATCTGGCGCTGGGTGTCATTTATGCAGCCGGCGGTGTAGCCACTGCAATGATTGGCGTTACCCATGCTTACTTCGTGCTACTGGCTATGGTGGCGTTCGGCAGCGGCTTTTGTCTTAACGGTGCCAATACCGGTATGAATGCGCTATCTGCTCGCTATTACCCGACGGAAGCCCGTGCTACCGGTTCAGGCTGGATGCACGGCATTGGCCGAATGGGAGCCATCATGAGCGCATTTGCCGGCGCGCAGGTGGTCAGCATGGGATGGGGGTTGAGCGTCATGTTCACTATTCTTGCCATTCCTGCGTTGCTGACATCGCTGATGATCTTCGCCAAAGGTCAATTGGGTTATAGCAGACCGGCCATCGAGGAACTGAGTTACTGATACGTTAACGCCCGGCTAGCCGGGCGTTTGTTAGAACAGATTAAGAATTACCGACTACGTTTAGCATGTCTCTCGCGGTTATTCTGCCGGGCCTGATCGGATTTTCTCAGCGATACATAGCAAGCTCCGGCCCCCCCGTGAAATGGCTGAGCGGCACAGAACGCCTGCACTGCATCAAACTGCTGCAACCACCGAAACAGGTAGTTACGTATGACATTGGCATGTGATTTATCATGCCTGACTTTACCGTGAATAATTAGCAGGTTACGTAAATGATGCTGCTGTGCCTCCCGCATAAACGCAAATAGCTGCTGCCGACAGGCCTCGACCGGTTGACGTAACAAATTGAGGCTGGCATCCAGCGGATATTTTCCCTGACGCAGTTTATCCACCACGCCTTGTTGGATACCCTCCTTCCTGAATTCCAGCGGAGTATCACACGAAAACAGATCCAGAAATCCGGTAATCAGGAAATTATCCTGCTCTGGTTCTTGCACACGATGAGAAGTCGTATTCGGCAGGGCGGACTTCAGGTGAACGACGGTTGAGGACGGTTTCAGCGGTTTGACATCGTCCATGGCGCTCAGAAACAGGGCTTTTTCGTCAGGAGTCATCGTGTCGCTCGCAATTATCTACACACTACGTCCCTACTATAACCAGAGCACCATCAAATATCACCTGCAAGCAGAGAGCAGAAACGCGGTGAGTTTCCTCACCGCGTAAATAGCAGTTTGATAGCTATTGGATCGATACAACCAGATGGTCAGGCCGCCCTTACTATATAGCTAAAGGCGATATTGCGGGGGCGGTTTTCGTTGGCTGTCGGGACTACCCTAGATGCATCGAATGCAAAATCATCAGATAGGTTCACGCTTGAATACGATGTTGCCGATACCCCGCTGCGTGTACCGTAGTCATAGAATGCGCCGACAAATGCATCAAAAAACACACTACCACCGCTTATAGCACCGGTTATATTTCGGATGGCGTCTCCCTGTATTGACAGTAATGCTCGCCCCGCATCCACCCCACGCCCATCATCCCAGCCGCGAATAAATTCACCGCGCAAGTCCGGCAGCACGCCGCCGGGGTAGACCTGCGCCAGTTTCGGAAAAACATTTTTGTCGAAGGCCTGACCGTTGCATTTCAGCCAGCCGGCGGGCGGAGTGGCCTGCGGCCAGGGCA
>NZ_JAAVXH010000024.1:0-45558 GCF_012273755.1 Dickeya sp. CFBP 2040
TTTTATTGTGCTAAAATGATGCGAGTCACTTTAATGGTTATTCGGTGATATTTTTGAGGTTCTCATATGATCAGCGTTAACATTTATTGTCCCCGCTATCAGTCTGCTCAGGTTTATCGCCATGGGCAGCCCACTACACATAACTCCACTCCATGAGATAACATGGCTAACCTAATAAATATTTTGGCGAGTTATGCTCCCGCCGAAGATCCGAATTCTGGTACTCCCGAATCAGGTACATCCATGTAGATTATTTTTTAAATGAAACCCCAATATATACTATAAGGCAGACGTTGCTTTCCCTTTACGGCGAAAATTCAGTTTCAACAGGCAGTAAATCCGGTGAACGCGCTTATGATTCCAGACGTGTCCTTGTTTACGCCGGACTGAGGTCGGCAAACATCTGTTTGAGACGACGATTCTCATCCTCCAGATCTTTCATCTTCTTAATATCAGAGGCTCCCATACCACTATACTTCGCTTTCCCGTTGTAGTAAGAAGCCTCAGATATCCCCGCTTCGCGGCAGACATCCTTGACGGTGCGTCCGGCTTTGACGGACTTGAGAACGGCAATGATCTGATGTTCGGTGAATCGGGCTTTACGCATAGCGATCTCCTCAGAGGGACATAATCAGTATGTCGGAAGATCTCTAAAAGTGAATGGTTCGGTTTGCAGGGATACTTACACAGGGAGGGGCCGATAATAAAGCCAACGCACCTGCAACTTGAAGTATGACGGGTATAAATCAAAAACAAATCAGTTCCTATTGTCAGGATGAGCATAATAAAAAATAGGTAATGCGCCGTTTAAATGACAATCCATACGAATTATTTTATATCATCTCCTCCATTTCACTCCCACTTAATCAGCATTTTCATTAACATAGACTCCATTAAAAAAATGGCACACTACCTCATCGCTTATCATTTAAACCATGAAAAACAGTTATCTATAGAATGAATATTTTCCGTTTTGATTACGTTATCGTTACAGCTATATTAAAAACACATTGAATAGAATAAATCAGCACTGAATCAAAAGCACTTTAATTAAGTATAAGGCATAGAATTTACATAGATACAATTAACACATGATGTTATCAAAGAAATTAATATACCACCTGTTAGCAGCGATGGAATTAAAGACCATAAATTAACGCATTCAGATAGAAACGGTGAAAGTCGCAGGCGCTGGCACCTCAACTGAAATCAAGGTCGTCCCTGGCGGCTATCTTGCCGATATATTCGCTGCCTCACTGATGCAGATATTGACATCTCTGGTAATGACCAACACAGGAGAAACACACATGTCTTTGTTTTCCCAACTCGAACATATCGCACAGCAGCGTCCTGATGCACCAGCGATCATCCAGGACAACAAAAACATTTCATTCGCCCGTCTTGTCGCACTCGCCAGGAATATTGCCTCCGGCTTGATAAACGCCGGTTTACGTACAGGAGATCGAGTAGCCATACATATCGGAAACCGTCCGGAATTAATCGCTGTTTATTACGCTTGTCTCGGCACGGGTGCCGTACTTGTTCCAATACACATCAAACGCTCTTGTAGCGAAACGGAATATCTAATCGCACACAGTGCCGCCAGGTTTTATCTGGCCGATACGGAAAGATATATGGTGTCCGCCGATATCATCGAAAAAAGCAATACCCTTGAACGCGCCTGGATTCTTGACTTTTCCTCCCCGACGCAACGCACCCGCACTTGGGCGGAATTGCTCGCCAGCCCATTACGGGATTTCCCTTCACCGGATGACAACAGCCTGGCCGCTATCTTTTATACCTCAGGGACCAGTGGGACATTCAAAGGCATCGTCCATTCCTATTCAACGCTTGGCGCCGCCGTTAATCTGATGGAAACAACAATGAACCCGCTGACGACGCAAAATGCAGAACACGCCAGCTTTTTTTGTTCCATGTTTGACCTCATCATCCCATGGAACATTCTAATGACACTCACTGGCTTGCGGCGCGGCAGTCCGCTGGCTCTGATGACGTCCCCCACGTCAGAAAAAACCCTGTCGTTGCTGAGTACAGGTCGGATAGGCTTCATTACCGGCGCGTCTTCAAGTTTCAACGCGTTGATCTCCGCAGCCAGAGCAGCAAAAACGCCACCGCCCAATCTCAGCGGAACTTACTGTGTAACGGGTGGAGAGGCGTGTTCCCTTACCGTCAGTCGAGATTTTTTTAAAACATTCGGCACTCATTTACGCAATTCTTACGGGCAAACCGAATCGGGCGGCCCTGTTGTCTATCAACCAAATATCGATTCCTGTTCCGAACCGAGCATTGGCTGGCCGTTGCCCGGCGTAGACATCGTCATTGACGCTGCAGCAGAAGAGAGCGGAGAACTACAGCTCCGCTCCCCAGCCAATACTATTGGCTTATGGAACGGTACAGGCGTCGATTATCTGGACAGGAAACGTTGGTTAGCGACAGGTGACATCGTCAGACAACTGCCGAACGGCTGCCTTCTCTATATCGCCCGGCAGAACGATATGATCAAAGTGGGCGGTTACCCCGTTTCACCACTTGAAATTGAATGTGAGCTTACGGCTCATCCTCAGGTTGCAGGCGCCATCGTTTTCGGCGTTATTGATGCAATCTCTGGTGAATACCCCATCGCACTGGTGCAACCCTGTGCGGAAACAGCGTTGGACACGGGGGAATTATCCGTCTATCTCTCCAGTCGTCTTCCCGCTTACAAACAGCCGCGCGAATTTATTCTGGTGGAGACGCTTCCTGTATCGTCCGCCGGAAAAATCAGCCGACAGCAGATAGCATCGGATTACGTCACATTAAAGAACAAGGTAAATAGTACAGCGAATTAAAGTATAACAACGACACATTTCTCTTAATATGTCCATTCATGTCACGCTGTGACATGAATGGATTGCCGACAAGTAAAATAAAAGATTGATACCTGACTGCCGATTTAAACGACTCTACTGTATGAGCAGGGGTCATCCTGAGCCAATCTATTTATTCCACTCAATTAATGTAAATTTGAAATCACGAAATTTATATTTATAAATTCAATAACATAGCCCTAACAGGAACCTCGATACAGGAATAGCCACAAAAACAAATCATGAAAAAAAAGAATATTAGCAACGAGTATTTTCCCTTTTTTAATCCGTAGATTTTAGTTTATAAAATAACAGTATTGATGTTTAACCACTCACAGAGCCTGATAAAATTAAATCATCAACAATCATTTCAAAGTGAGTGATGGCTGTATCTTGATTTTTCATAGAACGCACTTTTTTCACTTATAGTGAAGCAGAAGTCATATGAAAAAATAATAGCACCTCTTTCAAAAAGCGAGTGATTTAAAATAAAACAGAATAAAAACCTTATATAGCATAAATAATTCGAGTTGCAGGACAACACGCTAGCGTGTTGAACAACGCAACGCGTTGGCCCGTTAGGGCAAGGCCCAGGGATGAGCGAGTAATAAAGCCAACACACCTGTAACTTGAAGTATGACGGGTATAGAAAGAAAGTATAAGCCAGGAGGATGAATACCGATCCGCCTGAAAAAATTGAATTTACAGCCATATATCGATAACAGCAAAAACGTTAAGGAATAACCATACGCCATTTAAGTTTAAACTATCCAGGCGAATGAATATTAATGACACCGAAAAATCTTCAACAGACATATTAAACAGTTAAAGCAAAAGGAAATGTCAACTTGAAAAACATAGAAAACACTATTATCGAAATCCTGATCGATGATCTCTTCATTAGCATTCCCCGATCAGAAATTGAAGTAAATATCAATATGCGTGATGGGCTGGGTTTAGACTCACTCGGTTTCAGTGAATTACGCGCCCGGTGTGAATACGCCTTTAACATCAAAATCGAGGATGAGTACTTTACGCCTCAACACTTTGACTCAATAACAACACTGACAAATTTGATTTCATTCTTAATAAAAAACACCAACACCCAGGGAAACAGCCATGAACACGCAAACCCAAGATAAAAATAAGCATCAACACAGAGTGATGGGATTCACCGAACTTAAAGGGTGGCTAAGGCATCAACATCCTATGGTATATCTTGACCGCGTTCTTGATTATGAACCCGCCAGTTATATTAAAACACTCATGGCGGTGTCAGGTCAGACAGACGCCATCGCCGGCCATTTTCCTGAGCGAGCTATTTTCCCGGCAAGTCACATGATGCAGGCCATATCACAATCGGCAATTATTCTATTTCAGCTTTCAACATCACCATTAGCTGACAACGAAATAACATTAGTGGGTTCCATTAAATCCCGGTTTATTCGTGTTGTGGTGCCCGGAGATCAAATCATTTTTCACCTTAATTGTGAAATGTTGCGTGATAACTTTCTCACATTTTCCTGCCGGGCAGAAGTCACGAAGCAAACAGTGGGAATGCTCAAAGGCTCACTGGTGCGCCAGAATATATCCACGCTGGGGACACAGCTATGGTAAATAGCGACTCTCCAGTTTGGGTTACTGGTATGGCCTGGTCTACCGCATTAGGCGATGAAATCGCCCCCGTCTGGCAATCCCTGCTGAAAGACCGTTCCGGCATCACCGAACTCGATGCCGCGTTATCATTACGCAGCAACCTGGCGGCCCCCATACCCGACCTTCCTTTGGAATGGGATGACGCCAGACGTCAACACGTATTGACGGTAAAAACCTTACGCAACGCGTTGAAGGACGCCGCTGTTTCTGTAGACGATCCAGACATTCTCCCAATACTGGGGACCAGCTACGGCCACCATTTAGACTCATCTGATAGCGTTTCGTTGTCAGAATGGTCAATACGCGCCGTTAACGAAGTCGGCTGTATCACATCTCCGATTACCGTAAGCACGGCCTGCTCGGCCGGAGCCGACGCCATTTTAGCCGGCCTGAACGTTATCAGGGCGGGCCTTGGCGAAATATGCGTATGCGGGGGAGCCGACATTCTTACCGTGGGAAAACGGCTTGGCCATTCTCGGCTAGGCACCCTGTCTGCCGATGGCCTGCGCACATTTGATGTCAGCCATAACGGTACTGTCCTTGGTGAAGGCGCCGCCTTTCTGATACTGGAATCCGAAGCGCACGCCAAACGTCGTGGCATTGAGGCTTATGGCATCCTCGCCGGCGCGGGTTCCGCAAACGATGCCACCAGCGCGGTGGCGCCCGATTTATCGGGGCAAAATGTCATGCTCACCGTACAGCGCGCGCTCAACAGTGCGGGCTTAAGACCGGAAGATATTTCCATTATTAATACGCATGGTACAGGAACGCCGATTAACGATTCGGTCGAAGCTAAAGCCTATTCACAGCTGTTTTCAGCTTTACCCAATCCGCCGACCTTGTTCGCCACAAAAGGCGCATTTGGGCATACGCTTGGCGCTACGGGCGCTATTGAGGCCATTACCGTATTACTGGCATTAAAAACGCAGCAACTTCCCCCGATTCATGGGTTGCGCGATCCCATCCCTGACCTCAATTTGCCTGTCGCTACTCAAAAAAATATGACCTGTTGTGCAACGGCTGGGCTAAGTATCACGCTGGGATTCGGCGGGTTTAATACCTGTCTGGTGTTCCAACATGCAGGGAGCACAGCATGATGAACAATACCGAGGCGCTAACCGCACAATGTCTCAATATCGCCGGTCAGGGGATGGCGAGTACGGCAGATTTGTCCACGTATAAGTCGGCACAAAAAGCGTCGCTCTATGCCGATCCTTTATCCTGGCTGATTCTTGAAACGGTTGAACAAGCCATCGCCGGGCATCGTGATGCCATCACGTCGGCCTGCGCATCGGTAGGGCATATCGCCATCAGTGACCAGTGTACGCTCAAGACCATACACGACATTGCCGCCACGCTTTCTTCAGGGCACCTGTCACCGCTACGGTTTTCGGGCGCCTGCCCTGGCACGGTCATCAGCCTCCCGTCGCAATTTCGGCGCTTTAGTGGTCCGAGTATGGTATGGAGTATGTCCCCGGACAACACACAACACTATGCCGCCGTGCTGGCACGTGTCTGGCTGGATGAAGGCGCAGCAACCCACGTCATTATTACCACTCACCATGTAGATGCATCAGGCCATCACATCCACAGTATTGTCGTCACACACAGCAGAGGGGAACGCGAATGACATCGCTGCGCCACATGACTCCCGACGCGATTCAGCACTTTGTGGATGGGCTTATTCAGGTCGATGCTAACGCACATGAGGCAACGCCGTTGATTTTTGGCGATCTCGTAAAAGATCTTCGCTCACTCGGCATTGAACCCGGCAAGCCTGTCATGCTGACAATCCCAAATAGCGTGCAATTTGCCGCCATTGTTTTTGCTCTGCTGACAATTGGCGCGGTTCCTGTACTGCTGCCCTCCTCTGCGCCAGCATCCCGCATCTATCGTATCGCACAGGTAATCGGTGCCGACGACCTGCTCGCGTTGCACATCCCCTGCGGCTTGATGCAAGCACAACCCGCGCAACCCCTGTCGCAATCCGGTCAGTTAATCAGACTGGATATATCCAGGAAGCGCCGCTACCAACCGGGCGAAATCATTCTTCTCACCTCTGGCACGTCCGGCATATTCAGCGGCTGTTTATTTCACATCGACAGTTTATTTCGCAATGCGCTCAACCATGCGCGGGCCGTTGAACAACGAGCGCAAGACAGAATATTGATCAATCTGCCGATGTACTACTCCTATGCTTTCGTCGCGCAATTACTCTCCTGCTTTGCGTTGGGGCATAAGGCGATTATTGCCAGGCCGCCCTTTACGCCGGGCAACTATGAGCGAACGATTGAAACCTATCAAATAACCCAGTCATCCGTTACGCCCACCATGATCAACGCCTGGCTGCAATCCAGCTCCGGGCCACTCCCGGCGCCATTACGCCGTTTAACCATCGGCGGAGACGCGCTTGCAGCTCCCGTAGTTGAAGCCCTATTGGCTCGCAATCACGGCATAGCGCTTTATCTCACTTATGGCCTGACCCAAGCTGGCCCACGCGTTGCAACCCTGGCGGCCCATCGCGTACCACCTGATAAATATGCCTCTGTTGGCAAACCGTTCCCCGGCATTCACGTCTACCTGCGCAAAGATAGCCCCAGCGACAACGATGGCGAACTGATCGTCGAAACCGATACCGGCATGATTCGGCGCATCCACAGCCAAAGCGAAGACATTGAGACGCCTCTCAACGAGTGTCGCCGCATCATCAGTACCGGTGATCGCTTCACTATTGATGACGAAGGCTATCTCTTCTTTAAGCAGCGCAACCCAACCTATGTCATGAGCCGTGGTGAAAAGGTGTGTTTGAAATCGGTCAGTGAGATAGCCGAAACCATCGCAGGGGTTTCTCGCGCAGAAGCCTGGGTACATAGCGATGCCGCCGGGGCTGGAAGCGTGGAATTTACTCTGGATGTCTATTGTCACGACACCTCACTGAGCGAAGGGGAGATTCGACGACAGCTCAGTAAGATTCTGCTTCGCAGTGAGCAGCCGAAGATCATCGTGCTTCACCCCGTTTCAGACTTGGGGTGGAGAAAGAACGCAACGCCAAACATCGTCGCTAAATAACAGGAATCGTTATGAATACTGTACACCTGCCCTTGATCCTTTCTGGCGAATCCGAGTCGGCGCGCGCCATTGTAGCCGAGCGCTTGCGTATTACACTTGAATCGTTATCCGACGATGAATTAGCAACGTTTTGCCTGCATCAATTCACCCTCCCACATGCAAAAAACCGTAGTGCTGTTTTCGCCACGGATAAAGCCGGATTGATCAAAGGGCTGACGTCCCTCGTGCAGGGCCGTGCGGCGCGCAACGTGTTAAGCGGGAACGCCGCTGTGGGTGCCAACCCGGTTCTGGTTTTTTCCGGTCAGGGACCGCTGTGGCCGGGAATGACCAGCGAACTACTCAACACGCTGCCTGTTTATCGTCAAAGCGTGAACGAAAACGGTGCAATGTTGCAACCCCACCTCAACTGGAACCCCGCCGATGCGCTGGCGGCAGGCGAGTTTTTCTTCCGTCAAAAACACATCCAGCCAATACAGTTCACCCTCTCCTCCGCACTGGCAGATACATGGCGAGCGTTTGGCATCAGAGAATCCGCCGTAGTCGGGCATTCCGTCGGTGAAGCGGCAGCGGCCTGCTGCGCAGGCTATTTAAGCCGGGAGGACGCAGCCAGACTGGTCGCATTATGGGGGCAAACCCTCACGCGTATCGAAGGTCAGGGCGCGATGATATCGGTGGCGGCTTCCGTTGACGACATCACGCCTTTACTCAACGAGTCAGACGGCAGACTGGCGGTTGCCGCAATCAACAGCACTAAAAGCGTAACATTAAGCGGCAGCACGGCAGACACCGACGCCATGCTGGAAAGATTAACCAAAGCGGGATTCTGGACCTGGAAAGTACCGGGAGGAGAGGTAGCAGGCCATTCCCCTCAGATAGACATACTAAAAAATGAGGTACTGGAACAGGCACCGCGCAATATTCTCTCTTCGGCGCAGACGGCCTACTACTCCTCCGTAACCGGTACGCGCTATAACAACAGCGATTTTCAACCGGACTATTGGTATCGCATCCTGCGAGAACCGGTTTTGTTCGAAAACAGCATCCGCGCCTTGATTAACGACGGACATCGTCTTTTTATTGAAGTCAGTCCGCACCCGGTGTTGGCGACCGTCATTGAAGAGCATCTGCGCGCCGCCGGCGTTCAGGGCGCCGCTATTACCACACTCGAACGCCGGAAAAATGATCGGGAAAGTTTCCTTCATGCCCTGACGCACGCGTTTATTAACGGTGCACCGGTTGACTGGAACCGCGTGTTTACTCAACTGCTCCCAGAGCACGCGGCCCCCGCCGCGCCCACAACCAACGAGCCCCTTTTGCTTTGCGATAGTCCGGTTAACACCGAACCCAACGACGAGATCGATCAGTTGGCGTTACGCGATCACAGCCCATCGGAACAATACGACATCCTGCTGGGCCTGATATCGCGCGAAATCGAAACGCTGTTGGGAAAAACCTTTTCCTCAGACATGCAGGCGTTCCGTGAGATTGGATTTACCTCGTTAAACGTCGTTGAGTTTTCACGCGGACTCAGCATCGCCACAGGGCTGTCGCTGCCCTCCACGCTGCTCTACGATCACCCCACGCCGCGCGCATTGAGCGAATACCTGAGACAAGCGCTTGGTTTATCCTCATCCGATGACGGCGAGCATAATGCGTTGAATACACGCCATCACAACGAACCTATTGCCATTATTGGTATGGCGTGCCGCTATCCGGGCGGCGTGAACAGCCCTGAAGCGCTGTGGGATCTGGTCTTTGAAGGGCGCGATGTCATCGGTGATTACCCATCTGATCGCGGATGGGACGTCAAAAACCTGTACGATCCACAGCCGGGCCGCCCTGGTAAAATTTCCACGCGCACCAGCGGCTTTTTGTATGAAGCGCCGCTGTTCGACGCCAGGTTCTTTGGTATCTCGCCGCGTGAAGCCCTGACGCTGGAACCCCAACAGCGACTGCTGCTTGAGGTTTCCTGGGAAACCATTGAACGCGCGGGGATAGCGCCTTCGGATTTATACGGTTCCAATACCGGGATCTACGCGGGCATCATGGCGACAGAGTATGGTTCCCAGATTCAACATGCCGCAGAGGAGGTTTCAGGCTACGGCTATATGGGAACCGCAACCTGCGTGGCTTCCGGCAGGGTGGCTTATAGCCTCGGTCTACACGGGCCGGCGGTCACCATCGACACCGCGTGCTCCTCCTCGTTAGTCGCCATCCATACCGCTTGTGAGGCACTGCGCAGCAACGACTGTAAACTGGCATTGGCAGGCGGCATCACCATTATGCCGACGCCCGGCGTACTCATCGATTTTTCTCAACAACACGTGCTCGCGCCGGACGGGCGATGCAAAGCGTTCTCCGCATCAGCGGATGGCGTGGGGCTATCGGAAGGCATCGGTATGTTACTGCTGGAGCCGCTTTCTCTGGCGCAGGCGAACGGACATCCGGTGCTTGGCGTGATCCGCGGCAGCGCAGTCAATCAGGACGGCGCCTCCAACGGTTTGACGGCGCCCAACGGCACCGCTCAACAGCAGGTCATCCGTCACGCACTGGCTAACGCGGGTCTGACGCCTCAGGATATCGATGTTGTCGAAGCACACGGCACCGGCACCCGGCTCGGCGATCCGATAGAAGCGAATGCGCTGATGGCGACCTATGGCCGCCAACGCTCGGCTGAACGCCCGTTGCTGCTGGGGTCGATTAAATCCAACATCGGCCATACGCAAGCCGCCGCCGGGGTTGCTGGTGTTATCAAAATGCTGATGGCCTTCCGCCACAGTATGCTGCCGCGCAGTCTGCACATTACCGAGTCTTCCCATGAAATCGACTGGTCAAGCGGTGCGATAAGGCTACTCGCGGAACCTCAACCCTGGCCGCCAGTCGGTGATCGGCCTTATCGCGCTGCGATCTCCTCGTTCGGCGTCTCTGGCACCAATAGTCACCTTATCGTGGAACAGCCGCCGGTATTGACGCCAATTAGCCGCATCCATGCCGAAACCGCTGCCGCACCCCAGAACCTGCTCTGGCCGATTGCGGCAAAAACCGATACTGCGCTGCGTAAAAAAGCGGCGCAGTTGCGGGAGTATCTGCTTAACAAACAAGATGTTGATCCTATCAATGTCGGCTACTCACTGGGCATTTCACGCAGCCAGTTCCCCTGTCGCGCCGCGGTGAGGGGGCAATCCAGAGAGGTATTGCTAAAAGGGTTGCTGGCGCTTGAAAACGGGCAGGATTACCCGACATTAACCGTCGGCGCTTCAGCGGCCAACGAATCAGGCAAATTACTCTTCATTTTCCCAGGGCAAGGTTCGCAGTGGCCGAAAATGGGGATGGAACTGTATAACGCGTTTTCCGTTTACCGACAGGCTATCAATGAGGTTGATAGCGCGCTGCGCGCTTATGTTGACTGGTCGCTGATTGACGTCCTGCACGCTAATCCCGACACGCCGCCTTTAGACCGCATCGACATCGTACAACCGGCGCTTTTCGCGGTGATGACCGCACTGGCGCGCCTGTGGCAATCTTTCGGATTTACTCCGCACGCCGTCGCGGGGCACTCTCAGGGCGAAATTGCCGCCGCTTATATCGCGGGCGCGCTCTCGCTACAGGATGCCGTAAGGATCGTGGCGTTACGCTCGCGGCTGATGCTCAGCCAGTCAGGACATGGCGCAATGGCTATGATCGGCCTGTCTGAACAGCAGACCCGCGCGTTCCTCTGTGCGGATGACGGGGAAATTACCCTGGCGGTCTTCAACAGCCCGACCTCAACCGTGGTTTCAGGCGATGCCAGAGTAATCGAAATGCTGCTGCGTCGTTGTAAAAAAGAGCAGATTCGGGCTAAACGGATTGCGGTTGATGTCGCAGGGCACTCGACGCAGCTCAATACCCTGCGCCCGATTCTGATGGAGCTATTCTCCGAGCTGAAGCCCGTCGCAACACACATTCCTTTTTACAGCACCATAGACGGTTACTCCCCCGATGCGCCGCTGCCAGGCGCCATGCTCGATGCCAAATACTGGTGCGACAACCTGTGCCGCCCGGTACGTTTTTTCGACACGATACTGGCATTGAGCAAAAATGGTAAAACGACTTTTCTGGAGTGCAGCCCGCACGCGGTATTGCTGCCCGCACTGGAAGAAACGACCGATAATACGGCAACGATTGTCAGTTCGATGCAACGAGACAAACCCGCCGTTGAGTGCCTGACGCAGGCGATGGCGCAGTTGTACGTCAGCGGGCATAACATCAACTGGCGGGCGCTCCACCCCACCGCCAGCCTCGTGGATATTCCTACCTACCCTTTCGAGCATCACCATTACTGGCTTACCCCACCTGCCGTCGGCAATGTCGCCACCGTTGGACAACGCCCGGCGGAGCACGCGTTGCTGAGCGCGATAGTCGATCTGCCGGACGATGCAGGCGTACTGCTGACCGGGCGAATCGGACTCGCCGGCCATCCCTGGCTCGCCGACCATGCCGCGACCGGCGTGGCATTGGTTCCCGGAACCGCGTATCTGGATATGGTTCACTACGCCGCGCAGCTCACGGACTACCACGCGATCACCGAACTGGTCATTCAAACCCCGCTGGTACTGCCCGAACAAGGGGAGTTGGACCTGCAACTCAGAGTAAGACGTCCAGACGAACAGGGGCAACGCGCCGTCACGCTGCACGCCCGGCATCATCACGACGAAGACCACGACGCCTCAGCGTGGACGCTGCACGCCACTGCGCAATTACAGCGCGACGCGCCGGGGCTGGAACGTCCGTTCGACAACGCAGACTGGCCGCCGGTCAACAGCGAACCGCTTGATCTCACCCGCCTGCATCAACGGCTCTACGCTGCCGGATATGAATATGGCTCCGCCTTTAAAGGGCTTAGCGCCGCCTGGCGCGACGGCGATGATGTGTATGCCGAAGCCAGCCTGCCGGAAGCGCTGTCAACAAACGGATACCTTTTGCACCCTGCGTTGCTCGATGCCCTGCTCCATACCATCGCCCTGCCTGAAGACGACGGCGCGACGGCGCTGCGGTTGCCTTTCGCCCTTAGCGGCATCACGCTGACCGACGAACAGCCACGCCAGTTGCGTGCGCGCCTGCACCTGAAAACCAACGATACCGTTAGCCTGATTGCCACCGATGAGGCAGGCGCAACGGTGATTGCCATCGAAACGCTCACGTTACGGGAAACCACACGAGACAAGCTGCGCGAGCAGTTACGCATCCAGCCGCAGTATGATCTACTGCGCACCATCTGGAGCGCGTTACCCGGCGCGTCTAAAGTCAGAGAAGCGCCCCCGGCCACCAGTTGGGCGTTACTGACAACCGATCCCAGCGACGCCGGCCTGCCGGGCATTACCGCTCACTACCACACATGGTCGGAACTCACCGCCGTGCGGGAATCAACCACTCCGCCGTCGGTGCTGGTGTGGCGGTTACCGAATACCGGCGGCATGGACACCGACGATGTGCCACGCGCGGCACGCACACTGTGCGAACAGGTTCTCAACCTGCTCCAACGCTGGCTGGCTGATGAGAGCATGGCGACTACCACGCTGCTCGTTATCACTCAGCACGCGACGGAACAGGGCTTCCATGAACATGTGGATGTGGCCCACAGCGCCGCGTGGGCGCTGCTGCACTCAGCCCAGAATGAAAACCCTGGCCGCATCGTGCTGCTTGATACCAATCGTCCTCTCACCGATACCGCATTGCTTCATGCAGCGCTGGTCAGCGGTCGCTCACAGTTCGCGGTGCGTCAGGGCCAGTTGCTCATTCCACACCTTGGCAGAACGGTAACAACCGGACTGCTCAGCCCTCCCTGCGAGAGCACGCTGTGGCGTCTGGATATTTCGGATACCGGGAATCTCGACAATCTTAGGCTGAAGCCCGCTCCTGAAGCCGGCGCAACGCTGGGCAAAGGGCAAATTCGGCTCAGCGTGCGAGCGGCCGGCATCAATTTCTATGACATCGTGTGTGCATTGGGGTTAATCGCGCCGCAGCATGAATTCGGCACCGAAGCCGCCGGTGTCGTCATGGAAGTCGGGCCGGAGGTAACAGGCTTTAACATCGGTGATCGCGTGATGGTACTGACCGAAGGCGCTTTCGGTCCGACCGTTATCGCTGACCAGACGATGACCTTCCACCTGCCTGAGGACTGGACTTTCGCGCAGGCCGCCGGCGTCCCCATCGTCTTTCTCACCGCGTATTACGCGCTAACGCAACTCGCCTCGCTGCGTTCAGGCGAGCGCGTATTGATTCACGCGGCGGCGGGCGGCGTCGGTCAGGCCGCGATCCAACTGGCTCGTCATCTGGGGGCGGAAATATTCGCTACAGCGCACCCTGACAAATGGCCGGTGCTGCGTCGGCTCGGCATTCCTGACGATCATATCGCCAGCTCACGCAGCCTTGAGTTCGCCGAACAATTCCGTCCGTTACTCAATGGCAAAGGGCTTGATGTGGTGCTCAATTCCCTGAGCGGCGAGTTTATCGATGCCTCAATGTCGCTGATGGCCTCACAAGGCCGCTTTATCGAGCTGGGTAAAACCGATATTCGTAAGGATTTCCCTGCCTGTCTGACTTATCACTACCTTGACCGAGCGGACCACGATCCTGAACAGACTACGGCGATGCTTAGCTCGTTGTTATCGCTGATGCAAGCGGGATCGTTGGCACCATTGCCGGTCACCGCCTTTGATATTAAAGAGGCGATACACGCCTTCCGGCTAATGCAGCAAGGCCGACACACCGGCAAAGTGGTGCTGACGTTCCCCCAACCGCTCAACCCCAACGGCACGGTGTTGATTACCGGGGGAACAGGTACGCTGGCCGGGTTGCTCGCCCATCATCTGGTGGACTCGCATCAGGTCAAACATCTGATACTGGCCAGCCGCAGCGGCCTTCGTGCCGCTGGCGCAGCGCAATTGAAAACGGAGTTGGAAAACGCGGGAGCGATGGTTGAGATCGTCGCCTGCGACATCACCGACCCGCTGGCGCAGGACAGGCTACTTGCGGCAATTCCGGCGGCACATCCACTGACTGGCGTATTTCATACCGCAGGCGCATTGGCTGACGCCACCATTGCCAATCTGACGGTGGAGAGCCTTGATACGGTATTTTCACCTAAGTCAGACGCAGTCTGGCACTTACACCAAAAAACCCGTACTGACGACCTCGCGGCGTTCGTTCTCTACTCATCCAGCGCCGGGACGTTGGGCAGCCCAGGTCAGGGCAACTACGCGGCGGCGAACAAGGCGCTGGATGCCATCGCGCATAACCGCCGTCGGCAAGGGTGGTGCGCCACATCCCTCGCCTGGGGGTGGTGGCAACCGGTCACCGGGTTGTCGAGCCAGCTCAGCAGTACCGACAATGCGCGTATCGCCCGCACCGGTCTGGCCCCGATCACACCTGAACATGGGAATGCGCTGGTCGATGCGGCGCTGGCATTGCCTTACGCCGTTTATACCGCTGCGCCGCTAAACCCGCAGGTGTTGCGTAAAAATGCGCAATCGGGACGTCTCCATCCGTTATTTGAACGGTTGGCGGGGCCGGTGGACACACGTCGAACGCAATCAGGCGGCGAAAAAACACCTGACCTGCGCCAGTCGCTGTCCACACTGGAACCCAGTGCGCGGCTCAAACAGCTACAGGCCGTCATCGCCGATAACATGGCGGGCATCCTTGGCCTGGAAAACGGCTCGCTCCTCGCGCCAGATCAGTCATTTAAAGAGAGCGGTATCGATTCGCTGATGGCGCTGGAGTTACGTAACCGTCTGACCGCCGCATCAGGCCTGCGTCTGTCGGCGACGCTGACTTATGACTATCCAACCCCTACCGCGTTGGCTGAACATCTCGATGCAGAGCTGTTCTCCGGGCAGGATGCAGCAACACGCGAATCCCTCACGGAAACGGACGAGTTACGCCTTCACCAGCGCATTGCGGCCATTCCGCTTGCAAGACTGCGCAATGCCGGATTGCTGGACGAATTACTTCAGATAGCAAACAGCATAGAACCGGTGGAGCAAGTGCCGGTCAATCCTCAGCCTCAGGTAGCAGATATCGAATCTGCAAGTCTGGATGAGCTGGTGTCTATGGTGATGTCCGACAGGAAAAAATGATGACGCCTAAACCAACCCCTCGCGCAGCAGTGCAACAAGATATCAAAACCGCCATCACTGGTGGGGAAACCGCCGATCCGCGTCTGGTCGAAGCGTTACGTCATAGCCTGTTGCTTAACGAACAGCTGAAACAGCGTAATCAGCATTTGACCGCGGCGGCGCGTGAACCTGTCGCCATTATTGCAATGGGCTGCCGCTTGCCCGGCGGTATCCACTCTCCCGAACAGCTTTGGCAACGGCTGTGCGATGGCGAGGAAACTATCGGTCCCTTCCCCACAGACCGGGGATGGAATCTTGATGCGCTATTTGAACAGCGTCCTGAACTCAACGCGGTTGCCAACGCCTGGAAGGGCGGTTTTCTGGAAGACGCAGCGGGCTTTGACGCCAGCTTCTTCCGGATATCTGACCGCGAGGCGCTGGCGATGGACCCCCAACAACGCTTACTGCTCGAAGTCAGTTGGGAGATTCTGGAGCGCGCCGGCATCATTCCCGCCACGCTAAAAAATAGCCAGACCGGGGTATTTATCGGCGCGACGCACAATGGTTATCTCAGTGACATTGAGCGGCGTAACCCCGCCGCCGACGGCTATCGCTTACAAGGCAGCCTGAGCAGTATCAGTTCTGGCCGCATCGCTTACGTGCTGGGGCTGAACGGTCCCGCTATTACGGTAGACACCGCCTGCTCTGCGTCTCTTACCGCGATTCATCAGGCCGTTCACTCCCTGAGAAGCGGTGAATGTTCACTGGCTCTCGCTGGCGGCGCAACCATTATGGCGTCGCCGGAAGTCTTCGCCGAGTTCACCCGTCAAGGCGGTCTCGCCGCTGACGGCAGGTGTAAAGCCTTTTCCGACCATGCCGACGGCACAGGGTTTTCCGAAGGGGTTGGGCTTATCTTGCTGGAGAGGCTCTCCGATGCAGTACAGGCCGGCCATAGCGTGCTGGCGGTGATTCGAGGGAGCGCGATTAACCAGGATGGCGCCAGCAATGGGCTGACTGCGCCAAGTGGTCCCGCTCAGGAGCAGGTTATCCGTCAGGCGCTGAATAATGCGGAACTGACCTTTTCCGATATCGATGTTGTAGAAGCGCACGGCACCGGCACCACGCTTGGCGACCCTATCGAGGCGCACGCGCTGCTCAACACCTATGGTAAACATCGGCCCGACGATCAACCGCTGTGGCTTGGCTCGCTGAAATCCAACATCGGCCATGTCCAGCTCGCTGCCGGCGTTGCCAGTATGATTAAAATGGTGATGGCGCTTCAGCACGGACGCCTGCCCAAAACCCTACATGCCGACATGCCGTCTCGCAACATAGACTGGTCGCGCGGCAACGTTAAATTGCTTAACGCAGCGCGAGACTGGCCCGATACCGGGCGTCCTAAACGGGCGGCGGTGTCATCATTTGGCTTTTCCGGCACCAACGCACACCTCATTCTTGAGCAAGCCCCACCGCCTGCACCGCCAGCCGAGTGTACGCCGCCTGAAAGGGCGCTCCCCGTTCCCGGCATCGCGCTGCCGTTGTCTGCGGCTTCATCGGCAGGGCTGCGTGCCCAGGCCAGACAGCTGCATACATGGATTAGCCGGGATACCGCGCCCGACCTCGCCGCCGTCGCCTATACGCTAGCGACCACCCGCACCCACTTTGACTACCGCGCCGTGGTGAGCGCGGAAGATCGTAACGGCGTGCTCAACGCACTGGAGGCGCTGGCCGTTGAGCGCTATGCGCCCGGCGTCACTCAGGGCGTCCGTGCTACATCAGGCAACGTTGCATTTCTTTTTACCGGACAGGGCGCGCAGTGGGCGACAATGGGACAAACACTATACCGCCTGTCCCCGGTCTTTGCTGATGCTATCGACGAAGTATGCCGGCACCTCGACCCCCTGATGCCTCAACCAGTTAAAACCGTGATGTTCGCCGACAAAGGCAGCGCCGACGCCGCACTACTAGACCGAACCGATTTTACTCAGGCCGCGCTTTTCGCTTTCGAGGTTGCGCTATGCCGGACGGTCATGCACCTTGGCGTGCATCCTGATGTACTGACAGGCCATTCGATTGGCGAGATCGCCGCCGCTTATATTGCCGGCGTGTTTAATCTCCCCGATGCCGCCACCTTCGTGGCAACCCGTGGGCGGCTGATGGAAGCCATTACCGCCGAGGGGACAATGGTCGCCATTGAAGCCAGTGAAGCCGACATCCTGCCGTTGCTGAAAGGGCACGAAGACCAGGTGGTGATCGCCGCGATTAATGCGCCTTCATCCGTGGTGATATCCGGCGGCACAGACCAGGTGCTGCATATCGCAGAACAGTGGCAGGCACACGGTTACCGTACGCACCGCTTAACAACCAGTCACGCGTTTCATTCGCCACACATTGATACCATCCTTGATAGCTTGCGCAATACACTGTCAACCCTGTCGCTTCATGCTCCCGCCATTCCGATCATTTCCACGGTGACCGGCACGCGGCTTACTAATGAACAGGCGTGTTCCGTTGACTATTGGACGCATCAGGCCCGCCACGCGGTACGCTTCGGCGCAGCCATTCAATGGCTTCAGGTGCACAATACCGTCACCGCGCTGGAAATCGGCCCAGACGGCGTGCTGGCGGCGCTGGGACGAGCCAGTACCGGTAGCGAATCCGGCACGGCGTGGATCGCCTGCTTGCGCAAGGAACGGGACGAATGGCGTTCTTTCTTCGCCGCATTGGCCAGGCTGTACGCACAGGGTCAAGCGCTGGACTGGACTAAATTACTCGCCCGAACGCCGCCCGTGCCGCTGCCCACCTACCCTTTCCAGCGGCGTCGCTATTGGTTGCAGGCTCCGCCAGCGCAACCGACATTCGGCGGAGGATTATTCGCACTTAACCATCCGTTCCTGCACGCCGGCATCAGCCTCGCTGATCAGCAAGGCTGGATTTTTACCGGGCAACTGGACGCGACAAAGCAACCGTGGTTACTGGAGCACAGAGTCGGCGATGTCGCGGCAGTGGCCGGCACCGTAACCGCCGAACTGCTGCTTTATGTCGGTGAACAACTAGGCTGCCAACGCCTGGACGATCTGTTCCTGCATACCCTGTTACCGCTGGAGAAACAGACTACCGCCCAGATTCAATTGCGTATCAGCGAACGGAAAGCGAATGGTGGGCATCAGGCCGACGCCTATTTCTACATTTCCAGTCCCGAACACGTAGCGGATAAGACACCGATCTGGCAACGCTATGCAACTTGCCACCTTATGCCAGACGACAGCCCTGCGCCACACTGGCCGGATTTACATCCGTCACACTGGCCACCCGCTGATGCCAAAGCCATTGATTTCAGCCCGCTCTATGAGCAACTTGCTGAACAAGGTGTGGTGCTCGGTGAATCTTTCCAGCCACTTACCCACGTTTGGGAACGTCACGATGAATACTATATCGAAGCGATACTCTCCCCTATTCACGGAGAACGGTCAGGAGACTTCATACTGCACCCAATAATACTGGATGCGGGAATGCAGGCGGCATTAATCGAAAACCTGACCCTGGAAACAGAAAATAGTCGGCCCCGATTGTTTTTCCTCACCAGTGGTTTACGTACCTATGCCAGAGGCGTACAACGCCTCAGAGGGCATGTGGTGCGAAAAACCGCAACGCCGTCACTGGATTATCGGGAATATGCATTACGACTCGCGGATGATAGCGGGCGTGCTGTCGCCACCGTTGACTCCCTCATACTGAAATCGCCAAGCCCCCAACGAACGCAGCCGCAGCGACCTCCGTTTTATCGTCTGGCATGGCGTGAGATTGATGCAGATTCGGCCACTACCTCGCTGAAACTGCGCTGGATTGTTGTACAAGACCGCGTGCAGGCGCGCTTATCAGATAAACTCAAGCAGTACGATGATTGCACTGTCTATGCCGATGTTCACCCTATGCTGAACAGCTTCTCGCCGCAGCCGGGCGATATCGCGGCATTCATCGCGCCACAAACCGACAACGCTCATGAGTTTTTCGCCCCTCATCCGACATACCGCGTACTCAGCGCCCTGCAAGCCTGGCTCAGGGAGCCGCGTACCACCGCCACCCCGTTCCTGGTGGTGACACAACGGGCAGTGGCAACGGATGACGATGAAAATGTCCCGAATCTGGCGCAATCGCCGTTATGGGGGTTGCTGCGTACCGCACAGTTGGAATATCCGGGGCGCGTCTTCCTGCTCGACATTGATGATGCAGAAAACACCTCATGGCCGTTGATAACAGCCGCGATTAACACCCTGCCGCATGAGCCGCAACTGGCGCTACGCAACGGAAAAATACGCGCGCCACGGCTGGTGAAAACCGCCAGCGACAACGATCTTGCCGCTCCCAGCCACACCGCCCAACCGAAAAAACCGTGCCGCAACCTCAACCCTGACGGCACTGTGCTGATCACCGGCGGCACTGGCGCGTTGGGGAAAATCGCCGCGAAACATCTGGCTGAGCATCACGGTGTCCGCCATCTGCTGCTTGCCAGCCGACGGGGGATGGATGCGCCGGGTGCGGCGGTTTTACGTCAGGAACTCGCCGAGCTTGGCGCACAGGCGACTATCGTCTCCTGTGATGCTGCTGATTCAATTGAAGTGGCATCACTGCTCAACACCATACCCGCAGCACATCCGCTCACTGCGGTTATTCATACGGCGGGAAACGCGGATACGGCAATGCTGGATACCATGAGTACGGAGCAGCTAGACAACGTATTGCGCGCCAAAGCCGTTTCCGCCTGGCATCTGCACCGGCTCACCCGGCATGACGATCTCGCGGCATTCGTTCTCTACTCTTCTGCTGTCAGCATTCTTGCGCAACAAGGGCAGGGAAACTACGCTGCCGCCAACGCCTTTCTGGACGCACTGGCGCACCATCGGCGCCACTGTGGCCTTCCTGCCACCTCGATGGCCTGGGGGATGTGGGCCGAACGCTCAGAAATAATGGGAGAACAGTTTGGTAGCGACGATATCCAACAGATTATTGATACCGGGCATATCCCGCTTTCTCGTACACAAGGTCTTGCTTTCCTTGATGCCGTTATCGGCGCGCAAGGAGTGAATCATTCACCGTTGTTGATACCCGCGAGTTTGAATCTGCAAGCGCTGCACGGGCAATGCGCCGCCTCGCTATTAACAGAGGTATTCTTACACCACTCAGCATCTCAGCGTAACGTCGCCCCATCGCAACAGATCGCCAGCATGTCGGAACAGCAACAACTGCCCTACCTGCTTAAGGTGATAATTCAACACGCGGGAGAGGTGCTAAACCATCCCGATTCCAGTGCCATAAGAACCGACGGAGAATTCATCACGCTGGGATTCGACTCGCTCACCTCGGTGGAAATGGGTAGTCGATTATCACTTTTGCTTGGCATTCACATCCCCGCGACGGCAATTTTTGCTCATCCGACACCGCAAGCGCTGGCTCAATTTTTACTGAGCCTGCTGGTTGGAGAAAAACATGATCCCCCGACAACAGAGCACGCCGAACCAAAGCAAAACACCGGTGGATTCTATCAGCTGCTACGGCAAGCCGTGCAGCAGGACATGACGCAGGAAGGGCTTAACGTGCTGGCCGGAGCGGCGCGTCTGCGCGAACATTTCTCGCACCAGCAGCATAACCAGCACGCGCCGGAAACGGTATGGCTGCGCAATGATCGGGAAAAGCCGCTACTGATTTGCCTTAACTCCTTCATTCCCGCTGCGGCGGATTTAACCTATCAACGCTTAAGCACGGCCTTACGTGAGCAGTACAGCATGTTGACCGTTCCGCTGCCCGGATATCATGGCGAACCACTGCCTGCCACCGACTACGCCGCGGCCACGGCGCTGGCCACGGCAGTGGAGAACAGCGCGGCGGGACGCGATTTTACGCTGGTCGGCTTCTCAACCGGCGGGCTGGTCGCCCATGCCGCCGCCCATCAGTTGGAAGCTCGTGGTCTACAAGCCAGAGCGGTGGTATTAATCGACAGCTTCCCGCCTTCTGCCATGAGCGAAATCGCAATGGGAGAGGTATTACGCACATGGCTTTCGACCCAAGGCGAATTCTGGTCAGACGGCGATAATGAGATGACGGCAATGGCCTGGTATCTCGAACTGTTCGGCCAACGGTGGACGCCCGCCCACCTGAAAACACCGACATTAATGCTGCAAGCCGAAGCGCATCCTGCTTACGTGCAGCCGCAGCGTTGGGCGAATCAATGGCCGAATCTGGTGAAAAGCGTCATAACGCCAGGGAGCCATTTCCAGCTCCTGACGGAATATGCCGTCCATACAGCAAAAAATTTATCTGACTTACTCCGTGAGACAGAAAAAACCGCGTCGAAAAAGCAGCGGTACAGCAAAGAAAAGCCGAAAAACAGCACAGATTAAAAACGCATAAGACATTCCCGTTAAGCAATTCAATCTGCAGGAGAAGAGCTATGATTGAAAATGAACTGACATCTATTTTCAATGATTCGGTTTTATTCAAGACGCTGGGATTTTCGATTATTGATATAAAAGATAATTCCATCGTCATGACGATAAATGACAATAACCCCTGCCATGAAGGCGGCTTTGGCGCACTCACTTCAATCGGTATTAACGGTGCAGTAATCAGCGCGGCGCTGGAATCGGCAATCGGTTTATGTGGATTTAACACCCTGGGTCGAAAACCTGCCGGAGTGATTGAAATTTCAGTAAAAATATTACGTATAATACGTAAAAAACCCTGTCGTATCGAGGCGCGTGTAGATATTAAAAATAATCACATCGCTTTTATTTCAGCCACGCTATTCAGCGCACATGGCGGTATTTGCGCAACGGGAGCAGGCATTGTATTAAAAAGTAAAATCAATGAAGGAATAGCATGAGATAGCGCCAATCAACATCTAACCAACCTGATTTTTATTTAATTTAGTGGAGCGCCGCCCACGGCGATTCACGGATACGTTATGACCATCAAAGCGATCTGATAAAAAACAGATTGATAGCACTTATTCATTTCACCAAGGAGTTCAACATGACGACAAATTTTTCTGTTCCTCAAGAGATGAAAGCATATCTGATTCGGCCAGAACGTTACGGCGATCCTCTTAGCGCGATTCAACTGGAAACTATCAGCATTCCCAGGTTATCGCCTAATCAGGTTCTCATCAAAGTGATGGCGGCAGGGCTGAATTATAATAATGTCTGGGCGGCATTAGGGAAACCTGTCGATGTTATCTCGGTACGCCGTAAAAGAAACAAAGACGCCGAGCCGTTTCATATTGGTGGTTCAGAAGCCGCAGGTATTGTTTATTCCGTTGGTCATCATGTCAGTAATGTTAGCGTGGGCGATGCCGTGGTGGTTTCATGCTCAGTATATGACGCGACCTCACTTGAATCTCGCCTCGCAAACGACCCGATGTTCACCCGCAGTCAGGAAATTTACGGCTATGAGCGGAATTACGGATCATTCGCGGAATTCACCATCGTCGAAGATTATCAATGTTTCCCTAAGCCCGATTTTCTCACCTGGGAGGAAAGCGCGACGCTAATGCTGAATGGTCCCACCGCCTACAAGCAGCTCACTCACTGGACGCCGAATAACGTCAAACCGGGAGATGCCGTCCTCATCTGGGGAGCCGCAGGCGGTTTAGGCTCATTATCGGTACAAATTGTGAAAGCCCTCGGAGGACTCCCCGTCGCAGTCGTGTCAAGTGAAGAGAAAGGAGAATATGTCCGCAAGCTTGGCGCCGTAGGGTATATCGTCAGGAAAAAATACTCACATTTTGGCCGACTTCCTGATGTGACGTCCGATGAACATACGTCATGGTCCAGAACGTTCGCCAGTTTCAGACGCGATTTCTTTAACGCATTAGGAAAAAAAGAGCTTCCCCGGCTGGTCATTGAACATGCCGGGCAAGATACGTTCCCTACATCGCTGCAAATTTGCGATCACTCCGGTATGGTCGTCACGGTTGGAGGCACCTCCGGCTACAATTGTGATTTTGATGTACGCCATTTATGGATGCATCAGAAAAGGATACAAGGTTCTCACTACGCCAATCTCCATGAGTGTAATGAGTTTCTTCATCTTGTTAATCAACAAAAGATTATACCAACAATGAACAGGGTCTTTGATTTTGATGAAATACCTTACGCTCATCACCTATTATTAAACGGAAGAATATTCGGAAATGCAGCGGTGCGGGTCAATCCCTCCGCTTCTTAAGCTGTTTTAGGCATTGTTCATGAAAAATTGATCATGACAAATCGCTCACAACGAGTTATTTATAATAATAAGAAACCTTGCTTGATATAAAGCATTATCGAAGTCGAATCATCACTTTTCATTAACGACACTAAACACATTAGCCTGCGTAAATTAATGCACCAATGGTAGACCGTTTATCTGGATGTCAACAATACCAACAGAGGAAGGGTTGGTTATTTCTTTTGATTTCACCAGAATAAAGTAACGTAACTCATCCCCAGCGACAAATCGGCTGATGCCGATTTGAACGCTGCAGGCAAGCTCCGAAATCCGAAAGCGTCAGGTGATGAAATAAACCAACACTACTGCAACCCGGATATAAACAGCGACTATTTTCTGACACGTCCCTCTTTTACATCATTTCCTGTAGACGTGAAACACGTCAAAATTAAAAATCACAAAACACATCAGTTATTAAAATAGAGATTTATTATACTTTTATCCGACAAATCGACCTTGATATACTCCAATAAAGAAAATATATTATCATCCATGTGATTCTTCTTTTTTAAAAAATAATACCCCTTACCAGAATAGAACGCACATTTAAATGGGGTTGATAAAATACCTCTTATCACCTCATCAAAAACCATGCTGACATCAACAATAGCGACGCCTAATCCTTTAATTGCAGCACTAATTGCCGAATCCATAGATTCAAACTCATACTTATTGATAATCTGGAATTTTTCCTTCACCCCAGCCTCTTCACACCAAAAAAACCAATCTAACTCCTTAGATTTCACATAGATAAGATCAATTGAAATTTTCTCATCCGTTTCAAAAAGATATAACAATTCTGGTGCCACTACGGCAATCAGATATTCAGAGGATAACAAGGTATGATCCCATTCATCAGAAAATCTGCCATCTCCATAGATGATAATCCCGTCGTGAATTTTTAAATCAACAATGGAATGAGAAAATTCATCATTTAACGTTTCAACATTAACCATTGGAAAGCCACCTTGATTTTTATACTTCTTAAAAACAGGGATGAGCTGACGTAAAGCAAAAGTACAAGGCGAGCTAATATTCAGCACATTTCCATCATGATGAATATTCTCACATGCCTTGCTGAGTATCCCGAATGCACGTTGCAGATCTTCAGCCAAAACCTCCCCCTCTTTAGTCAAAAAAATCTTTGGTCCCTTACGGTAGAAAAGCTTTCTTCCAAAAAAAACCTCTATATTATTAATATGCTTGCTAATAGCACTTTGTGAAATTAATAGCTCCCCAGCAGCTAAAGTAAAAGATTGATGCCTGGCTGCCGATTCAAAAGCTTTTAATGCATAAAGAGGGGGAATCCTGGTCCAATCCATCTATTTACCTCAATTATTATACATTTGAAAGCACGATAGTTACCTCTGCGAATTTAAGCACACCACCATAAGAACAATCTCAGAATAAGAACAGTCTCAAAAACTAATCATGAAAAAAAAGAATAGTATCAATGAGTATTTTCCCTTTTTTAATTGGGGAAGTTTAGTTTATAAAGTAATTAAAGCGAGGGTTATGAGCTCACAAAACTCAGATAAGTCAAATTATCGAAAATTAATAAGAGCCATTGTATGAAAGTTAATTATGACCCACCTCTCATTTTTTAGAAAACACGTACATTGCATTTTATAAAATGGGGAGCACGAAGTCAGGGGAATCACCGATGCGGGGTGTATGAATATAATAACGCGTACCGCCATCAATCACTGAATGACCTGACACTGAAGCCTTCAGCGCTTTGCAATCCGCTCATCAGCATAACATTCATTCAAGTTTTTAATGTTATCTATGAAGTGTCCTGTTTACGGCACAGTTTAGGAAACCGTGGCCCAAACTCAACCGGTCTTAGCATCGCAATCATCTTGTTATCAAGCGTGATAGTTCCAACAAGAAACCATCTGTATTCCGGTTAGCCAGCATCCCTTACCAGCCTTCCCGACAAAAAAATCACACACGCCTGAGAGCGGACTGCAATGAAAAAGCACAAAATCAGTTATAAAACAAATACATTAATACCTTTCCCTTCCACCAAACAAGGGAAATAAACAACGTGACATGGCCTGTAAGAAATTCTGCTTATGTATGCACCGGTTTTTTTAGCGGGATAGTTCAATCAGTGAGGGAAAAAAACACCATAACATTTAACAATTTAGTAACTTTAATGCAAATTTGATAAAAATAGGATTGCATAATTTTTTTTGCGACATTAAGTTAACTGAACTTAAGTTTGCTTAATTACTCTTTGATTTAGTATCACTGGCAACGTAAATAAGAATGCACTCACCTTTGCAGGAATAACTATTTGCTAAAGCTCACGTCAGTCAGTTTTAAACTATGAATTTATTATTAAATCACCAGCAGTTACCTGGTGAAAAACGCCTTCATCATATCCAAATCTTATCATAGATTCTTGGTATATTTTGGAGCACGGTTTATCCGCATCGAAGAAAAAACGTAACACTAACATTTTAACGGTCTCTCTGATTACTTTGTTTTTATTAATTTCCAGCCGTTAATATTTCTCTATTAAAGATGAAAGTATGCCAACAGGATCTCAGTGGTTCACAATTTATTGGAGAAGGAAGTGAACATCAAAAGAAGCACCGTTATAAAATTCGATGAAAAGACATGTTATAACTTCAATGTCACGTCAGAAAGGGATGAAATTAACGCAAAAAAATTGCAAGATTTTATCGACAACACACTGAGACCATTTGACCGCAACACGCCTGAAGGCCATGTCACTGCGACAGCCTTTATTATTGATTCGTCGTGTAATCATGCGCTGATGTTACGCCACAAGAAACTGAACATGTGGTTACCGCCAGGGGGGCACTGTGATAATCAAGCGGATGCGTTGTTAACGGCAGTACGCGAGACCTATGAGGAAACAGGTCTTTCGGATATTGAAATCATTAACAATGACATTTATGACATTGATATTCATATTATCCCCCAAAATACGCGTGAACCCCAACATTACCATTATGACGTACGCTTCCTTTTCTTTGCTGATATAACGTCTCCTTTGAAAATTAACGATGAAGAAGCATCACATGTTGAGTGGGTAAATCTCGAACAGCTGGATAAATTTACTCAGCTTCCTTCTGTTTTAATTTTAAGAGATAAAATGGAGGTAATATGAAAATCGGCTTTGTTGGTTTTGGTGCACAGGCGCGAGAAAACCTGATACCTGCCTGCAATACTATTTATGGTGTTGAGATAGCCGCCATCTGTGATAGTGACCCGGCAAAGTGCCGTGAGGCAGCAAAATTATTCAATTTTGACGAATCAAGAGTATTCACTCATCACGGTGAGATGATGGATAAGTGTCGGCCTGATGCGGTGATTGTTTCCTGTTATCCTACCGAGCACTATAAAATTGCCTGTGATGCCATTGAACGCGGCATCCCGGTCTTGCTTGAAAAACCGGTAGCATCAAGCTACGAAGATGTTATTCGTCTGGCGGAAATGGCCAAGCGCCGAGGTGTTGTCACTGCATCTGGCATGAACTTCCGTTTTGCCGAAATTACTGAGCGTATCCAGAATATTTATGACGACAGCATTCAAATGATTAGTCTGCGTCAGATGGCCAATAAACCCGTATCGGCTTTATGGGACTATGATGATTTATTCAAATCATTTTTACATGCCCAAACCATCCACGGACTGGATCTGCTGATTCATCTGTGCGGCCCGGTAAAAAGATTATCTGTCGCGGACAACAGCACCGACAACAGTATTGTATTTAGTGTATTACTGGAATTTGCGAATAATTGTCATGGTACGCTAATCACCAGCAATACCTCCCCTCACTTTACATTTGATCTTGATGTACTTGCCGATAATCGGCTGCATATAAAAAGCACCTCACTCAACAGCCTGAGCGTAGCCGATTTAGGCAAGACCTATTTACAAGGTGAGACCAAGCGTTGGTGTGATACCTGGGCGGCGAGTCCACTTTCATCAGGTTATGCACGCGCGGGATACACCGGAGAAATATTGGACTTCATTACAGCCATACAATCAGGTGAACGTGATTCACAAACCGCTTTTTCAACACTCATTGAAACGTATCGCTGTATGGATGCTATTGAAAAAAGTTGTAAGCAACCTGCGACCGTTAACATTTAATCAGGTTTGCTTTTAATCAGGTTTATTTAAGGACGAGTACTATGATTAATAAATCCTACCAGAATCTGCACATCAATTTTGATCAAAGTGACTATGACGCGGTGGTTAATTCTTTTAATACCACCAGCTTTTCAGGAAAGTCTCCCATTATTGGCGAATATGAACAGGTCATTAGTGATTATTTCGGTACCCAAAAAGCGCTGGCCTGCAACAATGGTACGGTAGCGATTGAACTGGCTATCCGTGGCCTGGGGCTAGAGCCAGGTGATGCCATCGCCCTTCCACCCACCGCGCCCATCATGACGATTTTACCGATCATCACTACCGGATGTGTGCCGGTTTTTTGTGACGTCGGTCCGCTCACGTTCAGCCCGGATCTCAACCACCTGAAGCAGCTAGTACAACGGCA
Organism: Dickeya sp. CFBP 2040; assembly: GCF_012273755.1. Classification (NCBI taxonomy): domain Bacteria; kingdom Pseudomonadati; phylum Pseudomonadota; class Gammaproteobacteria; order Enterobacterales; family Pectobacteriaceae; genus Dickeya; species Dickeya sp. CFBP 2040. Next base: position 28,497 of record NZ_JAAVXH010000024.1, read on the forward strand.
TCCAATAAAAGCGCTGATTGTCGTACCGATGTGGGGTTACCCACTGCAAATGAAAGCCGTTGCCGATTTTTGTCAGGCGCAGGGGATTAAGCTCATCGAAGACTGTGCCCATGCTTTTGGCACCCGTTCAGACGGCGGTTACCTCGGTACGTTTGGCGATGTTTCCTGTTTTTCAACCCATGAGCGCAAGCTGGTCAGCACCGGTGAAGGCGGGTTCTGTCTTACCAACAATGAAAATATTTACGAGCGGATGCTGAGCTGGCAACACCACGGGCTTAAAGCCTCCAGTCGCAGCAGCGGTTATATTTTGGGCGAAGACATCGGCACCAACGCAAAATTGCCGCCTCTTTGCGCCGCGCTGGGCATCAATCAATTCAAAAAACTCGATCAGAAAATTGCTGACCGCCGGCTTCGTGCCAGCAAAGTCCGTCATGCACTCTCAGAAATCCCCAGCATAAAAGAGTTCCCCCGCTATCAGGGCGAGGAAGTGAATGGCTATTCACTGGTTTATTACCACCTGAATGGTTCCAGCGTGGAGCAAGGCATTCAGATGCTAAATCAAGGCGTGATGTCTGACACCACACGCTACAAATACAAACCGCTTTATCAAGAGCCAGCGTTTACGCAATACGCCGAACCTTGCCCCAATGCGGAACAGATTATCGACACCATCTTCACTGTCCCCTGCCATGAAGGCTTGGATGACAGCGATATTGATTACATTGCCAGTGTCGTCAGCAGCAATTTTCTTCGCTGAGGCTGATTATGTGCAACGCGACTTTAACCGACTCGTGCGCCACGTCGCAGCTTAAACGCGAACTCGATGCCGTCATGTCTGTTGCCGTAGGTGACATGGACAATGCACTCGCTGCCGTGTCCGTTTTTGAGGCAGCACTGGCTGAGTTTGCGTGCTTTTCACGCTGCGTAACGACATCGTCCGAAACGGGGGCGGTGAGCGTGATGATCGGCGCACTTGATTTCCAGCCCGGTGACGAAGTCATCGTCAGCCCAGATGTCTCCGACTGGGTTATTTCAGCCTTGCTACATGCAGGAATAGCGCTGGCGCTGATTGATTATGCCCCCGACAGCTTGCGACTTAATCTTGCGACATTAAGAAAAAAAGTGAACAGCCGTACCCGTGCAGTGCTGATTTCATCGCATTTTGACTGCCGACAGGATTTCTCTGCACTCCATGATTTATGCAGAGAACAACACCTGTTTTCGTTGCTTGAAATAACTCCGCTACTGACGTTGAACCCGCAGCTACCTCAGCGCTGTGCCGGATTTGATATGGCTTTCCTGTCGCTTCGTGAAGGCAGCTCCGCAATGTCTACCGGCGAGGGCGGCGCAATATTTTATCGCCGCCAGGATTGGGGTACGCGAGCGAAAAGCTATTCACAGTTTTCCGATCTGGACGGCATTCATTTAGGTGTTAATCATAAGCTTAGCGGCATCCAGTGCGCATTGGGCCAGGTGAGGCTTAACACTCTGGGTCTCCAGCGCCGCGCCGTGCAAGCGCAGATAGACCGGGCGAAGACTGACTGTGAACGCGTTTCCGTTCCGCAACTTCCTGATTTGCAAAACAACTCGTTCTCTATCGTGGTAATAGACAAAGAACGTGCCACCACGTGCGGCATAAGCTGGCAGCCTCTTCCTATACTCAATCGTTTGCTTGAACCGTTGTTCTGGCAAGCGCCTGAGGCAGTAAAAATGCAGCAAAAATGGGCTGTTATGTCTCTTCAGGAGGAAGCCGCGCAATGACGACCCTGGAGCACATTAAAGAAAGCTTTTATCCATCCGGCGCCGGAGAAGAAGCGCTGATGTTAGACGCACTGAAAAAAGGGATTCGCGGCGACTCAGAGGTGGTGAGTACCTATGAACAACAGTTGAAAAGACATTTTGGTGCATCAGAAGCTATCGCAACCTCTTCGGGATATGGTTCTCTGGTGGTGGCGTTAAGTGCCATGGGGCTAAAACCCGGCGATAACGTTTTATTAACCCCGACCTGCCCGCTTTGTACCGTCTATGCCCTCACGTTTCTGCGGCTGGAACCCGTGTTTTGTGACATCAGCCCTGATGATTTTACCATCGACCTGGCGATGGCTGAGCAGCTTATCAATGACCGGACAAAAGCCATTATCGATATCCCGATGTGGGGTTATCCGGTAGATGCGCAACGTGTCGGTGAATTCGCCCACAGCAAAGGACTTTTCTACCTGTTGGATATTGCACTGGCGCATAAGGCCACATGGCGTGGTCAGTTACTGTGGAAATGGGCCGATATGGCAACGTTTTCAACACACCACAGTAAAACGCTGGTCACGGGCGAAGGCGGCGCGGTCCTGACTGACAACCGTGAACTGGCACACAGAGCCAGAGCCTTTACGCAGTGTCACTTCAACGAGGCGCAACCGGTTCTTAATTTTTCGCTCAGCGGATTGCAAGCCGCTCTCGGCATTGCCAGGCTACAGCGCCTGGAACAGGACGTACAGCACCGGCTGGACACCATGCAGACGATAAGTCAGCGGCTTCGCAATCCTTTTCTGCAACCCTTGCCTGTTCTTGCTGGCGGTGAACCTGCGGGCACGCGCTTGCTGATTCGTTCCTTAACCGGGTGCAATAAAAGTCTACTCGCCTTTCAGATCCAGTCGGGCATTCCTTCTGACATCGCCCTTTATAACTGTAAAGCGCTGTATCAGTACCCGGTTTTACATGAACGGCACGCTTCTTGTCCGAATGCGGAGCGAATGCTCTCTTCCATCACCACTATTCCCGTTCATCCGGAAATTGGAATGCCTGAGATTGATACCATCGTCAACGCTCTGAACCGTTTCCAGCCTTCAGATATCAAGGAGGAGCAGTTATGACTCAACACACCTGTTCCGCTAATAAAGCGGTAGTGATTGGTGCCAGTATTGCTGGTTGCCTGACTGCATCTGTACTTTCAAGACATTTCCAGCAGGTGATTCTGCTGGATTTTGATCGCTTTCATGAGAACCCTGAACCTCGCCAGACCGTGCCGCAGGAACATCACGTACATTTGTTACTCCAGCGTGGCTTGCAGATTATGGAATCACTTTATCCGGGTCTTAAGTCGCAGCTACTTGAGGCCGGTGCTCAAGAGATAGATTTATCACATGGCGTTAAAAGCTACGCCGGAGTTGGCTGGAAACAACGCTGGCCTACCGGAATTACCGCACACTACTGTTCAAGAACACTGCTGGAGCACGTAATCAGGCGCAGAGCTATTCAGCTTGCGAACGTCAGCGTTCTTGACGGCACCAGGGTGAAACAACTCATTCACGAGGACGGCAAGGTTAAAGGAGTGATTGTCAGTGAATCCGGCAACGATCAGCAGATACTCGCGGATCTGGTTGTGGATGCCTCCGGCAGAGGCTCTAAAGCATCTTCCTGGTTGAAACAGGCGGGATACGGTGAAGTAGAACGAGAAGAGGTCGCCAACCAGCTTGGTTATGTCTCCCGTGTCTACAAGCGCGATAACACCCGTCAAACCGGCTGGAAAGTGCTGCTGGTCACACCGAATTTACCGAAAACCCGCACCATGGCGGTTATCAGTCCGGTTGAAGGCGACAGATATATTGTTACCGCCGGTGGCTGGTTTGGCGACAGCCCTAAACCCAACGAAGCCGATTTTATGCGTTTTCTGGCGGAACTACCGGTAACGGATATTCATGATGAAGTGCAAAAACTAGAGCCGTTGGGTGATTTTCATCAATTTAAAATGCCCTCCAGCCTTCGTCGTCGCTATGACTTACTACCAACATGGCCAGAAGGCTTTTTGGTAATCGGCGATGCGCTTTGCAGCATTAACCCCATATATAGTCAGGGAATGAGCGTTTCCGCCCTTCAGATCGAAGCGTTAGCGCAACAAATTCCCGGCTACCTTAACGGAACACTGTCAGCCCGGCTGGTTTTTAAGAAGCTCGTGGCTGCAACCGCCGTATCCTGGGAACTGGCCAGGAAAAGTGATGAGAGCCTGCAACCCACGGAAGCTATCACTACCTTTAAGCACCGGCTGACGTCGCATTATCTCAATCTGGTTCAGGCCGCCTCTTTTCATCGGCGCGATGTTGCCATCACCATGCTTAAAATTATGAATCTACTAGAGAAACAAGAGTCGGTGTTTCGCCTGCCCATCGTTCTGGCATCACTCTCCAGCGCGATAGCGCGCACCATACGGTAAGGAATTATCTCAATGAATTATCGCAGCAAAATCAATCACGTTATTTTCGACTGGAATGGCACTCTGGTAGACGATCTCGCTCTGGCGGTAAAAGGCGTGAATGCCGTAAGAGATTCGCAAATGCTGCCGCCGCTCAATGCAGATCTGTATCGCCAGCACTTTGGCTTTCCTATCCGTTCTTTTTATCAGGCATTGGGCATTGATTGCGAGTCGGTACAGTTCGATGATCTGATTAAAACTTATCTCAACATCTTCAACAATGAGATTGGTTTTTGTCCACTGCATCATGGCGCACTTAGCATGATGCAAGACTTGAAAGCCCGTAACATCAGCATTTCCGTACTCTCGGCAAGCCAGCATCAAACTTTGCAGCACAATCTTGATAATGCTGGCATTAGTCATTTAGTTGATCATGTCTATGGGCTAACAAATACTCAGGCCATGGGCAAGCAGGAGATTGCTCAGCAGCTCGATAGGGCTCTGGGTAAACCTGGCAACACCGCACTGATGATTGGTGATACCGATCATGACATTGAGATTGCCAGACTGTGCGGCTGGCAGATGGCGTCGGTTTCTCATGGACATCAAACGGATGAACGCCTGCGCGCGATCCATGCTCAGGTATTTGATGATTTGCCTGCGGTACACCGCGCCTGGTTTACCCCTCATCGGGAGGAACTGACATGTTAAATTCGGCCCATGTCTTTAACGTCATGCTGGCGATGATTCTGCTCAGCATCTGCATTCGCCTGCTTCTGAAATTCTATTACCGGGATGGCGAGCGCATATTGCCCAAGCTGAAACTGGCGCCGGCTGAGAAAGGACATATCACCTATTACAAACGTTATGACACCATGCTGGCACCCTTACCTTTTATCTATTGCTGGCTGGAAATATTCGCGTCGGTGCTGTTTTTCCGCTGGTCAGATTATCACCCTGTGGCCGGATTACTGCTTGCGATTATTACCGCTGGCCGACTGCGTGCATTACAAGAGATTGGACATAATGCACTGCATGTTGCGTTGTGTCGTTCTAAAAAGTTTCAATGGTTTTTGTCGAACGTCTTTTTCCAGTTTCCTGCCTTAAAAAGGGACATGGATTCACGCTTTAATACCCATGTGCGTGATCACCATCCTAATGCGGATATTCCAGGGAAAGACCCTAATCTGCGGCGCGTCAGTGCCGCAGGTATGAATCCTGGTATTACCCGTTCCCAGTTCATTTGGGCACTGCTTTATCCTGTGCGCCCAAAGGGGATAATTAACAATATCCGTGGAAATATACATGACACGCTTTACGAGAATTCGACGGTAAATATTGCATTGCTTCGGGCAGTCGCAACGCTGAGTATTGTGGGCGTTTACTGGTTTCTTGGCGGTGTTGCCGCCGTAATAGTGGGCTGGCTGGTGCCGATTTTCACGGTTTACCCGCTGTTTGCATGGTGGTCATTGCTGTCAAAGCATCGCTGGCATACGACCTATGATCCTAAAAGAGATCGATTAGCGCACGATTATGAACACGGGCGCGCTACCGATTTTTCAGGTCTGCTCGGCAGCATTCAGCGTTATCTGATATATCCCATATCCGACGCCTACCATCTGGCACACCATATTTATCCCAATGTCCGTTATCAATATCTGCCTGCCGTGGACTGGGCGCTTAAAGTGAATGAACCCCGATATACACAATATATTTCCACAGGGATGATTTTGGGTTCGCAACACCAACCGGCTGCGCTCTCCGAACTTTATCATCGCCTTGTCAAACCGAATCACCATGCCGTTAGCGAAATGGACACAGGAGTCTCTCATGAATAAAACGCCCCGCATTGGCATTATCTGTGGCAGTGGTATGGACAAGCTGTCGATTATTGCATCTCCTGAGCGCGTGGAAATCACTACCGCTTTCGGTGACCCTTCCGGACATATCACCTTGGGTGAAATTGCCGGTGTGCCTGTCGCCATCGTTAATCGTCACGGCATTGGACATACTCGTCTACCGTCAGAAATTAACGTCAGAGCCAATGTCGCCGCGCTTAAAATGCTGGGGGTTACTCAGGTTCTCTCTTTCAGCGCAGTAGGCAGCCTGACTCAAGCCGCACCGCCTGGCACCTTTGTGGCCATTGATCAGTTTATTGATCGCACATACCGCCGCGTGAATACCTTTTTTGGCTCCGGCGTGGTTGCCCACGTGCCATTCGGCGAGCCGGTGTGCGGCAATAACCATACCCACATCGTTAACGCCCTGGAAGCGCAATCCATCCCTCATTTGTCTGAAGGTCTGTATGTCGTGATGGAAGGACCACACTTTTCAACCCGCGCCGAATCTCTTTTTCACCAGCAAATCGGCGGTACGGTCATCGGCATGACGGCGATGCCAGAACCCAAACTCTGTCGAGAAGCTGAGCTATGCTACAACATGATAGCCATGGTGACAGATTACGACTGCTGGCACAGCGCCCATGACGATGTGAATGCCGCCATGGTAAGCCAGCAGATGAAAGAAAATATCCAGATGGCCGAGGCGCTATTGACCCACATCATTCCGTCTCTTGCACAGCACGATTCACCCTGCCCGAAAGGATGCCAACATGCGCTGGATGGCGCCATTATGACCAGCCCCAACCTGATGAACGCGGACACTATTCAACGCTATTCCCCATTACTGGACCGCGTGTTGAAGCCAGGTCAGTGATATCAGCCCATCAGGAAAAGGATAAACAGACATGAAAACGAACGCGGGATTGCTGTTTGATTTGGATGGAACACTACTGGACACCGACAGCCTGCATCTGAATGCATTCAATATGTTACTGGCCGATTTTGGCAAATCCGTCACCATTGACTATTACAATCAGAAAATCATGGGCGCCCCCATGGAGACTATCACTCGCGATCTTTTTCCGCAGATGCCGTCGCAGGAACGTCATGAGCTGGGGGAACGTAAGGAAGCCTTGTTTCGTGAACAACTTACCGGACCGCTTGAAGGCCGCCCTGGCGTCACGGCGTTTTTCGAGAAAGCCAAACGCTATGGCGTCGGTATCTGCATCGTGACCAATGCGCCACGCGAAAGTGCAGAAATGATGTTACGTGGTTTACACCTGCTAGACGCCGTTGATCACCTGCTGATTGGCGCGGAGTTGCCCCACAGCAAGCCAAACCCTTACCCCTATCAGGAAGCGATGCGCCGATTGGGGATCACGCCGGATAAAGCGCTGGCGTTTGAAGATTCAGGTCCCGGCGTACAATCGGCCTCCGCCGCAGGTATCTTCACTTTTGGTTTGAAAGGTGCGCTCGACGAAAATGCGCTGCTGAAGTATGGCGCCTCAGCAGCGATTGCAGATTTCACTGATCCGCTGCTGGCCAGCCGCTTTAGCAACATTGTAGGTTGAGGTAAACAACATCATGACATCGATTGTGATTTCAGCACCAACCGGTGATGGTTCAAGGGCACGTGTAAAAGCCTATAGCTCATTCGAGCCGTACGAGTTGGAAGAGTACCTGCGGCAACTTGCTGTGCATCTTCCCGATGTTGCCATTGAGATTGAACGCATGTCTACGGCTGCACTGAGAAACCGACTGGAGGCCGAAAAGGACAACCCTCAGGTCGATATGATTCTGGGTTGGGCCGATACCGCCGCCAAGACCGTTGCGCTCAGTGATAAGCTATTTTCACCTCAGGGTGATGCGGATGGATACCTTCGTATCACCGGATTCTCCACAGCCATTGTGGTCGATCCTGACCTTCTCAAACAGTTAAACGTCAATATCGAAACCTGGCGGGATTTGGCTCATCCAGCCCTGCGCGGTTGGATAGCCTTTCCCAATCCAGCACAGTCAGGCGCCGGATTTTTAGCGCTCACTACGCTGCTACAAGCTTACGGTGAAAGCGACGGCTGGCCTTTGTTATCAGATATTTACCGCAATGTGCAGGTTCGGCCTGACTCAGCGTGGGAACCCGCCCGCCTGACGGGAGAAGGCGAGATTGCAGCAGGTGTTACGGTTAAAATCGCCGCATTTAATCGCAAACGCGAATTGCCCCGTCTGAAGATTATCGAACCGCCGAGAGCGACGGGAACAGAATCGGAAGTGTATGCCGGCTTCATCACCTCTGCGCACCGGGAGGCGGTTTCAGAGATACTGGAATGGCTCCAGACTGAAGCAGCGAACAGAATTTACACCTCGTTTAATAAGCTTATCCTTACAAAAAACGATGACAGCTATCTCACCATTGACGCCGGTCAGGCGGTATTACATCGCACTCGCTGGCTCACTCAACTTGAATCTCTCACAAATGGAATATCACTATGAAGCACGCTTTGTATACCCCTGTAGCCACCACCGCCACCATTAATCAGCAACAGATACTGGCTAATGACTGGGGAACGTTAACCAAATACGACATGACTTACGTCAGATCAGACGGTTCAGAGCAGCGTTTTACACGCGAAGCGTATGACCGTGGACATGGCGCGACCATTCTGCTGTATAACCGTGATGATAAAACCATCATCCTCACCAGCCAATTCCGTATGCCTGCCTTTCTAATTGGCCACCACTATGAGTTGATTGAAGCCTGCGCCGGGCTGTTGGACGAGCGCGATCCTGTTCTGGCGATAAAAACCGAGGCTGAAGAAGAGACGGGCTACAAGCTCAGCGAAGTCACTAAAATTGGCGAAATTTTTATGAGCCCAGGTTCGGTTACAGAGCGCCTGCACTTTTTCATTGCGCCCTTCACCCGTGACATGCGTGTCAACGACGGCGGCGGAATAGCTGCGGAAGGCGAAGATATTAAAGTGCTTGAGGTTCCTATTAAAGAGGCGCTTGAGATGATTGATGCAGGAACCATTATTGATGCCAAAACCATTATCCTGATTCAGCATTTAGTGATTAAAGGCATCTGTACACCATAATTCATTACGCTCTGAAAGGAATTCATGTATGGCTGAACAGAGTCTGGAAAAGTCGCGCTTTAAGCGCGACTACTACACGCTTTACCTGTATATCATGTCTGTTGTTTGCGGTATTCATCAGGCTATTTTAGGGTCTATTACACCTTTTCTGCGTGATGAACTCACTATGTCTAAAGTCATCATTGGCTGGCATTTCAGTCTTTATGCAATAGGCATGTTTGTTTCAGGTTTTATTATTACGCATGTCGCCTCAAAAGCATCGCCTAAAAAGATCCTTCTGAGCAGTTCCTGGGCAGTGGCGGTTACTGTCGCGGTATTTGCCTTACCGCTAGGTATTGCCGGCAACCTGATTCTGTCGCTCGTGCTTGGCCTGTCTGGCGGAGCAATGCAGATTGCCATTCAGGAAGCGTTGGCCCGTCACCACACCGAAAACAGCGGCATAGCGATTACCGAAGGGTGCATTTTTTCCGCGATTGGCGTATTTATTGGCCCGTTAGTAATTGGTTATTCCGTAGAGTCTGGTGCAGGCTGGCGTATCGCCATGTTTCTGCCGCTCATTGCCTTACTGCCCTTGCTGTGCGTCATTCCCCAAAATATTCCAACGACGCCACCACGCGCCACTATCACCCCCCATACTTCTGGCGCCAACATTACGCGTTTGCCACTTGTCGCTTACCTGATGTTCGGGATGATTTTTCTTGGCATCGCTGCTGAATGGGGAATCGGCTTTTGGGGCGCACAATTTCTGGAAGAACAGCTTTCACTCTCGGCAGCAAACAGTGTGGCGATGATGGCGGTTTTCTTTGGCGGTACGATTGCCGGGCGAATTGTGGTAAGCCGCTTGCTGGTTCGTTATAACATTCAGGCCATTCTTTTATGGACGATTATTCTCAGTGGTATGAGTATGCTATTGCTTTGGCTGGTGCCGGATATTACCGCTGCGGTTATTGGTCTTACTGTGGCTGGCGCCTGTCTTGGCAATTTTTTCCCGCTGATTCTCTCTATCGCAACATGGCAGCCGCCAGAATTACTCTCGAAAATTTCTGCTGGCGCGACCCAGTCAGTGGGGCTGGCCCTGCTTTTAGCACCGTTATTCCTCGGTAAGCTTGGGGAAGATATTGGCCTGATACCCGCGATGGGCGCATTGATTGTTATTCCTCCCGTCATGCTGATTGTCGATGTAATCTCTCGGAGATTGTCGAAACACCAGGGGTAGGGAAAAGATGAATCTTCTGGTCGGATGAATGAAATATAAAAATTAATATATTGATAATATTAAAAAATAATCCATTACATCTTTATTGATACCCCCCAAATATACCCCAGCGGCTTTTGCGCCCCGATTATTTGGGTGTTTTTTAAACAACTCAATACTTCATTCTGAATGCTTCGGCCATCATGCCTATCTTGTGCATGTGGTTATTATTTCGCGCCATCTTATGCGCTTCGGGTTTCAGAATGATAATAAGCAGGTAGTCATCTGGATCACTGGCACCCTGACAGTACACCAAGTGAGCCTGATCGCTGGTTCGCTTGAACTGGCGTAAAAATTTAGGGAAAGGGGCATCCGCATCAGCAAGATGGATGTGCGCTACCTGTTCTTCTTTTACCAGGGGATAGGTTTGGTCATCATCGTAAGGGGCGTCACGGCCAAAGGTATCCGGCAACACGCCCTCTTTTTTATACGACAGAAAATCCGCCACCAAATCATCCAGCTCTTGCGGGCTTAATTGCTGGCGGATAAGCGTTGATTTGAAAATCCTGATGCTCTTCAGAGAACTCGGTCAGATCCTTGTCAGAGGCGTTTTGCAGCAGTGTCTGCCCGTTCTGCGCAATCTCGCTTAACCTTTCAGCGCTTGGACGAAAACGCGCAACGGTATGCACCCTGCCCTGCTTCTCTTCCAACAGGTCGATCAGTTCTTCAAACACCTTGGCACTGACCATGTAGCCAGCCGGGCGGTTGTTGGAGAGAACGGCAACAGGTTCATCAATAAAATATTTCGCCGGGTTTTTTCTTAACTCGGTGATGTTGATAGATTTTTCAGCAAGAATGCGTTCCATAAATCACCTGTGAAATGTCTGTTATAGTGATCATCTTAATGTACATGATAATAAACATCCAGTTGCGCGCTTAAAAAACAGACAATGCCACAGCCCGGTGTTTAACAGGCTGCTTTTCTGGCTTCCCGCTCTACCTTTTCTACCTTCCTAATCAGCCGTCCGGTCATTCTTGCCATTTTCGCATCTGACACCCGCCAATATGCGGCCTCGGTTTTTATCAACCGAGCTAATTTTCTTTCAAAGGTTTCCCAGCGCATCCGGCCTGGCTTTGCAAGCCACCGAGCAGGGTTAAGCAAGTTGTCTGCGGGTGGGAAATCATCGCCCCAAATCGCCCGGCGCTGCTTGCGCGCACTCAACTGAATCTGAGGTGTTTATGTGCATTGGCTACAACATGGAAAACGGCTGGCATATTGAAGTTAGTTTTGACGATTCACAAAAGCAGGTTGTCGCAGTTGCCAAAAACAACGATCAGCAGATAGCAACTACAGGTGCTGATTTTGATGAACTGATTGCGTCATTGAAAGATGCTGGTGTTCCTGGCTATGAAAGCAAAATGCCAATGAGGTGCCTAAGAAGCAAATGACATATTAAAATTTACCAAAAAAAATGCACCTGTAACGTAATCTTCTATAACAGCTTCAAAGGAACCTTGCTCAGCTCTTTAGGTTCTAGCTTGTGTAAACCACCACCATAAACCCGCCCTTCACCTAGCAAAATTTCAGGGGAAATAGTGTTGAGTTGTTGCCATATACTGTCAATAAAAATTGGGTCCTTATTTAACAACTCCAATAAAGCTGGTTTAGGATATAAAGCTAAATAGGAGTTTGCCACTGTTGCTAGTGAGCGATTACGAATGAAGCGAAACGGTCGTCCGCTCTTGCTATCGGATCGCCCCATATATGTACAGACAATGGGTGCTGGTAATCGCTGCTCTTGGTCATACCACCGTTTTCGTCCACGGCATAGATAACCATTATCAACACCAGCAACTTTACCTTCATCTAAATAGGCTGCCACTGTAGGATATGTATATCTTATTTTGTCCTCATCCATTTGAGGATCTAGCAAGAACAACCGACTAACATTAGTGGGTAAGCCATCAGCATCAATCATAATCTCATTCCCTTCAACATAGCGTGGACTAGGAAGAATAGGCTTTAAAACAGCGTAAGGGATATTTCGCTCTTTCACTTGCTGCTCACTGAGCACGAAAAATTTATTATCACCTGTAGCTAACCCACGCTTTACAAAAAATAAATCACCAAGCAGTTGGGTTTCTATAATATTTTTATCTCGAACCTCATATTTAGGAAATCGAGTCCATTTGTTTTCAGCAGTGAGATCCTTTCGGCTCAAATTTTTTTCAATTTGAGGAGCTAAAAGGCTTCCTCCAAAGCTAAAAACCGTTTGATTATCTTTAGAAGGCAACTCATTTTTGAACCATACAATCGCAGAAGAAACGAGAGCATCAGTAAACTTGACGTCACCTGGAGAGAATCGATGAATTTTCAGTAAGGTTACTTTTTCTAATAAATAACGTTTAACTTCACGGCCATAATTAACATCCATGAACTCGGACGGGATTAGCCACCCAGCAATTGCGCCGGGAGCCATCCAGGCATGGGTTTGCAATAGGAAATGAGCATAAAGTCCAGCTAGCCCGCTTAATTTGCAGCCACTAACGTCCATGCTTCGCTTCTGTAACCTCATCTTATCATCGCCAGACAAATGATGATGGCGAACATAAGGTGGATTGCATATGATCAAATTAAAACGAGGATCTGGTTCAAACTTGGTAAAGTCACCGTGAGTCAAGTTCAGTCCTTGGGACTCCCAAAGAGCTTGCGCAGGTTTTCCATAATGCGGATCAATTTCAAACGCAGCTGCATATTTAATCAATTCCTGTTCAGAAGCAAATACACGCTTAAGCGCAGAGTAGAACGCACCGCTACCTAACGCCGGATCAAGAAAATTGACTGGACAATTTTTCGGCAACAATCCTTTTGCATAAGTTAGGATGTCATGTGCCAGCATGGGCGGAGTTGCAAACTGACCAAGTCGATTTCGTTCCGCAGAGGTTTTCTTTTTATCTAATGCTAACTGGATGGATAACCGTTCTGCTTCTAATTTCTCAATCATCATAAACCCAATTCTGCCATGTCATCAATTCGGTGCTCCCAAATCCAGTCTATACCTTCAGCCGCTTCGTAACCCAAATACCCACTATCGAAGTAACCACATAAAAAAAGTACAAAATTAACGCTATCACCATAGGACTGCTTGAGCTGTACCATTTTTGTGGCCTCTTCCTTCCGTCGTTTGTTAGTATTAGTGAAATCTCCAGCAGATTTTGCCTCAATCAAAAGCGGCAAGTCACCTTTATTAGCGGTGATAGGCATGATTACCGCATCAACAGGAATATTAATCGTATTAGCACGAACTTTTACGTTTAGGCGGAAACTGAACGTGCCGGGTTCCATATTTTGAAAATCGACACGGGCTTTTGTCTCTATTTCGGTATAGCCCCTTGCTTCTAGCCATGCTTTGATCTTTGCTAGTTGTCGCTTCTCTTGCTCGTTACGGATTATTGGGTTAGCCTGAGCACCGCATAATCGATCAGCTACAATAGTTGCCGCCCGATGAATTTCTTCTTGCTTTGGCTCATCACCTCGAGCTAGCCACACAAAAATATCTGGATCGGCCATTCGCTCAATAATTTCCCCAATCTTCTGCAACTCTCGATCCAGAAGATCAACAGCAATTCTTACAGGCAATCTATTATCTTTTTCCATGGCTTTGACTAAGCTAGAATTCACGCCAGCCAACCCTATTAGCCTATCAACCGCTATCGGTGGACAGGTAGCCATCCTTAACATCGAAAGTATGCTGGGCGTTTTCTTCATGGTTTCTGGGCGTATATCGCGAAGATATGACGTGGCTAGAAGGCTAGCTTCAACAGAAGCTGTAGCTGAAATCCGCGTCGCGCGAAAAGCTCCAGGAGCAAAATTCAAAAACCATTGGTTATACATATCAACCGATCTTGCTACATCTTCTTTCCAACGCTGTGGCTTATCAAGATTGACTGCCATAACTACTAATCCCCCGCAACATAAAAATTATATCTTATCAATCACTTGAAATTAAAATTCTGTTGAAAGCTATCTAATTTACCTGACCTTCCCTTACAGATTAACATAACGCTTGCAGAGTCCGCTTTTGTCACATAGCAGACCGTCGAGCTTAGCCAGTCTCCAGTTGTGTTTTACTCGACCATAGATCGAGACTATCCCCTAATCTACCATTATTAGGTACGTTCCCCATACCGTTTCCCGCCGTGCCGACTGCGCAAAAAACCTTAACATTTCTATACATGCGTACCGACCAAAAAATTGATTTCAAATTGAATAAAATCAGGTGTGGCGCGGGTTGCGGCGTGGTTCGCAGTTCGCACAGATATGCGCACCCACTGCGAACCACATTGCGCATTTAACCGTCGCCGTTCGGTTTCGTTTTGCGCACTTTTTCATTGACAGTGGATTAACCCATCATGATTTTTGTGTGCGCAAATGCTTATAGATAAGCAAAAGTGGGTCGGTTCGGTAGGTTCAGTCGGTTCACGTAGTCAACTGATTGATAGATAGGATAATTATTTTCAGAATTGAACCGACCCAGGGGTAGGTTCACGCGGTGTGAAAGTCGGTTCATTAAGCCAGCCAGAAAAGGGGCATTTGGTCAGGTCGGTTCAAAATGGCTAAAGGCGGTTCACTATTCAAGTTAAAATAGCGATAAATCAATGTATTAAAATAATGAACCGACTGAACCTACCGAACCGACCTTATTTTATCTTACGCGTGATTTACTCTTCCTCGTCGTCGAGCGTCATGAGTACCACAAAGCGTGGCTGCTTGCCGTCAATGCGCAGTGATTTACGTGTAATGCCTTTGGCGGGTTTATCCAGCATTCCGGCATCGGCCAGCACCTGGGCAAACGCGGCGGCATTGGCACCAGCGGCAATTTCATTATTGAACACGGCGGGGAAGGTGTGAAATACCAGTGTATCGGCTCCCGGCTTTTTCACCCGATACCCCGCCAGATCCTTGATGGGTAAATCGCGTGGATCAGGATTGGGGTGGGGCAAATAACGGCTGTAGCCAAATTGATGCAAAAAAGCGTCGGCCTGTTCTACCCAGGCTTTGGCTTCACGATTGCCCATGCCAAATTCATTTACCCAGGCATAGAAGCTATGCTGCAACGCATCGTGGCATTCTTGCGCTGTCCAGCCCGTAAAAGAGGCAGAGAGCAACAAAGCCGCCTCCAGTAAGGCAAAACGTGACGCCACACGTCGCACTTGTTCGCTGGCATCATCGGGTAAGAGTGACAACCAGCGCCGTTCTGTTTCGCGGTAGGTTGCCAGCGCATTTTCTTTCTGGCTGGCAAGGTGGGCGATCCACGCCCGACCAACCGCGCCATAATGGGCGTTGCTGGCATCCCGGATCGCGTCGGCATGGGTTTTGCCATTCTGATAGCCATGAAATACCGTCGCTTTGGTGATCGGGACATTGAGCAAGCGCACTAATTGGCCCGCATTCACTCGCCCACCGTCAGCACGGATATAGCTTTCCAGATCGATCTCGCCGGTACTGAATGCCATTGCTCGCCAGCGTTTCAGCTCCCGGTTGCCACCTTCCCGCGCGCCCTGCAATTTGCCGACACCGTTAAACAGCGTGTAGGCCGAGGTGGACACCGACCGTGCATCGCTTCCCTGGCCGACTTCATCCAGCGGCAGCAGACCATCGTTATGGGCTTCGGCTTCGTTGGCGATACCGAGCGCGGTGCCGTACCAGGTCAGCTTCAGTGCCTGCGGGTCGCCGTACAGGCTGGTGGCGACATTGGCGGTGGTGGTTTTCCCGGCGCTCGACTGCTCATAGAAATGCAGCCCAAAGCCGTCCGAACCGGACAGGCCAATCAGCGGCGCGGCCAGGGCGGCGGCAATGGCGGTCATCATCGACGGGTTGCCGGATGCCAGCCGGGCCACCGACTCGCGCCAGCTTTCCGCCGTGCCACTGATGCCGTAACCGGACGCGGTAGCGCTGCGGCCCCGGAACAGTACCGGGCGCGACGGGGTGCCGATGACTTCGCCATCCGGCATCAGGTACGCGCCGCACTGCCAGCCGGTGCTGTGGGCGATATGCCAGACCTCGCCGCTGTGCTGGCGCTAGAGCCAGTCGGCCAGAATGGCGCGCAGGTAGGGCCGGGTGGTGACGGTTACACCGCCCGCCTTGAGCGTGCGCCAGCCTTCGCGCTCGCCCACGTCTGCCAGCGGCAGGGCAGCGGTTACGGCCTGTGTCGCCCCGGCAGGCTGCCAGCGCAGGATAAGGTATTGCTCGGCGTCATCACGCCCGACGCCCACCACCGCCAGCGGGGAGGATAACCACTGCTCGTGCTGGATGATGTCGCCGCTGTCCCGGTCGGCTTTGGGCGTCACCCAGTACACCCCGGTGGCGCGGCTGTCCACAAACGGGGCCAGCGGCTCGCGTCTGGCCGGTGGGGTGTCGTCGGTCGGTTGATACAGCGATGCCTGAAAGGCGCGGGTTGCCGCCTCGATACCGGCCTGCTGGCGGTAGTCGTCCCAGTCGGCTTTTTCATCGGTCGGCGGCAGAGCCACCCAGCCGTTCACTTCGCGGGCGGCTTTCTCCGCCCACTGTTTGCCGGTGTTGGCCTTGCCCGGTGTGGTGTCGTTATCCGCCGCCACTATCAGCCGGGTAGCGGGAAAGCGCGTGCGCAAGGCGCGGGCCACCGGCAGCAGGTTTCCGGCATCGATGGCGGCCACCGTCATGGCCGTTGGGTTCATCTGGCTGACACTTAGCGCGGTTGCCAGCCCTTCA
>NZ_JAAVXH010000025.1:0-83056 GCF_012273755.1 Dickeya sp. CFBP 2040
TTTTGCCGATGATGACCGCCAGTTCGCCTTCATAGTCGAACTCGCTGGAGTAGTGCGGCTTGAGCACCTGGGTGCCGTGACCGGTCTGCGAGTCGGCGAAGCGCACAAACAGCGTCGGGGCCGGGTTCTGTTCGTTGAATTCCTTGCGTTTGTCGGCATAGTTCATGCCGACGCACAGGATTTTGGATGGCGCCACAATCACCGGCAGGAAGGTCACGTCGGCCACGGCCACATCCGGGGTTTCGTTCTGGAAGGCGGCGGCGTCATGGAGCGCATCGCCCGCCAGCAACGCCTTCAGGTCCGGGTAACGGTTGCCGAGGCGGCTGCCCAAATCAATCAGACCCGCAGGCGTATGGATCCCGTAACTGTTTTTGCCCTGATGGCGGTAACTTGCAAGTTTCATAACGACACCTGGTGTGAGTTCAAAACATGTTTTGTACCGGCTGAATAATCATATTCAGCGCGGTATCCCTTATTTATTTTTCAGATGTTTCATCTTATCGGGTATTTTATTTACCCGATTTATTCATCCGATTATTTATTATTTTCTGCCGCAACCAGGCTGACACGCTGAATACCGTTCAGATATGTCGCTACTACAATACCGCTGACCAGCAAGGTAATAATAAACGCCGTCATGCCCATCCAACCAGCTGAAGAGAAGATAAGGCCGTTGCAGTAACCCACTACCGAGCCGCCCATGTAGTAGAAGAACAAATACAGTGCGGTTGCCTGCCCACGGGCATGAGTAGCATTTTTACTGACCCAGCTCAACCCGATAGAGTGGCAGCCAAAGAAACAACCGGTAAACAGAATGGCACCGATAATAAAGATGGTCAGATTAGCGGTTAATGTCATCAGCATACCGACAATCATTAACGTAAATAATGCGGACAATACTTTCAGCGCACCATATTTCTGTGATAAACGACCTGCCTGTGGCGCGGTAAAAAAGCTCATGATGAAACTGAAGGAAATCAACCCGGCATTGGCATGGGAAACATTGAACGGTTCACGTGCCAGATAAAAAGCCAGATAGTTGTACAACGAGGTAAACACACCAAAGATAATGAAACTGACCACATACATCAGAGACAGTTTTTTGTTTTTAAAATGCGCCATAGCGCCTTTGATGATGTGAGTAAAGTTCAGGCTGCTGCTGGCCTTGAAGTTTTTCGATGCGGGTAGTACTAACGACACCAGCAATGCTGCAAACATCAACGTAAAGGCAAAGCAGTAGAAGATAAAATCAATAGATACATGACCAATCAACTGGCTGGCGACAACACGACCTGACATACCGCCAATCGAGTTGCCAAACACGAAATAACCCGTCACGACGCCTGCCACCACCGGTGCAACTTCTTCACTGATATAGGCTGTGGCTGCTGCGGCAATACCACTTAATGCCAGACCGATTATACCACGCAGTATCACCAGCAATGTCCAGGATTTTACCAGCGGGCAAATCAGCGTCAGCAAACCGCCCAGCAATAGCGATACCACAATCAGCCGTTTGCGCCCGTAACGGTCAGCCAGTGTACCGGTAAACAGCAACCCGATTGCCAGCAACGCCGTTTCCGCCGACAGAATAATACTGACCTGGCTAACGGGAATATCATACTCTTTAGCCAACACCGGTAATAACGGTTGAATAAAAAACAGCGATGCCAGTTCAGCCAGGCCAGAAAACGCCAGAGCAAAAATGACACGCAAGTATTGAGAAACATTAACCTGCTTTTCCTGGCGATCAGGCGTCGGAGTCTGAATTGCACTCATGATAACCTCACAATATTTTTTGTAGAGATACTGGGGAAATATAAAAACACTTATTGCATTAATTATTTTTTAAATATTTTCGGCGTCCAACGCGTATGACGGAACAAACACATTTCCATCAAATAATTTTCTTGCCGTTCGGATCACTGATGCACGAATATCTTCATGACGTTCGCCGTTTTTCATTAATGATACGGCAATTTTTCCACTGGGGTGTTCAATACGGACGGATTCTAAAAAGCCGTTGCGGTATTCGGCTGGCAACACATCTTGCGCCACACTGCCTTCAACCACACAGGCGGTGGAAATACCAATAGACCCAGTAATTGCCAGCGAACGATGACAGTTATGCGGCATAAAATAACGTACCTGAATAGTACCACCTGCATTCGGCGAGCTGAGTAATACCGGTTTAGGGATCACTTTATTGCTGACATCACCCAGGCCCATCGCCTGCCCGGCTTGTAACCGAATATGCTCCAGTCGCTGCATAAATGCGCTGTCTGCATCCAGATCTTGTGGCAACTCGCTGCCGGTCTTGTCCAGTGAACGCGCATCAATCAATACCATCGGCATTGCCATATCGATACAGGTCACATCTACGCCATCAAACACATCGCGCACGTTGCCGGTAGGAAACAGTTTGCCGGTTTTGCTGCCAGCTGAATTCAGGAATGTCAGCCCGACCGGGGCTGCGCGACCAGGTACGCCATCGATTTCAGTTTCGCCATCGTACTCTACGCGCTGCTGCGGCGTATTAATATCCGCGTCCACCATCGTACCGGTATTCAGATTACGAATACGCACGCGTGTGGTAGGATGAGTGGCGGTCACTAGGCCATGCTCAATGGCGAACGGACCCACGGCACACAGCATATTGCCGCAGTTTGGTGTGGTATCCACCCGACGTTCTTTCACCATCACCTGTGCAAACAGGTAGTCCACATCTGCATCCGGATGGGTGGATTTGCTGACAATGGCTACTTTGCTGGTTTGCGGCGCGCCGCCGCCAATGCCATCGATTTCCAGCTCGTGACCTGAACCCATCAACCCCAGCAATACTTCATCACGCTGCTGGCTATCTTGCGGCAAATCACTGGCTAAAATCACCGGGCCTTTTGATGTGCCGCCGCGCATTAATACACAGGGAATCTTTACCATCACGTTCTCTCACGCTTTCACTACTTTTGATGGCATAAGCATCCCATAGCGCGATCAATGACTCTAATGTCAAAAAAATAGCGATTAATTTGTTTCTTGCATTAATGATACGCTGATTACAGATTAGCGAGTCACCACCATCGGCAGGAGGGAAAAAACGATGCAGCATGAGCTTCAGGGCATCAAAGCATTTGTCAAAATTGCGGATACAGGTTGTTTTACTAAGGCCTCAGAACTGTTACATATTTCTCAGCCTGCATTAACACGGCGGATAAAAAAACTGGAAGAGAGCCTGGGTGCGACACTGTTTGAACGCTCGACGCGTCGGGTTAGTCTGACCGCCGTTGGCAAAAGCTTTCTGCCAAATGCACGAAATCTGCTTGATTTTTATGAAAATGCCATCCTGAACATTCAGGAAATGGCCTCGCATCAGACAGGTTTTGTTACGTTATCGTGTATTCCAACTGCGGCCTTCTACTTTCTGCCCGCTGTGATTCGTAATTACAACGAACACTACCCGAATATCCGCATTCGCATACTGGAACACAGTGCAAGCGACTGTCTGGACGCCGTTCTCAATGGCGATGCGGATTTTGGTATTAATATGATCAACGTCACACACTTCAATGTGGAGTTCACACCGCTGGTCAACGAGCCTTTTGTACTGGCCTGCCGACGCGACCATCCGCTGGCAAAAAATTCGCTGGTGATGTGGGAAGAACTGTCGGATTACCCGTTGATTGGTGTGAGACGCTCCAGTGGCAACCGCTTGTTGATCGAGCAGGCGCTGGAAAACAGCGCCTGGAAACCCAACTGGTTTTATGAAGTACGCCACCTGTCCACATCTCTTGGCATGGTGGAGGCGGGGTTGGGGATCGCAGCGGTTCCCAGCCTGGCGATGCCGCGTGACGAGCACCATGTGTTAGTCAGTAAACCATTGATAGAACCGGTTGTACGCAGAACGCTCGGCGTAGTGCAACGTAAAGACTCCACGCTAAGCCCGGCGGCAGAACGCTTTAAAGATATGCTGATGCATCTGTGGTCCAACGAGAAGAACAGTCCCTGGATAGGCAAATTCAATCTCTGACAAATTCAATCACTGAATAGTCGCCACACATCCATGACCGGACATCAAAACACATCATGTCAATATGCATACCGCATCATATGCACTGACAGATATGGCCATGACGTGCTATGGCTACTCATGGCGAAATTGATAGCCTCATCACATTTTGACGCACTACTCAGCTTACCCAACCTATCAGGAAGACCTATGCCAGATCACATCAGGCCGCACTACAATCTGCAAACCGGACGATTTTTCAATCTGCGTCCGTCGAATACATCGCGGATGGGTCTGTGGCAAACGTTGTCGCTGCTATGGCGGCTTGGTTTTCAGCGCCGGGGTCGCGTACCACCCAAACGGCTACCGGAGATATCCCCCGATCTCACGGCCTTCCTGGCTGCTGACGAACGTCTCAAATTCATTTGGTTCGGGCATTCCACCCTGCTGCTCAATCTGGACGATACCCGTATTCTGATAGACCCGGTGTTTTCCGCCAGCGTATCGCCGTTTAGCTTTATGTTCCGCCGTTTTCAGCCGCCAGTGTTGCCGCGCGCAGCGCTGCCGGATATCGACATCATTCTGCTGTCGCACGACCACTACGACCATCTGGATGAACAGACGATTCGCGCCTTTCGCAACACCGCAACCCGCTTTATCGTTCCGCTAAAAGTAGGCCAGCACCTGCAAAAATGGGGGATTGCAGCGGATCGGATTCAGGAACTGGACTGGTATCAATCTCATACGCTCAACGGCATCAGGTTCACCGCCACGCCGTCACACCATTTTTCTGGCCGCAGTTTGTCGGGCCGCAACACAACGTTGTGGGCCTCCTGGGTGATTGAAGGACAACGGGACCGACTCTTTTTCAGCGGCGATTCCGGTTACGGCGAGCACTTTCGTGAGATCGGCGAACGCTTCGGTCCGTTCTCTCTGGCGTTTATGGAAAACGGACAGTACAACGAACGCTGGCCGGATTCGCACATGCACCCGGAGCAGACCATACAGGCGGTACAGGACGTGCGCGCCCGCCTGTTTATGCCGATCCACTGGGGCATGTTTGCGCTGGCGTTTCACGACTGGGCCGACCCGGTGCGCAGCAGCAGCCGGTTGGCTCAGGAGCGACAGATACCGATGCTGACACCGATGCTGGGTGAATTGGTCACGCTGGGGACGCCCATTACCACGCCGCTGTGGTGGGAGAAAGACGTTGATGCGCTACCGTCACGACCTATCGCCAGAAACGCGGTCCAGGATGTGGAATAGCTGAGAGTGGGGGATGAAAAATCGGGCGAATGACGCGTTAGTATTGTCATAGGAAGGATGGTAAATTCGCCTACGCAGTACGACTTCACATCTTGACTTCATTTATGATGAATTTGATAATGACTTCATAAGGTGACGTCGTGAGGCAAGGGAATGAAAGAACACGTCTCATCATTACGCAAGAGGCAAAAAAGCACGCTTGAACAGGTGTTTAAATCTCCTGTTCAGTCAGGTATCAAATGGGTGGATATCGAGTCACTGATAAAAGCGCTGGGAGGGGAAGTCAAAGAGGGCCGAGGTTCGCGTTGTAAGTTTCTCCTTAATGGCAGTATCGCCAACTTTCATCGCCCACACCCTTCACCAGATACGGATAAAGGCGCAGTAGCCAACCTGCGCGACTGGCTTGAAAGCATAGGAGTGAAGCCATGAGCAAACTATCTGCACCAAACACGATTGAAATAGCTGGACAACCGGCTGTTATCAGCTATGTGCCGGAACTTGGCGCATTTCGTGGCAAGTTTCTTGGTCTGACTGGCTATTGTGATTTTGTATCGGACAGCATTCAAGGGCTGAAAAAAGAAGGTGAGATTTCACTACATGAATATCTGGATGACTGTAGTGCATCAGGTATCGAGCCTTACACTCGGCAAGAAAAAATTAAGACGTTCACACTGCGTTATCCTGAATCATTTGGCGAACGTTTAAATCAGGCCGCCGCTGAGCATGACGTTTCTGTGAACTCATTCATTATTGAGACACTTAATGAGAGAATAAAACACGCGTAACGTTCACTTCAAATATTGATATCCAGCCCGCCAATTCCGGTTGGCTTTCTCTTGAGTCATAAAATTCAATGAGTGAAAAGGCTGAATGATGTTTTATCCAATTGCAATTGAAGCAGGCGACAATACTCATGCATACGGCGTGATAGTGCCAGATCTGTCGGGCTGTTCCTCCGCAGGTGATAATCACCAAGGCCAAAGACGCGATTACCGATCACATTGAGTAGCGTTAGCGCAGATTTCATCAATTCGCTAACCTTTATTCTGAAACCTGCCTCGGCAGGTTTTTTGTTTACATCGATATCAGAAAGCCTCCGGTAATTTCCGCCACAGCGCGTCCCGACGTTCCGCATCCGCGAGTTCCTTATGTTGCGCTTTCTCCAGCCACTCGCGGGCGGCAGAGGGACTCAGGATAAACACGCCGTCGTCATCGCCTATCGCCACATCGCCGGGATGCACCGTCACCCCGGCGACCGTCACCGGCACATTAACCGCACCAGCGGTTCCCAGCGTGCGGGTGGTAATCGCACTGATGCCTTTGCAGAACACTGGCAGTCCCAGTTGACGCAGCGCGCGTAAATCCGTCACCGCGCCAGCTACGACAACCCCCGCCAGCCCTTTCACTTTCGCCGCCAGCGTACGCAGTTCGCCCCAGCAGGCGCGCGTTTCCTCATCCGAGGCATCGATAACCAGTACATCGCCAGGCTGGCTCAGCAACAGCGCTTCACGCAGTACACCGCCGTCCGGCGGGCACAGTTTCACCGTCACTACGTTGCCGACCATCTGCACATCCGGTACGAGCGGCTGGATGCCGTATAAATAGCCGCTTTCCATCAAATGCCCCAGCGTGGAGGTACTGATGTGGCGGTAGTCTGCCAGCAAGTCATCACTAACCGGCGGCACACGGGGAATGATTTGATAATTCATCCTGTTTCCTGAAATGGTTGGATACATCATCAACGAGGCGTTATACCCGTCATACTTCACGTTGCCGATGCGTTGGTTATCTTACCCGGCCACACTTATGCCACCGCCGCTCCCGGCTGCGGTTTCTCGCGCCCGAACGGAATACATAATGGCGTATGGAAAAATGGATCGGAGATAATGCGGCAATCCAGATTGAACACCGTTTTAACCAGCGCTTCATCCAGAATGCTGGCCGGTGAACCTTGTGCAAACGCGGTACGGTTATGTACCGCTACCATATGATCGGCGTAGCGACAGGCCAGATTAAGGTCATGCAATACCATGATGATGGTTTTGCCATGCTGACGATTCAGTTCACGCAGCAAATCCAGCACTTCGATCTGGTGCGCCAGGTCGAGAAAGGTGGTGGGTTCATCCAGCAGCACCACTTCGGTATCCTGCGCCAGCGTCATGGCAATCCACACCCGCTGGCGCTGACCGCCGGATAAGGCATCCACCGGTCGGTCTGCCAGCATATCAGTGCCGGTTTGCACCAACGCGAGGTTCACCATCCGTTCGTCTTCCTGCGACCACTGTTGCAACCAGTTCTGATACGGATAACGCCCCAGGCTGACCAGCTGTTTTACGGTAATGCCTTCCGGCGCGTCCGGCATCTGCGGCAAAATCGCCAGTTCTCGCGCCACCTCGGCGGTGGACTTGCGGTGGATGTCCCCGCCATTGAGGATAACGGTGCCGCTCAGCGGCTTAAGCAACCGGGCGAAAGATTTAAGCAGTGTGCTTTTGCCGCACCCGTTGCTACCAATCAGCACCGATACCTTGCCCTTCGGCAGTTGAATATCCAGATTGTCGATAATGGTCTGATTGGCATAACCGAGGGTCAGCGCCCGGCTGGTAATGGCAGTCATCATCCGTTTCCTTAATGACGTTGTTTAATCAGCAAATACAGAAAGAACGGCGTACCCAGTGCCGATACAAAAATCCCGGCGGGCAGGTCCAGCGGCAAAAACAGCGTTCGGCCACACAGGTCTGCTACCATCACCAACCCGCCGCCACAGAGAAATGCCATCACCGCCTGCCCGGCAAAGGTTGGCGCTACCAGCCGTTTGGCAATGTGCGGCGCGATCAACCCGACGAACGCCATCGCGCCACCCCAGGCAATCGCTGCGCCTGCCAGCGCCACGCTGAGCAGCAGCAGCGCCAGACGCAGCCACTGCACCCGCACGCCAATGCCCTGCGCCAGCCCATCGTCCAGTTGCTGTACCCGTACCTGACGCGCCAGCCACACCAGCCACGGCACACTCAGCAGCAGCCAACCGCCCAGCTCACGGGTTTCACGCCAGCTGGCGCCGTAGACGCTGCCGGTCAGCCAGACATAGGCCGACAATGTGGTGGTAAGCGGGCTGAACACCAGCATGAAGGTAGTTGCCGCGGTCAGCAACGCCGACACGCCGACGCCCGTCAGCACCAGCCGTTGCGGCGACACGCCCGACTGCCACGCCAGCCAATACACCGCCAGCGCCGCCACCGCTGCCCCAGTCATCGCCGCCAGCGGCAGGTAGTGCGCCCCCACGGTGGCGGCAAGAAACGACAGGTAGAACACCGCCGCCGCGCTGGCACCGCTGGTAATCCCCAGAATATCCGGCGACGCCAGCGGATTGCGGATCATTGACTGCAAAATCAACCCGGATACCGCCAGCGCGCCGCCGACCAGAATAGCCAACACCACCCGCGGCAACCGTAATTGCTGTACGATCAGCGTCGCGCCTTCTGACTGCGACGAGACCAACGCCCGCAGCACCTCCCACGGCGACAGCATCAGCTTGCCGACGCCAAGCGACGCCACCATCACCGCCAGCACCAGCAGTAGAGCCAACACGACCCGGCCAACAGTAGTCAGGTTAATCTGACGGGAAAAGCCCCCCTGCCGCCACACCAGTACCCGTTCCATCCCCTCGCGCTTATCCATGACGGCCTCCGCGACGCAGCAGGAAAATGAAGAACGGCGCGCCGAACAGCGCGGTCATCACACCGACCGGCACTTCCTGCGGCACAATCACCACCCGCGCCAGAATATCCGCCAGCAACAGCAACGCAGCACCCAGCAGCGCACAGCCGGGCAACAACCAGCGATGATCAGCAGGCAACAGTTTTCGCACCATATGCGGCACAACCAGCCCGACAAAACCAATACTGCCCGCCATCGCCACCGCACCACCAGCCAGTACGATAACAAGCAGGCTCATCAACAGTCGGATGTGTCCGGTGCGCTGCCCTAATCCACGGGCGATAACGTCACCAGCATTCAGCACGTTAACCTGCCCCGACAACAGCAGCGCACCGACCAGCCCCGTCAGACAGTAACCCATCAGCGGCAGCACCGTCGCCAACTCGCGGTCAGCTACCGAACCCGCCAGCCAGAACAACACCGTATCCAGCCCTTCCTGATTCACCACCAGCATGGCCTGACTAAACGCAGCGAACATGGCGGTGATGGCCGCGCCCGCCAGTACCATACGCAGCGGGTTCAGGCTGCCTTTGCCCATGGTGCCGATAAGCCATACCAGACACCCGGCCACGGCTGCACCGGCAAACGCCGACCACAGCCACACCGACATCGCCACCTTGGGAAACAGCGACACACAGACAATCAGGCAAAACATCGCCCCGGCGTTAATACCAAACAGCCCCGGCGACGCCAGCGGGTTACGGGTCAGCACCTGCATCAATGCGCCTGCCACCGACAGACTGGCACCCACCACAATGGCTATCAACGTGCGCGACAGGCGCGTCGAGGTGACCAGAATATGGCTTACGTTAAGTGGGTCCGGATGCCACAACGCCCCCAGCACCTGCGCCGGTGTAATCCTTATCGGCCCAACCATCAGGCTGAGAAACGCCAACGCCAGCAGGCAGATACCACCGATCACCAGCACCAGACCGGGCGCTTTCCGTTTACCGGTCGCTATCACCACATGACTCATGACGCACCTCCGGCGAGGCCGGTGACGCGGGCGATATCGTCCAGCATCATGTTGGCGCCCAGAATACCGCCGGACAAACTCCAGGTGACGCCATTGACCACCCATACCTGATTGCGCCGCGGGGCGCGCAGTTGCTGCCACAACGGGTGACGAATCAGCGATTCATAGTTGCGTTGCACAGAGGGACTCTCGGATCGCAGAAAAATAAAAAAGATGTCGGCATCCACCACCGGGATGCTCTCTTTGTTGGTCAGTTTGAGGGAGACACCCGGCTGGGCGCGGCTGGCGTCGCTCCAGCCAAACCCCAGTTCACTCAACACCGAACCGGGAAAACTGCCGGGCAAATAGCTGCGGATATGGTCTTCGCGGATATCCAGTATCGACACGGTCGGCGGCCAGTCGCCGCCAAACTTGCGTTGCAACTGTTCACGCAACCCATTCACTCGCTGCTGCCAGTGTTGCAGCAACGTGTCGGCCACCGCCTGACGCCCAAGCGCCTGCCCCATCACCTGTACCGTTTTCTTGAACTGGTAGATTTCATCCAGCATCACCACCGGCGCGATCTGCGACAGCAGTGGCTCCAGTCGCTGGTGACGAAAACGCGAAGCGACAATGGTATCGGGCTTTAACAGCACAATGTCTTCCAGGCTGGGTTGGGTTTCCAGCCCTACATGCGGCACCCCGGCCAGCGCCGAACGCAGGTAGCGGTACATCGGCTTCTCGCTCCACGAATCGACCACCCCGGCAGGCGTGACGCCGAGCGCCACAGCGGTATCCGTCGCGCCCTGAAACAAGGTGATAACCCGTTGCGGCATCACCAACGACTGAGCCAGAACAGGCCGGGAAAGTCCCAGCGGCAACAGGCTTAACGACCACCGCAGCAATCGGCGGCGCGAAACTAAATACTCATTCACGGTTTTGTGTGATCTGCCTTTTCCATAGTGATGACCACCCCGTTACGTTCAAAGGGGAGATCCCTGGCGTCAAAAACTGTGCTGAGGTGTTCGTTTTCGCCGGGTGAGCCGCATGGACGCGGCGAAAGCCCGTGCCGCGTCTGGAACGCGTCACGGGCGGCCCGAACAGCGAAGACGAACGCCGAAGGTACCGCGTAGCGGCACAGTTTAGCCACCAGCCAGTGGTCAAGGAGAGGTGGCGCTGAACCTCTCCTTGTCGTGCGTGCGATGAAGTAGCAAAGAAGCAATGCAGTCTATCCCGCACGAAATATCTCTCTGTCTTTACATGAACCCGATAACGACGCTCTATTGTTCGTTAACAATCTATTTACCAATAATGGCCTGAAACGGGTTAATCACCTCTCCCTTGCCGAACGGCATACTCCCCGGTCCGCCGGCGCGGGCGATCATCGGGGTGATCAGCAGTTTCTGCGGCCAGTTCGGTGCCTCGAACAAGTGGGTTTTCAGCATTGTCTGCGTGTCGGCGGCAAAACCAGCACGGTCAATCGCACCGTTGATTTCATTACGCATCACGCCCCACAACGTCGCGGCATCCAGATCATAGGTCAGCGACAGCGTTTCGATAATTGCCCGCATGTTGACCTGAATCCCCAACGTTTGCAGCCAGAATAGCAGGTCATCCAGACGCTCATGGTAAAGCGTGTTGGCATGGCCTTGCTTGATACGGTACACCGGGTCTTGCATACCGTTCTGTTCCAGTGTCGGCACATGAATTCGCAGCGAGTCGTGGTCTCGCAGCAGCAGGCCGTGGGCCTGACCAGCTTTCCACACCAATACCGCGTTCTGCCCGTGGATCTCACCCAACATCCCTAACCGGAACATACGGAAATTAATGTCGAAGAAACAATGGCAAAGCTCGGCAAACAACGTCAAAACGGAATCCGCGTTTGTTGGCAAACCACGATAGGCCAGCCAGTCGTCAAAGAAGTGACGACGGCTGCCCGGCAGCGGCGTACCCAGCGCCGCCATCGGCAGCAGCCGGTAGTCGGTATCCTCGAACAGCTCGCCCGGATAACTGCGCACCATCGCCGACAGGTGGCGCGGCGCTTCATCGAACAACGTGGCCTGCGGCGGCATAAACGCCCACCATTTGCTTTCATCGCACAGATACAACCGTTGCTGCAACACGGCGTCTTTTTCACGTGCCTGGCGCAACAGCACTTCACTTAATCCGCCGTTGATCATTTTCACTGCCGGCAAATAGCGTGACGCACCCAGCGAATACACCGCCATCGGCAGCTTGAGGTAGTCAGCGCTGGCGAAACACGGCGTCATGGAACGCAATGACGAGGTCGGCAGATAACGCGCGGCGCTGAAATCCAGCCTCTGGCAGTCGCCGTTGCGAAAGGCGTCGCCCAGTTGGGTTTCCAGAATATGATCGAACTGCCACGGATGCACCGGCAAGGCGATGTGGGTGTCAGCAATACCTCGTGCGGCCAATTCTTGTTGCAATACAACCTGTTCCGCCTGCGGTAATAGGTAATGCGCCGGGTACTGGTCAGCCGTGTCGCTGATGCCATCGCCGCATTGCAGCCGGTCTTTCGCCACCGCTACCCAGTTCAGCGCTACCGGTACAGCAAACTCCGCCACGTAACGGCGATATTCTTCAGCATTCAGCCCCTGTTTAGCCTTGGCGGTCGGATGGAACGGACGGTCGCGCAACGAGGCCCACTGCTCCATCACATGAAAGAAATCGGCATTGCTACGTGCGAGCAACTCATCGGTGTCGATACGGTGCTCACGCGACAGCGCGGTCTGCTCAACGCTGGTGTTAAGCACATCCAGAAACAGCGCCTGACCTTTGGCATTATCTTCTTCACTGTGCTGACCGGCGAACACCAGCTTCATGAAGCTTTCCGGCTCCAGCTCGCGCCAGTCATTACCGCCCTGCTGCCAGGCGTAAACCGCGGTGTCCGGCACCTTTTCCCAGCGCTGGGTAATACCAGGGCGCAACGCCGCCACCAGATGACGCTGTTCTCGTTCATCGCTACACCAGCGCCACAGGCGGACGGTGCTATCCAGCACGCCAAACGGCGTCGCTTGTCCATATTGTTGTTGCCATTCGTCGGCAGTGCACAGCGCCAGCGGCTGTGGGCCGAAAAATTCTTCGGCCAGCAGGCAATCCACCAGATCCTGCATCACGCTGTGGCTGGCATCCCTGTAGTGAGACGTACTTTTCATCACATGACTTTCCATTGGATTACTGTCCTTCTGCTGAAATCGTTGTGGCCAGTCTGGCCTGTAAAGCACGAAACGCGATGCCGCGCTCGTCGCCCAAAACAAATGCGCGCACGCCTTGCTCGCGCCAGTGGGCATGGTCGTCGGGCTGGCGGGGAATAGCGCAATAGGTCACGCCATGTACCTTCGCAGCACGCCGCACTTCGGCCAATGCGTCCTGCACCGGCGGTGCCGCGGTCTGCCACGGCAAACCCAGCGATTGGGAAAGATCCGCCGCGCCCTCCAGAATCATGTCCAGCCCCGCCACCGCGGCGATTGCCTCAGCCTGACGCACGCCCTCAGCGCTTTCGATCATCGCCACCAGCATGATTTCCCGGTTCGCCAGCGCGACGTATTCCGCCAGGCTGTGCTTGCCGAAGGCGCCGGGGCGGCCACTGTTAAGGCTGCGCTCGCCCTGTGGGTAGTAATGGCAGGCGCGTACCGCTGCCTGCACCTGCTCAGCCTGTTCTACCATCGGCAGCACAATGCCTTGCGCGCCGCCATCCAACAGGCGCAGCATGGTTTTGGGGTTAGCATCCGCCACCCGCACCAGTGGCGTTAGTGCGTAGCTTTCCGCCACCCGGATCATGTTCTCCACCGTTTCCGGGTTAATCAGCACATGTTCGCTATCGATAATCACAAAATCGAACCCGGCTTCGGCGATTAACTCCACCGATACCGGCGAGGGAATCGAGGCAATCAACCCGTAGACCGGCGTGCCTGCCGCCAGCTTGCGCTTGAGTTGGTTAGTTCTTAGCATGACGATGGCCTGAACGGGTGCAGCGGATTCGGCACCGATTTAAAGCGGCGCTCGCCATCGCCCAGCAACCGGCGTTTGGTCAGTTCTTCCACCTCGTAAGTCGGCGCAAACACATCAAACAGTGCATAGCGCGAACGGTGTTGCGGGTGCTCAGCCTGATAACGCAGCACCACCTCCGCGGTCATTTCCCAAAAGCGCATCTCCGGCAGGTGGTAATGCTGACGCAGGAAAACCGCCATTTCCGCCAGACAAATGAAGAAGAACGAATCGCAGGTGAAGTCGCGCACCGCGTTGACGTCGTCAGTAAAAATAAACGAGTTGCGGTTGATTTTGGCGTGGCTGGCAGGCAACGGCACCAGATCCGGGCGCATCGCAGGGCGTGCCAGATGGTCCGGAGAATAGCGCACGCCGTCATGAAAATCTTTGAGCGCGATGCGCTGCGGCCAGCCGTCACGCACGATCAGTACGATATTCTGACCGTGCGACTCCATGCCGATACCCTCGGCATACAGCATGTGGATAACCGGCGACACGGTGACGTCCAGCAGCTGGCGGGTCCAGGCCTCCAGCCCGTACTGACGAATCCAGGCATCGATAAACGGTGCCTGCTCGCCGCCGTCGTAACGGTGTTCGACATGGCTCAGCCCGTTGAACGGCACTGCCTGCTCATCCGGTTGCAGATACTGATGGATGCTTTCGCGCCAGATAGCGCCCATCACGCCATAGGCTTGCGCCATGCGAGTGGCTGGCAGCGGTTGAGTGTCGAAACTTACCCCGGCGACTTCGCCGAGAATCACGAATTTCAGGTTGCGGGCAGTCTGATCGGTGTCGATCAACTGTTGCAGCCAGTCGGTAATAATCGGCCCGTTCATCACGGTGTGCCGCGCCAGAATACGGGTGCTGGAGGTGTTGGTCATGCTCATCGCCAGCTTGACGTAAGGACGCGTTTTTTCCGTCACGTTCGCCAGCGTACGAATCGACTGCTGCGCCTGCCAGCGATCATCGGACTCACCGAGGTAAATCAGCTCGCCGCTGACCAGTTCCGGATAAAACACCGGCGCAATCACATTTTTCCACTGCCACGGGTGCACCGGTATCAGTTGGTAGTCCTGCGCCTTGCGCCCCTGACTCGCCAGCTGCTCGCCAAACGCCTGCCAGCGCGCTTCGCCAAATTCGGCCTGCAAAAAATCATCCAGATTCAGTTTGACCGAATGGTTGGCCGATGCCCGCTGCTTCGCCAGTGCCAGCCAGACGATGGCAAAAGACTGGCCGAATTCCGGTCCCCACTGAACATTATCCTGCAGACTGAAACCGATGCGCGACTTGTAGCAGGGATGGTAGCTATGCGCATCCATAAAATGGCGCTCCAGCTCGTCAACACTGAGCTGATGCGCCGGTTTGCCGGGTTGGTAATCCTGCGCACGCGACTGCAAATCCTTCAGTTGAGTCTGTTCCAGTTCCTGCACGAAACGCGTCAGGAACGGATTGTTCTCCTGCTCGCCCAGCAGTTCCTCCAACATCTGGTGCAGGTTGGGCGACTGCGCGTCACCATCCGGGCCGATACGTTGCACGCTGGCGTAATCGAGACGGATTAGACAAAAGCTGTCGCTCAACAACCCGTTGCAACGGTATTCCACCGGTGCCTGCTGCGCATCACGCCCGATTATCACAAACTGGCTGTTGCCATCGCTGAGCGGCGTGCGGCGATAAGGCAGCACATCCTCATACAGCAACGTTTGTAGCAACTGCCCGACCACACGCTGCTCTACCCGTTGATAACGTTGCGCATCCATCTGCAACAACCAGTCGCAGGCGATATCCTGCAATACAGCGGGGGATAATGTTTCCATACGATCTCTTAACCTTATTCAGTAAAAAATAACGTTGCAGTCATCAACCACGCCTTAGCGCGGTTCCCGCATACCCACCTGCGATGCTGATGCGCCAGCCAACAGGGCATTCGCTGCGGCATCATCGCTCACCGAGGGAAAACGCAAGGCGCACGGCAGCGCCAGCATGATCAACACACCAGTGGCGATAAAGGTTTCGCTGATGGCCGAAGCGCGCACCACGTCGTACGCCAGCCCACTGTCCGCCAGCCGGAATTCGAGGTACAGCGAGGCCACCACAATCGCCAGCGACGACACCAGCCGACGCGAGATGTTGTTCATGGCAGCCCCCTGTGTGACCAGCGATTCCGGCAATACATTCAGCCCGGCGGTGGTGACCGGCATGTAGGACAACCCCAGCCCGACGCCGCGTAGCATCATCCAGCCGAACACCGCGCCAATTGACGTCTGCACGCCCGCGGCGCCTAATCCGACAGTCGCCAGCGCGGTCAGTAATACTCCGGCGCCCACTACCCGCGCCGGACCGTGGCGATCAAGCAGGTTGCCGCCAACTTTGCCGAACAGGCTGGCAAACAACGCCGTGCACAATAGCGCCAGCCCGGTCCAGAGCGCGCTGTAACCCATTACCATCTGCACCAGCATCGGCAACAGCACCAGACATTCGAACATCCCGACCGACTGCACTACCGCAATCACCACGCTCAACCGATAGCCGTGCAGTTGAAAAATACGCAGATTGAGCAGCGGCTCGCGCTTGCGCAGTTCGACACGGACAAATGCCGCCAGGCACACCACGGCTACCAGCAGCATCAGCAGGTTGAGCGGATTCACCAGTGCGGCGGCATGGTGCAATCGCCCGGTTGCCACCATCAGCAAACCAATACCGGCGGACACCAGCAGATAGCCGGTCAGATCGAACGGTTTAGGCCCACCCGGTGCGGTTTTCGGCAATACCACCAGCCCCATCAACAGCGCCAGCGCACCAACAGGAATGTTCATGGCGAACAGCGCCCGCCAGCTAAACCACTCCAGCATAATGCCGCCGCACAGCGGTCCCAGCGCTGGAGCCAGCATCACGATGGCGCCCCAGACGCCGGTAATGCCGCCGCGTTCCTGTTTGGGGTACACCGAAAAAATCAGCGTCAGCGACAGCGGGATCATCAACCCGCTGGCGATGCCCTGCACCGTACGGGCGGCGATCACCAGCGAGATGGAATCCGCCAGCGCGCCCAGCAGCGAACCGGTGATAAACAGCGCCACACCCAGCAGGTAGAGCGGTTTATTGCCCAGCCGGTGACCGAGATACCCCGTCAGCGGCATGGTCATCCCCATGCTGACCATGAACGCCGCGACGATCCAGGTAGCCAGCAACGGCCCGATGTGAAACACCTCAATAAATGCAGGCAACGCCGGATTCAGCGAACTGTTATTCAGGCTGACGGTAGTCGTGCCGAGCAGCACATTCACCACCACCAGCCAGCGGGGTACGACGCTATGAGACACGGCACACCGCTCCGGTTACATCCATGCTGGTGCCGTTCGCCGTGATAACGCCTTCGTCAGTGATGAAATATTGCACAGGGCGCGGATGACACAGGAAATCAGCATGAGAAATGTTGTAGCCGTAGGCGCCTGCCAGCGGCAGCACCAGCAGATCCCCGATGTTGACGTCGGTCAGACGCTGATCGCGGCTGAGCACATCTTTCGGCGTGCACAATTGGCCGACCACCGTCCAGTCGCACGTCTCCCCCGTTGCCAGCGCTGACCCCAGTGGCAGGTGAATAATCGGATGGTCGTGACCTTGCGCTACCGGCAGGCGGAACTGATGGGTACCGCCGCGGCAAACCAGAAAATGTTTACCGTGGCTGCGCTTTTTATCCAGCACCTCGATGGCGTAATAACCACAGTAGGCGCTGATGAAACGCCCCGGTTCAAAACGGACTACCGGCGCATCGGGTTGTTGCGCCAGCCGCGTCTGCAGGTAATCGCACAGTGCCGGCCAGTCGAAACGCGATGGCGTCAGGTACGGCACGCCGATGCCGCCGCCTACGTTCATATGGGTAATATGCTGTGGATACGCGGACAACGCTTTCCATTGCGGCCAGCGTGTCAGATACAGATCCAGCAGTTGTTGATGGCGATCCACGCTCATCTGGTGTGACATGGCATGGACATGGAACCCTTTCAGTTGCAGATGACTGGCGTTATCCACATCGCGCACCGCGTCCGCCAGGTCGGCTTCGTCGATACCGAACGGCGTCGGCGTGCCAGCCATCGCCAGTTTACTGGTCAGCGACGAGGCCAGTTCCGGATTGATGCGGATGAACACCGGCTGGAGCACGCCATGCTGCTTCGCCCGCTGTTGCAGGCGGGCAATCTCATGGCGGCTTTCTACATGCATGGCTTCCACGCCCTGTTGCAGCGCCAGATCGAAATCCGAGTCCAGTTTGCCCGGCCCGGAGAACACGAAAGGTTTGCGCGTGGCACAACCGGCCACGCGGTCGATTTCGCCACCCGACGAAATTTCAAACCCGTGCACCAGCGGTGCAATCGCATCCAGAATCGGTTTTTCGCTGTTGGCTTTGATGGCGTAATAGAGTTCGACACCCGGCGGCAATGCCGCCATCACCTCGCTGACGTGCTGGCGCAGCGCAGTCAGGTCATACACAAATGCGGCCAGCGGGTCGGCCTGTTGCTGTTGCAGGTGAACAATCACCTCGTAAACGTGCTGGGGCAACTTAGCCATGCTGCACCTCGCTATGTTGCACCTCACTATGCCGTACCGCGTGCTGCCGAACCTCGCCATGCGCTATGCCGCTGCTGTTCTGGACCGCGCTGCTATGCTGAACCGTACTGTTATGCTGAGCCGCGCTGCCCCAGGGAGACGGCAAGCGAACATAGCTGGCCTGACGATCAGCTTCTGCCGCCAGTCGGACCTTGAGATTGGTTTTACACGCCACCGGCTGACCGGCGATCAACGCCTCCAGTTCCGGCGCAGGTTGTTTCAGTTCAGCCTGAATAGCACGCAGTTGCTGCTGCACCCGTTGCCACATCAACGGCGCCAGATGCGCACGTCTGTGACTCAAGGCCAGAATGGCTTCAGACAGGTGGTTAATAAACAGGCAGTACATGATGCGATTCCAGCCCTGCTCACGCGAGTACAACAACGACTGACGCACGCGTGGGTGCACCTCGTCGCCGATATGGCGGATGCCGAGGTCGTCGGTCAGCTTCACGCCTTCAAAATCACGCAACAACACCTGCTGCGGCAGCCCGTGTTGATGCACCAGCACACTGTTTTGCAGATGGGGTTCCATCACCACGCCGTGATTGAAGAACAGCGACAGCACCGGGCGCAGCAGCCGCGTCTGATACTCATCAAACCAGCACAGCAACGCAGCGTCATCCAGCACCTCACCATAGTGTGTGCGCAGGAAGGTTTGGATCATCGGCTGTAAATCCACGCCGCGGGCAAACAATGTACCGGCCATGATGCTGCATTCTGCACCGGTGCGGCGACAGAAATTCTCACGCAGGATGCCGCCGGTCTGCTCGCGGAACCAGTGCTGGTCCGACTCGCTGGCATTGGCCGGACTCCAGCTCACCACGCCGGGTTCAGCCGCCGCCGCCAACCCGCCCAGCGTGTCGGCGTGATGCGTTAGCAACTGCCGGAACAGGCGGTCGATCAGCACCGTGCTTTCCAGTTCATACCAGGCGTTTTTACGCACGCAGTTGGTAATGCGAACATTCAGCGAGCCTTTAATAAAGTAATCGTGACCATCGATAAACCAGGTGCGAATAGAGGCCGTCGGGCTGGCGACGCGTCCGTTTTGCCCCAAATCACGGATGATGCTATCGCTCAGTAATTGCTGTACGCGCGCATCTTGCATAAATAGCTGCGCCTGTACCGGATGCATACAGATGATGGCGTGCCCAGGCGATGCTGAATGCTGGTCGGCAAACCCCTCCAGCACCTGTTGCGGCGTCAGGCCGTTGGCACCGATATGCAACCCGTCAAGCGGAACTTCGAACAGGTGCAACGCCGCGCGAGCCTGAAACTCCGGCGCCCACTGCGTCTGGCCGAGATGCGCCGGCCACAAACGCGCCTTCGGCGCAGGATGGCTGGGGTGGCCAAACCACAATCCCTGTTCGCTGTGCAAATAGTGCTGCAGCGGCATGTCAGTACACGTACTGCCATTGTGGCTGACAATGGCGCTAACCAGTTGCTGGCTCTGGAGAATCTGTTCGTACAGCTCCGGGTTTTTTCTCCCGGCGATGTGCTCGCACGCCGCCAGCAAACGTGCAACCAGACTGCCGAAACCGGGGCATTGCCAGTCATCCTGCGCCTGACGCAAATAGACATCAGACAGGTAATGCTGGCTGCCGAAGGTGTCGCAGCGGTCCACCATGACAAACAGTTGCAGTTGATTGGGCAAACCAATAATCATCGGAATGCCCTTCCAGTCTGCACCATCAAAATAGGCCCCCGGCGGAATCCCTTTCATTTCGTCTGGCCATTCATATCGCAAATACCCTTCCGGTATGGCGAATTCTTTGATAAGACAATTCAGTAACCCATGCAGGGCTGCTTTTTCGCTTATCATTCTGGACAAAACATCATGATTTCGGTTGTTCATCTCTGCTCCGTAAGAATAACTATCGACCGGTGGAGGGTTATATACGTGGTGAAGGTTACTTATCCTGGTTAATTAATTGAAAATAGACCCGCCTTTCGGCGGGACAGTAATCAGAAGTCAACGCTATAGCCTAATGTCACGGTTCTTCCCCGACCGGAGAAATAACGTAATGGAACCGTACTCGCACTCTGTGAGTAATAGGTGATGTACTGTTTATCTAATAAGTTAGCGACCGATAAACTAACTTTTCCTTTCGGTAACTTATAACCGACGGCGGCATCCACCAGTAAATAACCGTTAAAGTCCTGCTGACGCTTATCCATAATTCTGTCGAAGGCGTAATTGGCCTGAATAAAGGAAGACCACTGCGGCGTCCAATTCGCAGACCAACTGGCGGTCAGGCGATCCGGCGGAATATTCAACCCGTCCAGCTTGCCATCGAGACTGCCGTTGCCATCGCTGTCGAACCACCCCTGAATATGGGAATAACCGACTTTCAGGCGGTGATCGTCATTCACTTTGTAACCCAATGAGGTTTCGATACCGTCGATACGGGTTTTCTGACGCTTGCTCTGGAAGGTGCCGTTCACATCCTCTACGCGTTCGCCCAGCTTGGATGTCGAGCGATAGTAACTCAGTTCAAACTCCACCGGGTCTTTCTGGATACGGAAGCCGGTTTCAACGTTATCCGTCACAATCGGTTCCAGCAGCAACATGTTGACCGACTGATTAGGGATTTTAATCTCGCGCAAGGTGCGACCCACATCGGGAATGCCGAAGCCCTGCGAGTAGTTGGCAAACAGACTTAGCGGCTGATAAGGCGTGGTCCACACCGCACCGACGTTATACAGCGTCTTGTTGAAACTCAAGCGACCGCCCTGCACATCCGCGCTGTTATTAGATTTTTCTATGGTACTGGCCGCCACGGTACGGAAGCTGTCGATATCCAGACGCGCATACTCATAACGTACTCCGGTGGTGATTTTCAACGAATCCACCGGTTTAATGTCCCACTGCATAAACGGCGACAGATCGGTGTACTTCATCTCAGGCGCATAGATGCGCTGAGTCAACCATAAATCCTGCTTGCCGGTATCAAACAGGGTATCGAAGCCCACGGTCGCTTTCAGGTAATCGTCCCAGATATCGTCTTTGGTCAACGTTACTTTTGTGCCGTAACGGCTGGACGTTACGCGAGACTGGTCATACAGACGCTTGAGCGGAGCGAGGCTAACATCCTGAAAAGAATCGGAAGTATCCGCACCAAATAACGACTCATAATTCTGGTAGTAAGCCAGTGAACTGAACTTCATACCCGCCAGATTGTAGTTATCGTAGGTGGCGCTGGTGGTCCAGACGCTGTTCATCGGCGCATCGCCAACCGGGCGCCCGGATACTGAGGTAGTCGGGATGCCGTTATTGCGGTCGCCTGCGATCCCCAGATAGTCCATTTTGCCCTTGATCTGATAACGGTTAAGGCTCAACTGTACCCGCTGGTCGTTATCCAGCCAGTACCCGACTTTCGCCATCACATCATAGGCACGGGAATCCATCAGATCGCCCTGAGTATTATCAACCCCGATAGGCCGATTTTTCCCATCAAGAAACAGCCCCTGATCTTCATAACTGACTGAAAACAGATAATCCAGATACTCTTCACGGCCACTGAACCCATAGGTGGTTTTATAGCTCATGGTATCGCCATCCAGTCTGGAGGTTGGCGATGTCGCCTCGACGCTGAAATGCTGATTAAACGAGCCTGGCTCCGGGCGACGGGTAATAATATTGATAACGCCGCCGGTCGCACCGATGCCATTACTGGCGCTGGCACCGTGAATCACTTCGATGTGGTCCACCATAGCAAAATCAATGGTGTGCATTTCGCGCCCGGTGGGGCGCAATGGGTTAGATTGTGGAATACCATCCACCAGAATCAACGGCGCGCGACCACGGAAAGTTTCACCGCTGCCACTCATTTTCTGACGGCTCGGCGCCATTGCCGGCAATAAATTACTTAATATCTGGGAAGAATCACTGGTAATTTGTCGCTGCTGGTCGATCTGTTCTTTGGTAATAATCGTCACGACCTGAGGCGAATCTTTTTTCTCGGTATCTGTTCGGGATGCCGTCACTACCATTTCGTTTTCATTTTTGTTTGTATTATCTGCTGCGTCAGCCTGTGCAAATAAAAACAATGGCGTCAACGCATATAATGCCCGCACTTTCATTCCTGCAACCTCATTATTATTTTCCCAGAAAATAGACACTGGCATTCTCCGCCAGCACAGATCATTAATGTTATTTTTTCCGTTTTGAGTGATAACCGTAATTACGCCGATAACCCGGTTGCTGTTATTTTTATTCGCTATCAAGACGATTACGGGAAACACATCGCCTGCTTACCGACGTCGGAATTTTGGCACTGCTTCAATTAGCGCCTGTTCGAATCGCATCACTACGCTGCGGCATTGCTCCTCGGTGATAATCAACGGTGGCAACAACCTGATCACGTTGCCTTGTCGTCCGCCTCGTTCCAGCAGCAGTCCCTGACGGAAACAGTGTTGTTGGATAGCCATCGCCAGTTCGGCATCCAGCGGATAACCGCCGCCCGCCTGTATTGGCTGACGCTCATCCACGATTTCAATGCCGAGCATCAGACCACGACCGCGCACCTGCCCCAGACAAGGAAAACGCGTCTGCAGTTGCGTAAACTGTTGCTTTAGCCAGTCACCACGGACCGCTGCCTGCTCAGCCAGCTTGTCACGCAGCAGAATATCGATAGTGGTCTTGCCGGTAGCCATGGCCATTTGGTTGCCGCGGAAAGTGCCGGTGTGAGTGCCCGGCTTCCAGACATCAAATTCGCGCCGAATGCCCAGCACCGCCATGGGCAAGCCGCCGCCTACCGCTTTCGACATTACGACGATGTCCGGCTCAATGCCAGCCTGTTCGAAAGCGAACATGCTGCCGGTACGGGCGAACCCTGCCTGCACCTCGTCAAGAATCAGCAAAATGCCATGGCGACGCGTCACTTCACGCAACGTTTGCAACCAGCTAGCAGGTGCCGGGTTGACGCCGCCCTCGCCTTGCACCGCTTCGACAATCACCGCAGCCGGCAGCGACATACCGCGCTCAACATCTTCAATAAACGCGGTGAAATAATGACTCAACGCTGCTACCCCTGCGTCACCGCCAAGCCCCAGCGGGCAGCGGTATTCATGGGGATAAGGCAGGAACTGGACGCCGGGCATCAGATTCTGCACTGCATCTTTAGGGCCGGTATTGCCAGTCACAGCCAACGCGCCGTGGGTCATGCCGTGGTAACCGCCGGAGAAGCTGATAATGCCGCCACGACCGGTATAGGTTTTCGCCAGCTTCAACGCGGCTTCAACCGCATCCGCCCCCGACGGGCCGCAAAACTGCAGGCAATATCGGTTCTCGCCGCCAGGCAGTTGCGCCAGCAGGGTTTCGCAGAAAGCATCTTTCAACGGCGTGGTGAGATCCAGCGTATGCATCGGCAGGCCAGATGCCAGAAACGTCTGAATACTGGCAACCACCTCTGGATGGTTATGCCCCAGCGCCAGCGTGCCTGCACCTGCCAGACAATCCAGATATGCGTTGCCGTCTACGTCTGTTACCCACACGCCTTGCGCTTGCTGAATCACCAGCGGCAGTTTGCGCGGATAACTGCGCACGTTGGATTCAAACCATTCCTGTCGTTCGAGATAATCCGCATTGGTTCTCTGCACCAGCTCCCTAACCACCAATTGTGTTTCTGCCATCGCCTCACTCCTGTGATATTGATAATAGCAATGATTATCATTAACGGTGATGATGCTCAAGTGTTATTTAAATGACGTTTTTTATAACCAAATCCTTACATTTACTGAAAGAATGCTAATTAACTATCGGCGGCAAGAGGACTTTTAGCGTTGGCTGGCATAAAAAAGCGGGAAAAGTTATGACAGGATGAAAATTCATTTTTGTGATAAAGATCACAAAAAACCATCAGGCAAAATTCATCATTTACTACACAAAGCGATCTCAGCGCAATCAGGCAATATATTGCTGTTAAAATTTGTAAAAATACCGCCAACTATCACTTTTCATTACTAAAACCCCACATTTTTCTGATCATAAAAAAGCCAATCCCCCCGCAGGAAAATCGGCTTTATAGCAAACTAACAGGGATTATTTCAGCGTGTTGGCGATTCCGGCTCAAACAGCGGCAACGGCTTACCGATGATATAACGCCGGCGCAAATGGGCAGACAGCACATCCATCAGCATCACCACCACCACCAGAATCAGGGTGATAAACATCACCACGTCCCAGTTCCATAATCGCATATTTTCCGCGTACACCAGCCCGATCCCCCCTGCGCCCACAAACCCCAGCACCGCGGCTGAGCGCACGTTCGACTCCATTTGGTACAGGCTGAGCGCCAGAAAGGTCGGGAACGACTGAGTAAAAATGCCGAAACGGTGCTTTTGCAGGCTGTTGGCGCCAACGGCGTCAAGCCCGCGGCTGGGTGATCGTTCCACCGCTTCGTGCCCTTCAGCATAGAGCTTGCCGAGCAGGCCGGCGTCCTGCATCAGGATCGCCAGCGCGCCGGACAGCGGTCCCATCCCCACCGCACGTACAAAGATCAACCCCCAAATCGCCATGTCGATGCCACGCAAAATATCCAGCAAACGGCGCACCAGCAACGCGACAGGCCGCAACAGTGGCGCGTGCATCACGTTGCGCGCCGCCAGAAATGACAACGGCAATGCCACCAGCGTGGCGGTCAGCGTACCGGCAAACACAATAGCGATGGTGATAAACACCTGCGACAGGTAATAACCCAATGGCCAGTTGAGAAAATCGTGCCATACGAACATACGCAGAAAATAGCGTCCCAGTTCACCAAAACCGTGTAGCCACTGGTCAATGCGGATACCAAAAAACATCAGAAATGCCAGATAGTAAAACAGCACCGCAGCCGCTATCAGCCCGATGCGCCATACATAGCGACGTTGCTGGCTGAACAACGCCGGGTATTGCTGTTTCATGGTGGCGACATCCACGGCCACCAGCGAATTGATGTTCATTTGCTGCCCTCCACAACCTGCTGCCGCAGCCAACCAGACACCGCATCCAGAATCGACACTACCACGATGATTAGCAACATGGTGATACTGACCTGATCGTAGCGATCCAGCTTGATATTGGTCATCAGTTCCTGCCCGATTCCCCCGGCACCCACCAGCCCAAGAATGGTGGATTGGCGAAAATTAATTTCCAGCCGCATAAAGCTGTAAGACAGCACGACAGGCTTGA
Organism: Dickeya sp. CFBP 2040; assembly: GCF_012273755.1. Taxonomy (NCBI): domain Bacteria; kingdom Pseudomonadati; phylum Pseudomonadota; class Gammaproteobacteria; order Enterobacterales; family Pectobacteriaceae; genus Dickeya; species Dickeya sp. CFBP 2040. The sequence goes on from NZ_JAAVXH010000025.1 coordinate 25,720, forward strand.
CCTGCGGCCACAGCCCGAAACGCATACGCTGCAACACACTGGCGCCACAGGCGGCCAGCCCACGTACTGGCCGTTCCGATGCGGTTTCGATAGCTTCATAAAACAGTTTGGTCAGGCTGCCGATGGTGTGCAGCGCCAGCGCCAGAAAGCCAGGAATCACACCGATGCCGAAGGCCATCACAAACATCACCGCCCACGCCAGCTCCGGCATGGTGCGCAAAAACGCCACCAGCGCACGAATGGCGAAGCGGATGCCCGGTGGACTGAGCGTATTGTCTGCCGCCAGAAAGCCCAGCACCACCGATGCAGCTACTGACAACACCGTTGCCGCCAGCGCCAGATTGAGCGTTTCCCAAATCAACGGTAGCTGAATAGACAAACGATAACCCCAATATGCCAGCGACCCTTCGGTATGACCGTCAGCAAGTAGCAGTCGCCAGTGCAGCACCGGCAGCGTCTCGGCCAGATAGTCGAAGAAATGAGGGAATGACGCCCACAAGGTATGCAGATTGAATTCAGACAGTTTGCCTGCGCCGACGTACAGCACGACCAGCGCCAGCGTCCATATCAGTGACTCGCGCTTTTGCTGCGTGCGTATGCGCCGGTAATAGCGTTCAAAATCAGGGTTCAGCATGAGTTTGGTCTGGATGGTGGAAAAACGATGAGTCGGCTGGCGACGCAACGAATCGAAAAAGAGGCATCCTGCCTGTGTTGCCGTCCGTCAACGTTACGCCGTTATGCACCGCCATTTCAGGCAAGGCCGGGGTTGATGACCCGGCGCAATAGCCTTAGCGGTTGCCTTTGATCAGTTCACGCTTCATAGCGATAATGGTTTTATAGTCATCCACACTGGCCGGGCCGATGTGCTGTTTACCTCCCACCGCCTTGATAAAGCACGCGTGGTCTTCTGTATCCAGCTTCTTCACTGCACTAATCAATTTCGCTTTAAAATCAGCCGGCAAAGCATTACTCACCAGAATCGGACCGTTCGGGATCAACGATGATTGCCAGATGATGCGAATCTGCTTCATCAGGTCCGGGTGGTCCATTCGAATCAAACGACCAAACGCGCCGCTGGTGTAGCCGGTATTGTAGTCGCCAATCATCGACGCCCAGGTCACCGCGCCGTCAAACTGACCGTTCAGCACGCCGAGGATGTCCTGTTCATGCCCGCCGGAGAAGGTGACACTGGAGAAGAAGTTGTTGTACTTGTTATCAACGCTGCCGCCGAATTGCTGTTTAAACGCCTGATTAGGAATCAGGTAACCGGAGGTGGAATCCGGGTCGGCGAAACCGAACGCTTTGCCTTTCAGATCTTCCAGCTTTTGGTACGGGCTATCGGCCTTGACCACCACCACCGAGTGATAACCGCGCGACTGATCAGCGTCATCCACCACGATGCCGACCACATCCACCGCGTTGGGGTCCTTGATATATACCGAGGCATACGACGACGGCGACATGCTCAGTACCAGATCAATCTTCTTACCCAGCAGCCCCTGAATCACACCGGCGTAATCGGAGGAGTTGCGCAGTTGAGTATCGACATTCAGTTCTTTATCGAAAAATTGTTTGACGCACTGGTTATCGCCAATTTGTTGGGTGGCGTTCTGCCCACCAAGAATGCCCAGGTTTAGCGTTTTCGGGGTTTGTGCGGCGAATACGCTGGCGGACACTACCGCACTTGCCAGCAACGTGGTCAACGTAAAGGTTTTCTTCATCAGTTTTGCCTATTTTCTCGTCATGCCAGGGTGGTGTGATATGTAGTAATGCGATGTCAAACAGGGAATTAATGAACCGGTTGCAGATCGTCGCCATACAGGGTGCACAGCAAACCGTCTGTCAAGGCTGACGGCGGACCGTCAAACACAATGCGCCCCTGGGCGATGCCAATGGCTCTGGAGCAGTATTCTTTTACCAATTCGACCGAATGCAGGTTCACTACCACGGTGATACCGTTGTCGCTCACCTGTCGCAACACATCCATGATGCGGCGGGTATTTTTCGGGTCGAGCGAGGCGACTGGCTCGTCGGCCAGCAGGATTTTGGGGTTCTGCATCAGCGCGCGACAGATAGCAACACGCTGCATCTGACCGCCGGAGAGGTTTTCCGCCCGCTGCAAGGCATGTGGCAACAGATTCATCCATTGCAGCAAACCAATGGCGTGCGCACGATCTTCATCGGAAAACAGCTTGAAAAACGATTTCAGGGTAGACGTCTGACTCAGGCGCCCCAGCAGTACGTTGGTCAGTACATCCAGCCGCGGTACCAGACAAAAATCCTGAAAGATCATGCCGCATTCACTGCGCCACCGGCGCATCTGCCGACGACTGAATTGCAGCACATCCTGTGCCGCGCCTTGCTCTCCATTATGCTGGTCAAAATAGTGGACTATCTGCCCTTCGCTGGCAGGAATAGTGCCGTTCATGACGTGCAACAAGGTAGATTTACCCGCTCCGGAACGGCCAATTACCGCCACCATCTCACCAGCGTGCAAATCAAAATTGATGTTCTCCAGCACCCGTTGCTGCTGGCCTGCATATGCCTTACACAGTTGCCGCACTGACAAAACAGGAAGCCGTGATTGCGTCTGGGGTTGATAAGCTTGATAAGCGCGCAGTTGAATAGCGCTTTCGGATGCCAACAATGCCTGTGCCATGGGTTCATCATCGCTTTAGTCAACACTATGGGCATTATTAAGCGCAGTGCAGATGAAGACTTGATGACAGCCTTGTGATTAGAAAATGAACATCACGGTGGATTTGTCAGCAAATATTCCCGTTGCTTTAGGCAGCCCTCCCCTTGCAGGCCAACGCCAACACGGTTCAGGCTGGATGACAGGCAGCCATGCCAACAGCCGCACTGACAATTTATGTAACAATCCACCTATATAACGATTCACCTATATAACAATCCACGTCCCATCGACTGCGGCGCACACGCCGTTCGGCAGGGGGTTTTGCATCAGCCAGGCATCGGTTTCGTGGCTGATATGGGTCAGCCAGGTTTGTGTTGGCTGCAACCATTCACGCACCTGCAACACCGTGTTGAGGTCACTGTGATTGAGCGGCGGCTTGTCGCGTGGCGGCTGGGTGCAGTCCATCACCATATGGTCGAGCCGTTGGCCGCGCAGAAAATCCAGCGTGTCATCCGGCAGGCCGCAGGTATCTGTCAGGTAAGCCACGGTGTGACTGCCTTGTTCCAGCAGGTAACCAAAGGTAGGTTTGGAATGATTAAGCGGCAATGCCGTCACCCATAACGCCCCCATCGCCACCGACTGAAACGGCGTCATCGCCGGCTGAAAATCCAGCCGACGCGGATGGTTGTACAGGTCATCGCAGCCCTGTTCATCCGGCGGGCCGAATACCGGAATGCGATCACCAATGCCCCAGCGCAGCGAAAACAACCCCTGCACATGGTCAACATGATAGTGCGTCAGCAGGATGCGCCGAATCTCGTTGACACCAAAGCGCTGTTCCAGTTGCGTGACGCCCGCGTCCAGCAGCGTCGTCTCGCCATCGCATCGTATCAACAGGCTACTCGGCCCGCGGCGAAAGCGTGGGTCCAACCGCGCGCGTTCGCAGGCCATGCACTCGCAACCGGTCAACGGCACTTGCTGCGCATCGCCGGTACCCATAAACATCAGTTCCATACCATTAGCTCCGCCTTTCATGCTCTCGTTTTTCAGCCGCCAGCAGGGTGTGGAACGCCTGTAGCGTCTGCGCCAGCGGTCCATCGTTATCCAGCCGTCGGCACGTCGCCGGAACCGGCATCGCACCGGCACGTTGTAACCGCTGCGCGATTTGTGCCTCATCTTCCCGTCCACGCTGGCGTAACCGCTGCGCCAGCACCGCAGGAGACACCTGCAAACACACCGGTAATAACCGACTGCCATAACGCTGCTGTGCCTGCGGGTGTTGAGCGCGGGAACCGTTGACCACCACATCCAGCCCGGCAGATAACCACAGGTCGATTTCAATACCGACGCCGTACTGATACTGGTGCGCCTGCCAGTGCAAGGCGAACAAACCGCACTCGCGCCGACAGGCAAACTCCTGGTCGCTCAGCGCAATGTGATTTTCGCCGCCGGCTTGTATTGGCCGGGTAATGTAACGGTGCGCCACCAACAGACGGGTTGGATGCGTCTGTCGCAGCGCATCCAGCAACGTGTCTTTACCGGAACCGGACGCACCGGTCAGCCAGATTACGCGCGCCATCAGAACACCTGCCGCCCCTGTGCCCAGACATGACTAATCCGCACCTGACCGTGGGAGCGATGTGCCAGCACCAGATCGGCGCGCCGCCCAGCGGCAATCCGCCCCCGGTCAGTTAACCCGACCGCCTGCGCCGAATTATCACTCACCATCGCCACCGTCTGCGGCAAGGTCAACGTATTGCGTTCATCCATAGCGAGGCGAAACGCTGCATCCAGTAGGCTGGCGGGATAATAGTCGGATGACAGAATATCCAGCAGCCCCTGCTCCGCCAGACGAGACGCCGCCACGTTGCCGGAATGGGAGCCGCCGCGCACGATATTGGGGGCGCCCATCAGCACTTTCATGCCGTGGGTGTGAGATACCTGCGCGGCTATCTCGGTGGTAGGAAATTCGGCAATCACGCAGCCTTGCGCCAGCGATTCATGCACATGCGCGGCAGTAGCGTCGTCATGACTGGCCAGCGCAATTCCTCGCTTGCGGCAGTGGGCGGCAATCGCCAGCCGGTTCGGCGTTGACCACTGTTCAGACAGTTTGCGCTGTTCGGTTTCAAACGCATCCATCTCGGCATTGTTCAGGTGATATTTGCCCTGATAATACTCACGGTATTTTTCCGGCGTAGCGAACTGCCGTTGCCCCGGCGAGTGGTCCATCAGTGATACCAGCGCCACTTGCGGTAGCGCCATCAACGCCTCAAATAATGGCAAGGTGGTGTCGTGCGGCAATTCACAACGTAGATGCAGCAGATGCTGCGCTCGGTTCACCCCTTGTTGCTGACTGTGAATAACCGCGTCAATCATGCGTTTCAGGTTATCAAGCCGGTGACCGCCGTCGCGTACATCGCCTATCGCCACCGCATCCAGCACCGTGGTGATGCCGCTGGAGACAATCAGCGCATCATGGCTGCTCATTGCCGAATGCGCTGGCCACTCCACCTTCGGGCGCGGCATGAAGAACTTGTCCAGATTGTCGGTATGCAGCTCTACCAGCCCCGGCAACAGCCAGCCCCCTTCGCCATCCAGCGCCTGCGGCAGTTGACTGGACGAGGAGGAAAATGCCTCGATCACGCCGTCGCGCCAGGCCAGTGACCCGCTAATCACTTCATCCTGTAACACCAGTTGCACATTATTGATGATCTGGGTCGTCGCGCTCATGCCGTGAGTTCCTGCGTTGCGGGTGCCATGTGATGCAAGCGGTCCGCCACGCGGGCGCGTACCTCTGCATCGTGAAAAATACCGACGACTGCCGCGCCGCGGGCGCGCGCGTCTTCAATCAACCCGACGACGGCCTCACGATTGGCGGCGTCCAGAGAAGCGGTGGGTTCGTCCAGCAGCAGCAACGGATAGTCGGCGATAAACCCGCGGGCGATGTTGACGCGCTGCTGCTCGCCGCCGGAAAAAGTCGCGGGAGCCAGCGTCCATAACCGGCGCGGAACGTTGAGCCGGGTCAACAACTCGCTGGCACGCGCCTCACATATCGCCCGGTCTTCGCCGCGCTCCAGCAGCGGTTGCATCACCACTTCCAGCGTCGAAATACGCGGGATCACCCGCAGAAACTGGCTGACCCAGCCGATAGTGTCGCGCCGCACCGCCAGCACCTGCCGGGCCGGCGCGGTCACCAGATCCACCCAGGTATGACGATGTCGCACCCACACCTGGCCGCTATCCGGCTGGTAGTTGGCGTACAGCGAGCGCAACAACGTGGACTTGCCGCTGCCGGAGTGACCATGCAGCACCACGCATTCACCCGCCGCTACCATCAGACTGGCCTGATGCAACACCGGCAGCCGGGCGGCGTGCTGGTTATGCAGCACAAAAGTTTTACTCAGATTTTCCACGCGCAGAATGGTCATGGATGTGCCTTCGGTTGTCATAGTTCATCTCATCGCCAGTTGCGCTTATCCCAATACCGACGACACCAGTAACTGGGTATAAGGATGATGCGGATCATCCAGCACCCGGTCGGTCAGGCCGCTTTCCACGACCTTGCCTTCGCGCATCACCAACAGCCGGTGCGCCAGCAGACGCGCCACGCCGAGGTCATGGGTCACAATCACTACCGCCAGACCGAGATCGCGCACCAGCGTACGCAGCAGATCCAGCAACCGCGCCTGCACCGATACATCCAGCCCGCCGGTGGGTTCATCCATGAACACCAGCTTCGGATGAGTGACCAGATTGCGGGCTATCTGCAACCGCTGTTGCATACCGCCAGAAAAGGTGGTGGGCAGGTCATCGAGCCGCGACAGCGGGATTTCCACATCCTGCAACCACTGCCCGGCCTGACGACGAATATCGCCGTAATGGCGAGCACCGACCGCCATCAGCCGTTCGCCGATGTTGCCGCCCGCCGATACGCTGGGGCGCAGCCCATCCAACGGATGCTGATGCACCACTCCCCACTCGGTGCGCAGCAGGCGGCGGCGATCACTTTCGCTCATGGCGTACAGCGAGCGGCCCTGATAATCAATCTGCCCAGCCTGCGGCATCAGTCGGGCGGAAATCGCCCGCAACAGCGTGGTTTTGCCGGAGCCGGACTCGCCGACAATACCCAGCACCTCGCCGGGATACAGGTCGAACGACACCTCGCTGAACCCCTTGCCGGGCGCATACAGGTGGGTCAGATTGCGCACCTGCAACAGCGGTATTTCATCGTCACCGCCAGCGCCCGTGACCGGCACGCCAGTCTTATCCACGCAAGCCTGATCCACGAAAGCCTGATCAATGTGATTCATGGTGCCCGGCCTCCTGACGCTCGCGGCAATAATCGGTATCGGAACAGACGTACAATCGGGTTCCCTGATCGTCCATCACCACCTCGTCGAGATAGCTGTCACGCGACCCGCACAGCGCACAGGGCTGATCCCAGCGCTGAACGCTGAACGGATGGTCGTCAAAATCGAGGCTTTCTACATTAGTGTAAGGCGGCAGTGCATAAATGCGCTTCTCGCGCCCGGCGCCAAACAGTTGCAGCGCCGGCATCTGATGCATCTTCGGGTTGTCGAACTTGGGAATGGGTGACGGGTCCATCATGTAGCGACCGTTCACTTTCACGGGGTACGCGTAGGTGGTGGCGATATGCCCGAAGCGGGCGATATCCTCATACAGTTTCACCTGCATGATGCCGTACTCCTCCAGCGCGTGCATTTTGCGCGTTTCCGTTTCCCGTGGTTCGATAAAGCGCAGTGGTTCGGGGATCGGCACCTGATAAATCAGGATCTGGTCTTCACGTAGCGGCGTTTCCGGGATGCGGTGGCGGGTCTGAATCAGTGTCGCCTCGACGGTACGCTCGGTAGTCGCCGCCCCACTGACCCGCTGAAAAAAGCGGCGAATCGACACCGCGTTGGTGGTGTCGTCAGCACCTTGATCAATCACTTTCAGCACATCGTCATCACCAATCAGGCTGGCGGTAAGCTGGATGCCGCCGGTGCCCCAGCCGTAAGGCATCGGCATCTCCCGTCCGCCAAACGGCACCTGATAACCGGGGATCGCCACCGCTTTGAGAATGGCGCGCCGAATCGTGCGTTTACTTTGTTCATCCAGATAACCGGGGTTATATCCGCTCAGCGTGTTCATCGCACTCCTCCTGCGGTGGCTGGCGTAACTGGCGCAGCAAGGCCAGTTCGGCCTGAAAATCGACGTAATGCGGTAACTTGAGGTGAGAGACAAAACCCGCCGCTTCCACGTTGTCGGCGTGCGACAGCACAAACTCTTCGTCCTGCGCCGGGCTGCCGACCGGTTCCTGATAGTCCGACGCTTGCAACGCCCGGTCCACCAGCGCCATCGCCATCGCCTTACGTTCGGCCCGGCCAAACACCAACCCGTAGCCACGAGTAAAATGCGGCGGCTCCGCCTCCGGCACGGTAAAGCCGTTGACCATTTCACATTCGGTCAGCAGGATGTCGCCAATCTCCAGCGCAAAGCCCAGTTCTTCCGGCTCAATTTCCACCGTGACGTAACCGGTACGAATCTCACCGGCAAACGGATGGGTGCGGCCATAACCACGCTGGGTGGAATAGCCCAGCGCCAGCAGGAAGCCTTCATCACCACGCGCCAGTTGCTGCAACCGGGCGCTGCGCGGCATCGGGTACACAGGCGGATCACGGGTGATATCCAATGGCTCGCAGCCGTCGTCCTGCTCAGTCGCCGCCAACCCCTCCGCCGTCATCATGGCGAACATGTGCGGACAGTGCGCCGCCAGTGGTTTCTCAGCCGTTGGCGCGACTGGCTGCTCGCCTTCCGCCAGCAGCGCAAAATCCAGCAACCGGTGGGTATAGTCATAGGTCGGGCCGAGCACCTGCCCGCCGGGCAGATCCTTGTACACAGCTGAAATACGCCGCTCCAGTTGCATCCGCCCGGTATCCAGCGGCAGGCTGTCCGCCAGCCGGGGCAGCGTGGTACGATAGGCCCGCAGCAAAAAAATCGCCTCCACCAGGTCGCCGCTGGCTTGCTTTATCGCCAGCGCCGCCAGTTCCCGGTCATAAATACCGCCTTCGGTCATCACCCGGTCTACCGCCAACCCCAGTTGCTGTTCAATCTGCTCTGCCTTCACCTCCGCCAGCCGGGTATCGCCGCGCCGCAGATTGGCCTGTAACTGATGGGCCGCCTCAATGGCTTTCTCCCCCCCTTTCACTGCGACATACATCAGCACACCTCCACATGCGTGGTACGCGGCAGCGCCATCAGCGTGCTGCCGCAGGTAAACATGAAATCCAGCCCGGCGGGAAACGGATGCGGGCGATGTTCCAGATAATTCAGCACGCTGTCGGGTAACTGCGGCGCAATCATACGCGCTTCGGCAATACCCGGCCCGGTCAGGCGCAATGCGCGACCACCGCCCAGTGTGGGCACTTCCAGCACCAGCGTCGTGCTGTTTTCCGGCGCGATGTCGTCGCCAGCGGCAAATCCCTCCAGCGACAGCTCCCGGCTGACCGGCAACAAGGCGAATGCCGCCGCCTCACGCGCCACCAGCTTCACACCGGTGTGAAAACGCAGGTTGGACAGCAACGTTTCCTGCGACAAAGCCGGGTCGAGCCATAACGGCGTTTCACGGTCCATCAGCGTTAACACCACGGCAGTAGCGGAAGACGATAAACCGTCCCAGCCATTGTCATGGTCCAGCGATACCACCACACCCGGCTCGCTCATCGCTTTCAGAATGCGGCGAAAAGCGTACTGCGCATCACGCCACGGATGGGAAAATCCGGCCAGTAACGTCATGCGTTATCTCCCCGCACCAGCGTAAAGAAATCGACCTTGCTACTGGCTATCTCACACGCCCGTTGCTGACGCAATTCATCACGGGTCGCGGCCAGCGGCACGATCAGTTGTTGGTAGACAGCGCTTTGCACACCTTGTTGTTGCAGCAAAGCGTCGATCAGCGCACACAGTTCGGCGTGAGACTTGTTGCGACCGGTGATGTAGCTGTAGCCGCAGGTGCCATCGTCCAGCCGAACTACTGCACGGGTGACGGTCACATCGCCCAGTACAAAGCGATTACCGGTCGCACCCATGCGCGCCTGTAAGCGGGCCAACCCGATTTCCGGGGCGCGTAGCAACTGCCAGGACGGTTGCAACTCCAGCGACAGCCAGTGACGCCGCAGTTGCTCTGCATCGCTATGCGCCAGTACCGACAGCCAGCGCTGCCGTGGGGTGTGGGTTGTCATTCAGTGCTCCATGGTCAGTTCGATCATGTCGGCCCGCGCCAGACTGACGGAGTACTCCGCCACCCGGTCGCTGCCGTTACAGGTATTGAGCGTGCGGATACACATCAACGGGGTTTGCCGCGCCACTTCCAGCAGTTGCGCTTCTTTCGCCTGCGATGCACGGGCGCTGATGCGGGTCTGGCGGCGGGTCAACGCTTGCTGTAGCTCACGCGACAGAAAATCATGCAGCGACCCGCTGGTGAAACGCTGCAACGCCGGCCACCAGTTGAGTTCCGGCAGGTAGTGATCGATTAGCGACACCGGCACGCCGTTAACCCGGCGCAGCGTGCGCAGATGAATCACCTCGTCGCCCTCTTTCCGCCCCAATGCCGCCGCGACCCCGGCGTTAGCAGGGCGCAGCACCGCCAGCAAGCGCTCGCTGGTGGGGTGACTGCCCTGTTCCAGCAGGTTCTGACTGAAACGCGCCTGTGCATGTAGCGGGTAATCATAAGGTCGCATCAACACCAGAATGCCGACACCGTGCCGACGCTGTACCAACCCTTTATTCACCAACTCGTCCACCGCCCGGCGCAGCGTATGGCGATTGACGTCATAACGCGCCGCGAGTTGCTGTTCAGACGGCAGGTAATCGCCACAGCGATACACCGTGCGCAGCTCTTCTTCCAACCGGGCAGCGATAACCTGATACACAGTGGTAGGATGTCTAGATAACCTGTCCATAAAAAACTCCTGCTCGCAGGTTCAACTCCGCATCCCAACTGGCACACGGATTTTGCTTAACCCCGACACGCAACCAGACAATGCATCGATTCAGTCAGGGGAATAGCGGCTATGTTGACAGGACGGTGTGACAAACTGGCGAAGCGTGGATGACGAAATAGTGAAAGAAAAAAGGCAGGCGGTGAGGCAGGTTGATTTAATATTTTAGATCTTTTTTTGATTTCAATAGTAACGGGAAGGCAATAATAAAAATGAATAATATTGTGAGTAGTCAAATTGACATGACTGATCTCAGTATAAACAGAAAAATATAAAACACCCCTATAATATAAAGAGTAAAAAAAGCCTTTTCATTAAACAGGAATACCAACACAGTGCTTCTGGTAAAATCCTGCAGGAATAATTAATTTACAACCTGTTTATTCACCCCTTTTGACAAGGGGTGAATAAACGATTTATCAATCAGGATTTATTTTCAATATACGCAACGACCTCCACTTCAACTAAAGCTCCCATTGGCAGTTTTGCGGCCTGAATACAGGAGCGGGCTGGTGCAGTATCCGTACCAAAAAAATCTTCATAGATCTTATTAAAATCTGAAAAATGAGCCATATCCGACAAGAAACAGGTGGTTTTAATCACATTACCCATCGTCGAGCCACACTTCTCAAGGATTGACTGAACGTTTTTGAGTGATTGTGCAGTCTGCTCTTTAATTCCTCCATCTGGAAATTTCATTGTTGCCGGGTCCAGAGGAAGTTGGCCGGAAGTGAAAATCAGATTCCCAAACTGGATAGCCTGAGAGTAAGGGCCGATTGCTGCGGGGGCCAGCTCAGTATTAATTTTTGATTTCATAGAGACACCTATCTGTTACTTTGTTTTTTACAAAAAATGTCTATGCCTGATGTATTCAGATAAATAGTTATCATCATTAAAGATGAATCGATATAATATAGAACGATATTATCGCCCATTAAAAACCGTTATTATCATCACGTTGTAAAGAAAAGAGTCGTTATATAAGTATGATGCGCTGCAATCAGAACAAATGTTTAATGATATTCAAAACACCTGCAAATAAAGCACAGATACCTGTCAGGATCACGAACCAGTTCATAAAGCCACCTTTTAAATGACTCAGTTTTGGTACCTTGTGAAATGCATACTGAGGTAAGAAAAAAACAATAAACACACTGATAGGCACCATGAAGTATTTAATAATATTAATAACATCCAGATTTGCAACTGTAGGTATCAGCGTAATAATGAAGACGACGCCAACAGATATAAGACGCATACCCAGTCCGTTAGAGAACGAGTTTCCGCATTTAAATATATTAAGAGCCATGCCAATCAAACTTTCTCGTGTGGCTATAAATGTACCGAGGAAAGCTTTCATTGCCGCAAAGAAAATAATCACCTGGGAACAAATAGCAAGCCAAGGCGCATCAAATTTTCTCGCCAGAATAGATAAAGAAGTAAGATTCTCAATTCGTGCTTCTTTAATTTCTGCTGGCGTTAAAGAAAAAATACAACCTAATGCGAAGAATACCACTGTTGAAATAATGATGATTAAAGAGAGAATCAAAATCTGATCAATTTTTCTAAATGCCTGTTCCCCGTGAGACTGCTTGTAATGAGCAACCAGACTGGAAACAATTGGGGTGAAGCTGAACGCAAAGATCAGAACTGGCAGATTATTAAATGTTGATTTGACAATTTCAGGAATGGAATTTGTATTTTCTTCTGCTGTCAGAAAAGACATACTCCAGTGAGGTACTGACATTACACCAAAGAAAATGAGTGAAAGTATGAAAGGGAAGACTATTACGCCAACAACCTTCAGTATTGTTTCTGTTTTTCCAAGAGAAATTAATGACATAGCAAGGATTATTCCAAAAACGGTAGCATTTCTGTTTAAAGGAGGAAACCCAAGCTGTGTTTTAAAAAAATCCAGAAAAGTATTACTCATTGTAATGGCATAAACAGCCAATGATGGAATCATGATAAGGAAATAAGCAACTGTCAAGTACTTCACCGCTTTATTCCCCAGCAATTCATTCGTAGTATCAATAAGGTTGCTCTTGGATGTTTGCGAAACTGTTCCTACGGCAATATATTGTGAAAGGACCCGGTAAGTGAAATATGTTACCGGGAATGCTAAGGCAATGAGTATAACCATTGACCAGAGGCCAGCGCTGCCGAGACTTATAGGCCAGAAAAGTGAACCGCTACCCACAGCACAGCCATAAATAGCTAAAATCCATAGTACATCTGTTTTGAAACTGTTTCCTATCATATTGGACGTAAGGATACTGGAAGACATATAAATCTCCTTAATTGAGGAACTATTATATTTTATATTGTTACTTACAGAGTCTTTTTGAGGGCGTAATCCAGGTCGTCAATGAGCTTCTGACTGTCTTCAAGGCCAATGGAGACTCTGATTAACGATGAATGCCCTTTAAAAAATGAACGTGACTGCAACGATTCAACCGAATAGTAAGCGATAAGGCTTACGGTTCCGCCATAACTGGCACCAATCCTAAACCGGGATAACGCATTAAAAAAATCATCCAGGCGTTTTTCGTTTTTAAGGGTGAAGGAAAATACAGAACCATATCCTTCGAAATATTTATTATACAGTGCATTATCTTCTGATGAGGCCAGCCCCGGATGCAATACCGAGGAAATTGCAGGGTGATTTTCCAGCCACTGCGAAATAATCCTCGCTGAGTGGGAATGTTTTTCCTGACGTAACGGATAGGTTTCAATCCCTCTCAGGGCAAGGTAACAGTCATCCGGGCTAACATACATTCCCATGACATCCTGCAGATTCCTGAGTTTCGTATGCCATCCGATATCTTTTGTGCTGATACTTCCCAGCAGTACGTCAGAATGCCCATTCAACATTTTTGAAACAGCTTCAACCACAAAGTCCGCCCCAAATTTCATTGGTTTGAACAGTAAAGGACCAGACCATGAGTTATCCATTACCGTCAGAATATTTTTCTGCTGTGCAATTCTGACAATCTCTTCTGTATCCTGAACCTCCATTGTCAGGGAACACGGCGATTCCAGCATGATCAGTCTGGTATTATCCTGAATAACTTCACGTAAAAAACTGGTTTCTCTCGGTGGTACGAAAGTCACGTCAATCCCCAGCGCAGTTAAATTTTCTGTCAGGAAATTTCTTACCGGACCGTAGCATGAATCAGGGACCACAACATGATCGCCATTCTTTAATGTTGCCATTAATACCAGTACCAGCGCAGATTGCCCGGAAGGGAGCACAATAGTATGTTTAGCGCATTCAAGTTCTGAAATTACATTTTCTAACTCCCTGTGAGTAGGGGAACCTGTAATCCCGTAACTGAATCCATCTGGCTGACGTTTTCTTCGTTCTTCAAAACTCTTAAAGTTATTAAAGACGATTGTAGATCCTCGGTATATCGGTGTGGCTAAAGAGTTAAATGAATTTTCGCAATTATCATTATTCATTCCAGTTACCTGCTTTGGTTGCTATCACAGGCTTCACTATTGCGCTTCAAATTGTATATTTCTATACTTCCAGCTAATGACTTCATAAGTGCAGGTAATATATTTATGTACCGGGAAATTGAGACCTTCAGGGCGGTGATGCTTACAGGTAGTGCCACCAAAGCGGCTGAAATGCTTGGTATTTCTCAGTCGGCTGTCAGTCAAAAATTAAAAATTTTTGAAAATGATTACGGAATTGAGCTTTTCAGACGTGAAAGAGGCAGATTGGAAGCAACCGAAAATGCTCACATACTTATGGCAGAAGTGGAGAAGCATTTCAGGGGTATTGAACTCATTGAACACAAGATGAAATCCCTTAGAAATCGAATAGATACAACCATTCATCTGGCCGCCCATCCCGTATTCGGACAAAAGCTGACTCCGAAAGTCATTGCAAGCTATGTAAAATCATCCGTGACGCAAGTCAAATTTTCAATTAACAGTTCACGCGATATCTATGAGACGGTTGACTCAGGTGAATTTGATTTTGGGCTTGTAGCCAATGAAATATATGGAAATAGTTGCGTGTTTTATAGTTTTTGTGCGGTAAATGGCGTTGTCATTGCTCCCAGGAACACCATCAAAGGGAACAACAAGATGATTAGCCTGTCTGACATGGCAAAGCACAATTTCATCTCCCTAAACGCTGAGGATACGACACGGATAGCGCTTGAAAAGGAATGCAGAACAAAAAAAATAAATTTAAACGTCATTGTTGAAACACCTTTTTGTCATACTGTCATGGAAATAGTTAAGGCTGGCTCAGGTATCGGCATTGTTCATCCGTTAACACTCATAGATATTGGTCCGGATGAACTTGATGTATTCAATCTCGATGAAAAAATCACATTTGGAACAAATTTAATATTCAGAAAAGATAAAATTCTCAAGGATAGTGCAAAAGAGCTTATTAAAAAATTAAGAATTCAGACTGCAAGAGAACTGAAGGATATTTCACAGAATCATCATATTGATATAAAAACAAAACAATTTAATATTTGAATAGTAAGAATATTTATTCGCTGCCTTATGGCCCAATATATGTGTATATAAGGTAGTACAATGCCTAAATCACGCCAGCGGGAAATTTAGCGAGATGCAAATAAGTACTGTAAAGCGGCGGAAAAACAGCAGGATGAACTCAGATACAAATATAAAGGAAACCAGCCGATAGAGGATAAACTCAGCGAATATAATTTTTAATTTCTCTTCGATACCGACCTTTTACCCCCCAAAAAAAAGCCAGTCGATTAATCAGACTGGCTTACGTATCGGCTCAGCACCGGGCTGAACGCATAAGGGTGGGTGTTCACTGGAGTGCGAGTTCCTTATTAACAGGTTTAGGTTTGGCGTCATCCACACCGGTTGCCCGTAGCCTCGCCAGCGCCCGTTCCGCCTCTTGCAGCACGTGCTGACATTGCTCCGGAGTAATGGTCAGTGGTGGTTCGATGCGAATCGACTTGGCGTTGTTCAGCGTGCCTGCCACCAGTACGCGGCGCTGGAACAGCTCGCTGGCAAACGCATAACCAATCGAGTTTTCCCTGAATTCAATTGCCTGTAGCAAACCTTTGCCGCGCGCCTCCACAATCAGATCAGGATACGCCGCCGCCAGTCGTTGCAACCCGGTCAGCAGAATTTCTCCCTGACGCGCTGCCTGCTCCGCCAGATTATCACGCAACAGCACGTTGATGGTCGCCAGCGCCGCCGCACAGGCCAACGGGTTGCCGCCAAAAGTGGTGGTGTGCAGGAACGGGTTGTCAAACAGCACCGAGAACACCGCTTCGGTAGCGACTGTTGCGCCAATCGGCATCACGCCGCCGCCGAGCGCCTTCGCCAGACACAGGATATCCGGCTGCACGCCATAGTGCTCGCAGGCAAACATCTTACCGGTACGCCCCATGCCGGTTTGCACTTCATCCAGAATCAACAATGCGCCAACCTCATCGCACAATGCGCGAACAGCGGGTAGATACGATTCCGGCGGCACAATGACGCCACCTTCTCCCTGAATCGGCTCCAGAATCACCGCGGCAACCCCTTCACCGTTGCGCTGACACTGTTCGACTTTCTGTCGCATCGCCTGAATATCGCCAAACGCCACATGGTGGAAATTCGGCAATAATGGCATAAACGGGCGACGAAACACCGGCTTGGCAGTGGCGGACAACGCCCCCAGCGACTTGCCGTGGAATGCGCCGTGGGTGGCGATGAAGCTGAACTTTCCGCGGGGTGACTGATAGGCTTTCGCCAGCTTCAGCGCCGCCTCCACCGACTCAGTGCCGCTGTTGCTAAAGAAACTATACTTCAGCGCGCCAGGGGTGATGGCCGCCAGCGTTTTTGCCAGCATAGCGCGCAGTGGGTCCAGCAGTTCCTGACTGTGTAACGGCTGTTTGGACAGTTGCTTTTCCACCGCGGCGACCACCATCGGGTTACGGTGACCAACATTGAAAATGCCATAACCACCAAGGCAGTCGAGGTATTCATTGCCCTGCGTATCAAGCAGCGTATTGGGACCGCTGGCGCGCCATTCTACCGCACCATAGCTGCCACCAGAGGTGACGGATTTTCTGTACTCCAGAAAACCGGGATTGACGTATTCACGAAATGCACTGAGGGTTTCAAGATTGAGCGCCGTCATCGCATCGGCGGACAAGGTATCGCTCATAATCCAATCAAGAGCCTGCTGAGAACACTCTAGCGGGTTGAGATGTGACGGTTGTCTGGACAAAATGCGCTCCTTGGGAGTGAGGTATCACGTGATACCAATTTAAGTAATGCATATAACGCACCACCCTGCCCACCCAATCCGAAAATCACGATTTCCTCCTTTTTTAAATTATTTTTACAAAACTTTATAAACAAAATAGTCTGTTCACTATTACGTCTTACCGTTAACTACGAAATAAAGAGTAAAAAACGCTCAAAAAACAAGGCGAGCGCACCGTTATTGTGCAGCTCGCCCTACTGTTGGGCATTTTTTCACCGCCCGCCGGTTGTCACTCGTACCGTCAGTGACGAATCATAACGTGCCGCACTACGGTGTAATCCTCCAGACCGTAGACAGACATGTCCTTGCCGTAACCAGACAGTTTCTGGCCGCCGTGCGGCATCTCGCTCACCAGCATAAAGTGGGTGTTGACCCAGGTGCAGCCGTATTCCAGACAGGCGGCGACACGATGCGCGCGGCCGATATCTCGCGTCCACACCGAAGAAGCCAGCCCATAGCGAGAATCGTTAGCCCACGCCACCACCTGCGCTTCATCGTCAAATGGCGTGATGGATATCACCGGACCAAATACTTCCCGCTGAACTATCTCGTCTTCCTGCCGGGCATCCGCCAGTACGGTGGGTTGAAAATAGTAACCCCCGCCAGGCACCCGCTCCCCGCCGGTAATCAGCCGGATATGCGGTTGTGCACGGGCGCGCTCGACAAAACCGGCAACCCGCTCCAACTGTTCAGCGGTGATCAAGGGACCCAACTCGGTGGACGGGTCGTCGGGTGTGCCGATTTTCAGCGTAGCAACCGCTTTGCCGAGCTTTTCCACCAATTGTTCATAGATGGGGCGCTGCACGTAGAGACGGCAGGCCGCAGTGCAGTCTTGCCCGGCGTTGTAGAAGCCGAAACTACGAATACCGTCTACCACTTGATCCAGGTCGGCATCGTCAAACACGATTACCGGCGCTTTGCCACCCAGTTCCATGTGAGTGCGTTTCACGCTGGGTGCCGCATGACCAATAATGTGCGCACCGGTGGCGATAGAACCGGTCAGCGATACCATGCGCACCCGTTCGTGGCCGGTCAGCGCATCGCCGATTTCCCGTCCCTGTCCGAACAAGATATTGACGACGCCCGGTGGGAACAGATCGGCCAGCAAGCTGGCCAGATACAGCGCCGTCAGCGGCGTCTGCTCCGCCGGCTTCAGCACCACGCAGTTACCTGCCGCCAGCGCCGGCGCCAGCTTCCACGCCGCCATCATCAGCGGATAATTCCAGGGGGCGATAGACGCGACAACGCCCACCGGATCGCGGCGGATCATCGAGGTATGCCCTTCCAGATACTCACCCGCCGCCGAGCCGTTCAGGCAACGCGCCGCACCGGCAAAGAAGCGAAACACATCCGCCACCGCAGGCATCTCGTCATTCAACGCTGCATGATAAGGTTTACCGCAATTCAGCGACTCCAGCCGGGCCAGCGTTTCGCTGTGTTCTTCAATCAAGTCCGCCAGTTTCAGTAACAGCGTGGCACGTGTTTTCGGCGTGGTCTGTCCCCAGTGGGCAAACGCTGCATCCGCCGCCATCACGGCGGCATTCACTTGTGCCAGATCCGCCTGCGCCATCGTGATAATGGCGTCTCCCGTCGCCGGGTTGTACACCGTATAAGGCGCTCCGCTACCTAACACCCGCTTTCCGTCAATCAACATGTCAATCAGCAAATTGTCGTGCATACCCCGCTCCCTTGAAACGATAGCTGTAGACGTACCCTATAGCGTTCATCTAGCAAAATACCTGCCATCTTCTGCAGTCGCTCACCGATAAAAACGGTACTTGCTGCCTCTCAAGCGTAGCTGAGCCATAACCACAAGAGAGCCGGAGGGAAATGACGCCGCTCACATAACGCAGAGATAACCGGAGTATCGCCTGGCGTTACTCTGCACCCCATAATGAATGACGGTGTTTTTCAGACAGAGGGAGTTTATGTCGCCGGGTTCTCACACAGAGGTTTTCCTCTCAACGGTCCGCCTGGAAACCGGCCAGTGGGGGTTTTGTCACTATCCGCCCATGTGCCGGCGCCATAACGCGACACAGTGCCGGGCCAGTGCTTCGGTACTGTCGATACTACGCGCCAACCAGTGTGACTGCACGGCGGCCAATCCAGGAGCAACTTCGGTGCAGGCCAGGATCAGATGAGTGGCGCCACGCGCAGCCAGCCGTTCGGCCAGTTGCTCGAAGCGTTGTCCGCCTGCCGCAGCCTCACCACGCTTGACGGCGTAACAGCCCGGCACAAACAGGTTATCCATCTCCTGTTCATCGGGCAGTACCATTTCGACATCCAGTGCCGCCAACCGCTGTTGATACCACCCCGCCGCCAACGTGCCGTGAGTAGCGATCACCCCCAACCGTAGGGACGGAGTGCCGTCCAGGGCAAACCGCACCTGCGCCAGCGTGGCATCGGCGATATGCAGCACCGGTGCACGGCTGGCCGCTCGCAGTTCATCAAACCAGTGATGCGCAGTATTACAGGGAATAATCAGGTGACTAATATCCAGCCGGTTGAGGTGTTCAACGCCATCCAACAACGCAGGCAACGGTGATGCGCCAATCCCGGCCAGCGCCCGCTGGCGATCCGGAACCTGCGGCACATTCCACACTGCGAGCGGCACATGTTGCTGGTCACGCTCAGCGGGCGTAGCGGCGATGATCTTCTGCAACAGATCTACGGTGGCGAGCGGCCCCATGCCGCCCAGCACTCCGGCCAGAAAACGCGACGACGACGGCATCACCAGCTTTCCTGCTGTTCAAACAGTTGACGGTAGCCAAACAGTCCAGCCGCTCCGCCGGTATGAATAAACAGCACGTTTTCATTTTTGCCGAACTGCCCTTTGCGTACCAGGTCGATCAACCCGGCCAACGCCTTACCGGAATAGACCGGGTCCAGCAAAATGCCTTCCAGTTGCGCCGCCAGTTTCAAGGCTTCCAGCGTACCAGCGGTGGGAATGCCGTATCCCTGCCCAACATAGTCGCTGTTGACCTGAACCGCCTCGCGCGGCACCTCGCCCGTCAGCCCCAGCTTCTGCCAGGTGCGCTGCGCCAGTTGCCACACGTTCTCTTCCTGCTTCGTCTTTGGCGCCCGTACGCTGATGCCCAATACAGGAATACCGCTGTTGCTGGCAGTCAGCCCGGTTACCAGTCCAGCCTGAGTACCGGTGCTACCGGTGGCGTGTACGATATGGTCAAGACTTAGTCGCTGTTGACTGGATTGATACAGCAGCTCTTCAGCACAGGCGACATACCCCAGCGCACCGGTCGGGCTGGAACCACCGCCGGGAATAACGTAAGGCCGGTGGCCCTGTTCGCGCAGCGTGGCCGCCAGTACCTCCATCGCCTGCTGCATGTCCGTGCCAGCAGGCAGATGCCCCACAATGTCGCCGCCCAGCAGTTTGTCCAACAGCACATTACCGGAACGCTGGTAGTCAACACCATAATCATCAACCCGCTTTTCCAGCAGAACCTGCGTCTTCAACCCCAATTTCGCTGCGGCGGCGATAGTTTGGCGTACATGGTTGGATTGCGTGGCCCCTTGGGTGATGATGACATCAGCATCCTGCTGCAAAGCTTCTGCCAACAGAAATTCGAGTTTGCGGGTTTTATTACCGCCGGTCGCCAGCCCGGTGGCGTCGTCACGCTTGATATAAATCGTCGGTCCGCCAAGATAAGCCGATAACCGCGGTAGCGGTTCCAGCGGTGTGGGGAAATGCCCTAATGACAAACGGGGAAAACGGGCGAGATGCATTGTTATCTCCTCGATAAATAATATAAACAAAGTGAATCGTATAAGGTATTCGTATAGTTCCAGCTACAAAACTGATGAACAGAGAATAAAAAAACATCATGAAATAATCGCTTCCCCCAAAATAATGAGAAATGCGATTTCATGTGTTATCGAAATAACACCATTACACTACGCAATAACTGATTCAGGCTATCTGCCGCTCCAGTTCGGTTAATTGCCGCCAGCTTTCGTCATCGACAAAAATACCGTTTGTCAGCCGTTGGCGATAAGCCCGCTGTTCCGGATCACCGGGCAGCAGCAATTCGCCATCGGAACGCGACTGTCGCACCCAATCCAGCAAGGCAGGAATTTCTTGTTGATAGCTGGCCGCGCCGCCCATCCGCTGCGGATCGATCAGTATCGATAACATGCTGTTGATGATCCGCTTGCCTTGCCCCGTAGCAGTACGCTCGGTCGCCCCGCCGGTCAGCGCCGCGCCAAGCAACGAGCACACCAGCGCCAGCCCGGAGCCTTTATGCTGGCCAAATGACAGCAGCGCGCCGAAAGGTTCCTCCATCAGCCAGCGCGGGTCCACCGCAGGCTGGCCCAGATTATCGACAATCTGCCCTGGCGGCAGTTGTCGTCCTTCGTTCCAGGCAATGCGCGCCTTGTTGCCGGCAATCACGCTGGTGGCAAAATCAAGAATCACCGGCGGACCACCCACGACCGGAACACCGACGCAGAAGGGATTAGTGCCGAAACGCGGTTGCTGCCCCTGCCAGGGCATGACGATAGGGCGAGTGTAGACATTGGCGAAATGCAGCGACACCAGCCCGGCATCGGCCGCCTGTTCCGCCCAGGCGCCGATACGCCCAAGATGGTGCGCATCCGACAGGCTGATCACCGCAACGCCCTGCTGCTGCACACGCTCAATACCCTGAGCTATCGCCTGTCGGGCCACTACCTGACCAAAACCATGCTGCCCGGAAAACGCTATCATCGGCCCAGCGTCGAGGGTCTTTTCCACCTGAGCATGTGGCGCCAGCCCACCTTCTCGAATGGCGGCGATATAACGCGGCAACATGCCGACGCCGTGAGAATCATGGCCCTTCAGGCTGGACTCCACCAGATTATCCGCCACCAGCCCGGCGACATCTGCTCTCACCTCCGCATCGCTCAGGCGTTCGCGTAAATAATGACGTAAATAATCGTGAGAAAAAACAGGCATGTTTCTGGTCCCCGTAAATCAGAATGTGTTTACTATAATCTTCGCGGAAATCGGGGTAAGTGAATAATACAGGAAACGATAGCAATAATAGTGCTTAACCAAATACCGAATCTGTTTATCAAAAATAACTATAAACAGGATTCAACTAACTTATTTCCAAATGGTCTTTGTCATCAGGCGTTATAAAAATAGCATTCAAAGTTATCTTTTTTTGAAATGAAATCGACCACCGAATTTCATTAATTAAACAATTAACTGCGAGACTATATTGATGGCGCCAGTGGCAATGCAATTCATAGCAATAAACCAGGTCGTAAAAATAAACCGGGCGAAAAAGACGACTGGGCAGACGAATACCGCCTCCAGCCATGTCAAAAGCGGTTGGCTGCTGGCACTGACGCTCACGCTGGGTGCTGCGCCGTTGGCGGCACAAGCGGAGGGTAGCATCAGCATCGCCCAGCAGTTCGGCATCGGCTACCTGATTCTGGACGTGGTGCGCGACCAGCAATTAATTGAAAAAAATGGTAAACAGCAGGGGCTGGATATCAAAGTGGACTGGCGAACGCTATCCGGTGCCACAGCCATTAATGAAGCATTGCTGTCCGGCGCGCTGGATGTCGCGTCCGCCGGGGTGCCGCCGATGCTGACGCTGTGGGACCGTACGCTGGGCAAACAGAATGTACGCGCCATCGCCTCGCTGGGTTCTATGCCGAATTATCTGTTAACTAACAATCCGGCGGTGAAAACCCTGCGCGACCTCAGCGACCACGACCGCATCGCCACCCCCGCTGCCGGCGTCGGTTTCCAGTCACGCACATTGCAGATTGAAACCGCCAAACTGTTCGGCGACAGTAACTACAAACGTTTCGATAATATTACCGTCAGCCTGCCGCACCCGGACGCCAACGCGGCGTTGATCGCCGGCGGTTCGGAAATCACCGCCCATTTCTCCAGTCCGCCGTTTCAATATCAGGCACTGGAACACCCGAACGTGCACAAAATTCTGAGTTCTTATGACGTGCTGGGCGGGGCAGGCACCTTCAATGTGCTCTACACCACCCAAAAATTTCACGATGAAAACCCGAAAACCTACCGCGCCTTCTATGACGCACTGAAGGAAGCCTCTGACATCATCAACGCCAACAAGGCCGCCGCCGCCGAAACCTATATCCGGGTGGAAAACTCACGCCTGCCGTTGCCGCTGGTCAAGCGCATCGTCGAAGACCCGGAGGTAGATTTCACCATAGTGCCGCAACGCACCTCGGTGTATGCCGAAAAACTGCAACAGCTCGGCGTACTGAAAAACAAGGCGGCGTCATGGAAAGACTACTTCTTCAGTGAAATCTACGATCAGCCGGGCAGTTAATATCCGGCAACAGGAGATGGCGATGTCCGCTTACCCATTGCATCCGCTGTTGCAGGTCAACAATGTTGACCTGCGTTACCGAACCTATCGCGCACAGATACAGGCGACCCACGACGTCAGTTTTGATGTGTTTCCGGCAGAACGTTTTGTGCTGCTGGGGCCATCAGGTTGCGGCAAATCCAGTCTGCTGAAAGCAATCGGCGGGTTTCTGTCGCCAACCAGCGGTTATATTCGGCTGGAGAACCAGCCCGTCACGCGCCCCGGTCCGGACCGTATGATGGTGTTTCAGGAGTTCGACCAGTTGCCGCCGTGGAAAACGGTGCTGGAAAACACGCTGTTTCCGCTGGTCGCCAGCGGCAAACTGACGAAATCAGACGCGCGCGAACGGGCGCTGCACTTTCTCGATAAAGTCGGACTGGCGAACTTCGCCAATGCCTACCCCCACACGCTGTCCGGTGGTATGAAACAGCGAGTGGCGATTGCCCGCGCGCTGGCGATGCAACCGAAAATACTGCTGATGGACGAACCCTTCGCCGCACTGGACGCTCTCACTCGCCGCAAAATGCAGGAAGAGTTGCTCACATTGTGGGAAGAGGTGCGCTTCACGCTGCTGTTCGTCACCCACTCCATTGAAGAGGCGCTGGTGGTCGGCAGCCGGGTCTTGCTGTTGTCTCCTCATCCCGGTCGGGTGCGGGCGGAAATCAACTGCCATCAGTTTTCGCTGAACGATGCCGGCAGCGAGGCCTTTCAGCACACCGCTCAGCACATCCACGATCTGTTATTCCCGCCGACACCAGCCCCTCGCGGCCCGTCGGCTTCACACGAGGTTCCTCATGAATATGTTGCCCCCGATCAGGCCAGAGTATCAGCGTGAACTCACGCCATTGGCGCCCGATACGCTGGAAGCACCACTGCCATGGCTAACCCGGCTGGCTCAACATACCGGGTTGCGCCGCTTAATACTGGTGCTGTTACTGCTGGCGTTATGGGAAGTCGCTGCTCGCTGGCAGAATAACGACCTGATGCTACCTGGCTTTTTCCAGACGCTGCAGGCGTTCTGTCAGGACTGGCTGAGCGGCGAATTACCAAAGAAAACAGCCGTGTCTCTCGGTATGCTGCTCAAAGGATACGCTATCGGCAGCCTGCTGGCACTGTTGCTCAGTACGCTGGCGGTATCGGTACAACTGGGGCGCGACCTGCTGGCTCTGCTCACCGCTATGCTTAACCCGCTGCCCGCCATCGCCCTGCTGCCGCTGGCGCTGCTGTGGTTTGGCCTCGGTGAGAAAAGCCTGATTTTCGTGCTGGTGCATTCGGTGATGTGGCCGATGGCACTCAACGCTTACAGCGGTTTTCTCGGCGTTTCCGATACCCTGCGCATGGCCGGGCGCAACTATGGCCTGACCGGCTGGCGTTATGTCGCTCACATTCTTATCCCGGCAGCGCTACCTGCCATTATTTCTGGTCTGAAGATCGGCTGGGCCTTCGCCTGGCGTACCTTGATCGCCGCTGAACTGGTATTTGGCGCCTCCAGCGGCAAAGGCGGACTGGGATGGTATATCTTCCAGAATCGCAACGAATTGTATACCGACCACGTGTTCGCCGGTCTGGCGTCGGTGATCTTGATAGGGTTACTGGTGGAAGGGTTGATTTTCGCCACGCTGGAACGTCTGACCGTTCGAAAATGGGGAATGCAGCGCTAAGCGGCATTCCCATGATGACTGGTACAGGCCTGTAAAGCATCCCAGGACAGACGATAGGTTTATTGCGGTATGAGAGGAAACTCAATGCCGCAACATGCTCTGGCTTGTTCAAGTACGTCGGAGACGCTCAATACCGTATCCAGTAATTCATAACACCGGTCGCTATCCCAGGCGCTAAAAATATCCCTGAATACCTCGAATTCATACACCATATAGCTACTACTATTCGCCGAGTCTTCAAATCGCGTCAACATCCCTTGTTTCGAGCATTCGATACGCGTCTGCTTCTCTAGGGCAATACTTATCGATACCCTTATACCGATACCACGCGTGCAGGCCAGGAGTATAAAAAAACCGGGCCGAAGCCCGGTTGCAACATCATAGAAAACAAGATTATTCCTGACTGGCGGGTCGCACAACCAACGTTGCCTGCTCTTGCTCATAGGCACGCGCTTTCTCTTCGTCGAACTGCCCTTCCCACTTGGCGACAACCAGCACCGCCAGCGCATTGCCCACTACATTCAGTGCGGTACGCGCCATATCCAGAATGCGGTCTACCCCGGCGATAAACGCCAGACCTTCCAGCGGAATACCCACGCTGCCCAGCGTCGCCAGCAATACCACAAAGGAGACACCCGGTACGCCGGCAATCCCTTTAGAGGTGATCATCAGCGTCAGCACCAGCACCACCTCATGCCCCAGACTGAGATCAATGCCGTACAGTTGCGCGATGAAAATAGCCGCGATGCTTTGATACAGCGTGGAACCATCCAGATTGAACGAGTAACCGGTCGGCACCACAAAGCTGGTGATCGCTTTTGGTGCGCCGTAGGCTTCCATCTTCTGAATGATACGCGGCAGCACCGTTTCGGAACTGGCGGTCGAATAGGCAAGAATCAGCTCGTCCTTCAGAATGCGGATCAGCGTCATAATGCGCAGGCGGCACATACGCGCCACAGCCCCCAGCACCACCAGCGCAAAGAACAGAATCGCGGCATAGACCAGAACCACCAGCTTGGCGAGCGGCCATAGCGAAGCGAAGCCGAAGTTGGCAACGGTCACGGAAATCAGTGCAAACACCCCAATCGGTGCATAACGCATGATCATGTTAGTGACACGGAACATGGTTTCCGACGCACTGCGGAACACATTCAACAGCGGATCACGCTGCTCGCGCGGCAGAGATGACAGCCCAAGGCCGAACAATACGGCGAAGAAGATCACTGGCAGCATGTCACCCTTGGCCAACGCGGCAAAAATATTGGGTGGAATCAGCGAGAGAATCGTGCCTACCAGACTGTGCGAACCGCTTTGCACCTGTTCGGTGGTTTTCTCATACTGAGAGATATCCACTTTGGTCAGCATCGACATGTCAACGCCGTGCCCAGGATGAAACAGGTTGGCTAATGTAATACCGATGACAATCGCCAACGTGGTAATGACTTCAAAATAAACGATTGTTTTGAAACCGATGCGCCCCAGCTTTTTAGCATCACCGACACCAGCGATGCCGACCACCAGCGTGGTGATAACAATCGGCACCACAATCATCTTGATCAACCGGATAAAGATATCCCCGGCTGGACTCAACAGGTTGGCGATCAACCATTGTTTATTGGCTGGGTTTTCATGCAGCCAAGCACCGACAGCAATACCGATGAACAATGCGATGAGAATTTGCCAGGCAAGGCTAACTTTTTGTTTTTTCATGATACGAATCCATTGTCTGTGCTCCCTGCTACTACTCGCCGATGGCTATACCACTGCCACCGGACATTCCAGCGAATGCTGAATTGCTACAGATGAAGGGGGAGGTTGAAGGTTATTTTTCGCACAAATCCGCTACCCACAGGCAAATATGTGACTGACCAAAACACAGAATGCGCAATCAAATAGCTATTCACTTATAATGCACAATTATTTGCATAAAAAAGAAAATAAAAAGGCATAACTTATTGTTATGCCTAGTCATGCTACTATCCTCAGGTATTGAGATCAAGCGATACGTTCTGAGTGTTTTTCATAATTATGCGTTTCGTCACTCTATATTGGTTAATAACAGGCAGGCGAAAACCGCAACATTTCAGCGTGGGACGGGAGCAAAACGCGAGCAAACTCGCGCTTGCAGACAACGGAATCATCCCCTATCAGATCTGATAATCGATCACCGGTTCGTTGTCGTCGGCAAACACCCGGCTCTTGATATCATCCTGAGTGAGTTCCGGATTACACAGTTGAATAAACTTCCAGATATAATTGCGCTGTAACTGACCGCGCTTCAGACCCAGCCAAACCGTACTGGTTTCAAACAGATGACGCGCATCTAACCGTACCAGTCCGGGATCGCGGGTTTCATCAAACGACATGTCGGCAACGATCCCCACCCCTAGCCCCAGCTCGACGTAAGTTTTGATCACGTCGGAATCTTGCGCACTGATCGAGACATGCGGTGCCAAACCAGCCGCAGCGAATGCCTGATCGATACGTGAACGGCCAGTGATACCTTGCCGATAGGTAATCAGCGGTACCGCGCTGAGCTTGTCGAGAGTGACCACCGGCTCTTGCGCCAGCGCATGGCCTTCCGGCACCAGAATCGCATGTCGCCATTGGTACCAGGGAAAAGCCGCCAGCGAGTTTACATTCATCAGTTGTTCGGTAGCGATGCCGATATCCGCTTCGCCCGACTCCAGCATCGTGACAATTTCATCCGGCGTACCTTGATTAATCACCAGTTGCACCTGCGGATAGAGCGAGCGGAACGCCTTAATCACCTCCGGCAGACTATAGCGCGCCTGAGTGTGAGTCGTGGCGATAACCAGTTGGCCGACATCATGGTCGCTAAACAGGTTTGCCAGCCGACGAATATGGTTGGCGTCATTTAGAATACGCTCAGCCATGACCAACAGCTCTTTACCAGGTTCCGTCATCCCCAGCAGGCGCTTACCGCGACGGATAAAAATCTCAATGCCCAGTTCGTCTTCTAATTCCCGGATATGGCGACTGACGCCAGACTGGGACGTGAACAAGGTATTAGCGACATCGGTCAGGTTATAGTTGCACCGTGCCGATTCACGAATAATCTTCAGTTGTTGAAAATTCACACCCTTATCCTTTGTAAGCGGTTTTGTTTTCACCATTCATACGAAGGATTGTTATTCCATACAAATAACAAAAATTTACTATTTATAATTTTTTACGATATATTGCCGGTTTTATCAGCCGCATGAATATAACCCTGATGTGTTGTTAATTTACGTGCAGGAGCAGTGCCTGATAACACAGTATCTTGCAAACCGATATGAATGGGGCAAATGGTTATATTTATTGACCAATAAGTTTATTTCAGAGTGTGATTCTCCAATCGTTTTTGGCCATGCCGATTATGGCTCTTTCGATTCAAATCGATCGGGTCAGAAAATCGCTGACATCCGACTCCACTTCCTCCATCTGCCGCAGCGCATCCAGCGTATCGCGCGCCTCCTGTTCATCCAGCAGGCTCATGGCGAAACCAACGTGCACCAACACCCACTGACCAATCAGTGATGAGGGTTGCCCTTCTTGTTGTACCAGCGTCACATTCACTTCACGCCGCACACCGCACACATCCACCCATGCCAGTTGCTTATCCGTTGACGCCCACGCCACCACCTGCCCCGGAATTCCCAGACACATAACACCCACCCTGTTAGTTGAAGTCACCGTTTCTATCCAACAGTTTAAGCAAATTTGATGCCAGCTGACGTTATCCTGCTTAGCCAGAGCGTTTAACACTGACAACCCAATAGTATGTTGTAACTAATATAGCTATCAGGCTGCTAAAACCGGGCTAGTCGTCAAAAGTGTCGAGAAATTTCAGTGTAGTGATCGTGGTTCACGCACTGTCGAGGGTGACGACATCAGCGTAATGGTTCGTCGAAAAACCTCGTCACTAATGTCGAGCAATGGAGCGGCCCAGAACGCATCGGGTGAGGATAAATAACATAACCTACTGATTAAAAAAATAATTAACCCCATATTTTTCTTATGGCATGGAATATGCTTGCGGCGCAGGAAACATTTCTATCACCCCGGAGGGTATGGCTATGAACCGCTTCGTCATTGCGGAGCCGACACGTTGTATCGGATGCAACACCTGCATGGCGGCCTGTACGCAGGTACATCGGCAGGCAGGGCTACAGTCTCATCCGAGACTGACCGTTGAGCGCGATGCCGGTGGTACGGCCCCGGTGCTGTGTCGCCATTGTGAGGACGCCCCCTGCGCCAAAGTGTGTCCGGTCAATGCCATCAGGCATCAGGACAATGCCGTGTTGCTGGATGAAAACACCTGTATCGGCTGCAAACTCTGCGCCATCGCCTGCCCGTTTGGCGCTATCACGCCATCTGGCAGTACCCCGCTGGCCACACCGACGGCGTTTGATCAATACATCCCGCTGTCACTGCTGTCCGATGTCCCGGTGAGTCTGCCGTCGGTGCATCCGATGCTGGCGTGGAACGCCGGGGTGCGCAGCATCGCGGTGAAATGCGATCTGTGCGATTTCCACGAACAGGGACCGGAATGCGTACGTGTCTGCCCGACTCACGCGCTGTACCTGGTGGATGACACCATGCTGGACGATGCTATCGCCGCTAAACGCCGTCAGGCAGCCGAATGGCCGGAAGGCAACGTCCCTTTTCCCCCAACCGGGGCTGACGGGGAGCAAAACCTATGATGACGTCATTACAATGGTTAAGCCTGTCGCTGGCACTGTATCTGGCAGGTGCGCTGTTCTCATTACTATTCTGCCGTCAGGAGTCTCTGGCTATCCGCCTCAGCGGACTGTGCGCACTGGCGGGCGGTTGCGCTGGAGCGCTGGCAGCAACACCGGTGCTGCTGGGCGGCGGCGTGCTGACCGCCATGTTCGACGGGCCGTTTGACGCTTTCGCTCATCTCACACTGCGTTTCGATACGCTCGCCGCATTTATGACGCTGGTGATTTCGCTATTGGTGGCGGTGTCCGCGCTGTATTCACTGGCGTATCTGGAAGAGTACCGTGGGCGTGGAGCCTGGGCGATGGGGTTCTTCATGAACCTGTTTGTCGCCTCGATGGTGGCGCTGGTGGTGGTGGATAACGCCTTCTACTTCATTGTGCTGTTCGAGGTGATGTCGCTCAGCTCCTACTTCCTGGTGATTGCCGATCAGGACGACGAGGCCGTCAGCGCCGGGTTGCTCTATTTCCTGATCGCTCATGCCGGTTCGGTACTGATCATGACGGCGTTCTTCCTGCTCTACCGCCACAGCAGCAGCCTCGATTTCGCGGATTTCCGCCATGCATCGCTGTCGGCACCGCAGGCTTCAGTGGTGTTCCTGCTGGCATTTTTCGGTTTTGGCGCCAAAGCCGGGATGCTGCCGTTGCACGGTTGGCTGCCCCGCGCTCACCCGGCAGCACCGTCGCACGCCTCCGCGCTCATG
This sequence comes from Dickeya sp. CFBP 2040, assembly GCF_012273755.1. Taxonomy (NCBI): domain Bacteria; kingdom Pseudomonadati; phylum Pseudomonadota; class Gammaproteobacteria; order Enterobacterales; family Pectobacteriaceae; genus Dickeya; species Dickeya sp. CFBP 2040. The sequence continues at coordinate 56,092 of NZ_JAAVXH010000025.1, forward strand.
TCTGGTGTGATGGTAAAGATAGGGGTGTTCGGCATTATTAAAGTCGGCATCGATTTACTGGGTGCGACCGAAGTCTGGTGGGGTGTCGTTGTGCTGGCATTCGGTGCGGTATCGTCAGTGCTAGGCGTGCTGTACGCACTGGCCGAGCATGACATCAAACGTCTGCTGGCGTACCACACGGTAGAAAATATCGGCATTATTTTGATGGGGGTCGGCGTCGGCATGATCGGCATCGCCACCCATCATCCGCTGCTGGCGTTGCTTGGCCTGCTGGGCGGGTTGTATCACCTGCTCAACCATGCGGTGTTTAAGGGATTACTGTTCCTCGGTGCCGGTGCGGTTATCTACCGCGTCCACACCAAAGACATGGAAAAAATGGGCGGACTGGCACGGTTGATGCCGAAAACCGCACTGGCGTTTCTGGTAGGTTGTATGGCGATATCCGCTCTGCCGCCACTCAACGGCTTCGTCAGCGAATGGTTTACCTACCAGTCGCTGTTCACTCTGAGTCATGACGGCGGCATCGGCCTGCGTCTGGTCGCCCCGATTGCCATCGTGATGCTGGCCATCACCGGTGCGCTGGCGGCGATGTGTTTCGTCAAGGTGTACGGCATCAGCTTCTGCGGTGCGCCGCGCAGCGAAAAAGCCGCTCACGCCCGTGAAGTACCCTGGCCGATGACACTCGCCATGCTACTGCTGGCACTGCTGTGCATTCTGCTTGGCATCGGTGCCAGTGTGGTTGCACCGGTCATTACCCGTATCGCCGCCGACCTGGCGCACACGCCGACGATCGCCATGGCGCAAGGACTGGGCGTGTTCCCCGGCGACAGCCAACAGACCCGCCTCAACACCCCGCTGATCTTCATTCTGCTGCTGGCGCTGCCGTTACTGCCGCTGATGATTTACAGCCTGCTGCGTGGCCCGCGCCTCGGTTTTCGTCACAAAGGCACGCCCTGGGCTTGCGGCTATGGCTACGAACAAGCCATGTCAGCGTCTGCCGGTAGCTTTACCCAGCCGTTGCGAGTGATGTTCGCCCCACTCTATCGCGTGCGTAAAACCCTCAATCCAGCCCCGGCCATGCAGCAGGCGCTGGAGAAAACCACGCAAGCGGCAGCGCGTGCCGAACCCGTCTGGGACGACCATGTGGTCATGCCGGTCGTCAGCATCGTGCAACGCCTCAGCCGGGCGGTGCAATGGATTCAGCACGGTGATTTTCGGGTGTACTGCCTGTATGTGGTGGCGGCGCTGGTGGCCCTGCTACTGGTCACTCTGGTTTAAGGAGACCGGAACATGACTCACGTTTCACTCATATTTCCGCTGCTGTGCGCGCTGTTGCAAGCCGTACTGCTGATGGCGGTAGCACCGCTGCTGTCAGGCCTGTCGCGCGTGCTGCGCGCCAAAATGCACTCCCGACAGGGGCCAGGGCTGCTGCAGGATTATCGTGACATCGTCAAACTGCTGCGACGTCAGGAAGTGGCGCCCCAGCACAGCGGCGGCGTGTTTCGCCTGATGCCATTCATCCTGCTCGGCACCATGCTGCTGGTGGCGATGACGCTGCCTGCAATGACAGATGCCTCACCGTTCAGCGCGGCGGGAGATGTCATCACCCTGCTGTACCTGTTTGCGGTATTTCGCTTTTTCTTTTCGCTGTCTGGTCTGGACTCCGGTAGTACCTTTGCCGGCATCGGCGCCAGCCGCGAGCTGACGCTCGGCATTCTGGTGGAACCGATTCTAATGCTCGCGCTGCTGGTGGTAGCACTGGTAGCCGGTTCCACCAACATCGGCAATATCAGCGCCAAGCTGGCGAGCGGTCACTGGGTCTCCCCTACCGCCACCGTACTGGCTTTACTGGCCTGTGCGTTCGCCACCTTCATCGAAATGGGCAAAATCCCGTTCGATGTCGCAGAAGCAGAACAGGAACTGCAGGAAGGACCGCTGACCGAATACGCCGGTGCCGGGCTGGCGCTGGTGAAATGGGGCATCAGCCTCAAGCAAGTGGTGGTCGCCACGCTGTTTCTGTCGATTTTCGTGCCGTTCGGCAAAGCAGAGACATTGTCTGTCGCCTGCCTGCTTTGGGGTGCGCTGGCGCTGTTCATCAAGCTGGTGGTGGTGTTTGTCATCGCCGCGGCTATCGAAAACAGCCTGGCACGCGGGCGCTTCCTGCTGACTGGCCGGGTCACCTGGCTCGGTTTCGGTGTCGCGGCGCTGGCGTTCGTTTTCTACCTGACTGGATTATAAGGAGTCGCCATCCATCATGGAGAATATTGCTCTTGCCACCCTGCTGCTGCCGTTTTTCGGCGCGCTGCTGATAGCCTTTGCGCCGCAACGCCTCGCCAAAGGGTTGTGTACGCTGTTCGCCCTGCTGGCGACGCTCGGCATGGCGCTGCTGGCCTGGCGTTACTTTGACGGCGGCAAAACCGATCTGGTCGTGCCGCTTTATCGTTACGGTCAGGCGGACTTGTTCGGTTTCGTGTTCGACCGTATCAGCCTGTTGATAGGCTTTGCGGTGGTATCGCTCGGTTTTCTGGTCAGCCTCTATTCCTGCGGCTACCTGACGCTGGGCAACCGCGAACACCCACACGACGGCAGCAATCGCTACTACGCGTTTTTGCTGGTGTTCATCGGCGCGATGGCCGGGTTAACACTGTCATCCACCATCCTTGGCCAACTGCTGTTCTTTGAAATTACCGGCGGCTGTTCCTGGGCGTTGATCGGCTACTACCAGAAACCGAAGTCACTGCGTTCCGCGCTCAAAGCGCTGCTGGTGACCCATGTCGCGTCCGTTGGCTTGTATCTGGCGGCGGCCTGGCTGTTCGCCACTACCGGTACCTTCGCGCTCAGTGCCATCGCGCAACTGGACGACAGCAGCAAAATCATCGTCTTCAGCGGCATTCTGTTCGCGGCCTGGGGTAAATCAGCCCAGTTGCCGCTGCATGTCTGGCTGCCGGATGCGATGGAAGCGCCGACACCGGTGAGTGCGTATCTGCACGCTGCCTCAATGGTGAAAGTCGGCGTGTATATCTTCGCCCGCGCCATTCTGTCTGCCGTTGAGGTGCCGCACATCATCGGGGTAGTCGGCGTCATCATGGCGACGATCACGCTGGTGTACGGCTTCCTGATGTACCTGCCGCAAAAAGACATGAAGCGGCTGCTGGCCTATTCAACCATCACTCAGCTCTCCTACATCTTCCTGGCGCTGTCGCTGTCTATCTTCGGTTCGCACATGGCCTTTGACGCCGGAATGGCTTACATCTTCAACCACGCTTACGCCAAGAGCCTGTTCTTTCTGGTGGCCGGCGCGCTCAGCTACAGCTGCGGTACCCGCATGTTGCCGCAGTTGCGCGGCATGATGACCCGCCTGCCGCTACTGGGTATCGGCTTTTGCGTAGCCGCGCTCGCTATCACCGGCGTGCCGCCGTTCAACGGTTTTTTCAGCAAGTTTCCGCTGTTCACCGCCGGGTTTGCGCTCTCCAACGACATCTGGTGGTTACTGCCGTTGATGATAGTGGTACTGGTGGAATCGGTCGCCAGCTTTGCCTGGTTCCTCTATTGGTTTGGTCGCACCGTGCCGGGCAAGCCGTCTGAGGAGGTGGCATCCGCGACACCAGTGCCGATGTCGATGAATCTGGTGCTGCTGGTGCTGATAGTGATGTCGCTGTGCTCCAGCGTTATCGCCGCGCTCTGGCTGAAATAAGGAATTCCCATGACTGGATCACTTCTCGTCAATAATCTGGCTGGTTTGCTGATCATCACCTCGTTGCTGGTGATTGCCGCCAGAAAACCCACGGTGTCCGCCGCGCTGTATGCATTACAGTCGCTGGTGCTGGTGCTTATCTTTATCTCGCTGGGTGGACTACTCGGCTCGCATGAGCTGTATCTGTGGTCGCTGACCGCCTTTATCACCAAAGTGGTGATGGTCCCCGCCATTATGAGCTTTGCTTTCTGCCGACTGGCCGACCCGAAAACCGATGGTGGTGTGATCGGCACCGCCACGCTGATACTGATCGCCACCGTGATTGTGCTACTGAGCTACTTTGCCGTCTCGCCGGTGAAACTGCCGATGGTCAACGACCTCAAGCCGGTGCTGGCCGTCTCTCTCGGCCACTTTCTGATTGGCCTGCTATGCATCGTCAGCCAGCGCAACATCCTCAAACAGGTGTTCGGCTACTGCCTGATGGAAAACGGCGCCCACCTGACGCTGGCGCTGCTGGCTTACCGCGCGCCTGAACTGGTGGAAATCGGTATCGCGACCGACGCTATCTTCGCCGTCATCGTGATGGCGCTGATGGCACGCAAAATCCACCGCACGCTGCATACGCTGGATGTTCAGCAACTGACTGCGCTGAAAGGATGAAACCATGACGACTTTGGATCTTTTTTCCCTGCTGCTGGGTGTGCCGTTTGTCGCCGCCCTGCTGGCGTTCGCCTGCCGCTTTACTGGCGCGGCGGCACGCTCGCTGGTGAGCCTGATTCATCTGGCAGGCATCAGCGCGCTGCTGCTGGTGGCATTACTGGTGGTGTGGACGGTGTACCAGCAGGGCGAACTGCTGGCCGCCAACCGCTGGCTGCATCTCGACAGCCTGAGCACGCTGTTTCTGGCGATTCTTGGCGTCATCGGCTTTCTCACCGGTCTCTACTCGATGGGGTACATGCGTCACGAGGTAGACAGCGGCGAGATCAGCGTCACCACGCTGTGTCACTACTACGGCTTCTTCCATCTGTTCCTGTTCACCATGTTGCTGGTGATCACCAGTAACAACCTGATCCTGATGTGGGCGGCGATTGAAGCCACCACGTTAAGCTCGGCGTTTCTGGTGGGGCTGTACGGTCAGCGTTCCTCGCTGGAAGCAGCATGGAAATACATCATTATTTGTACCGTCGGCGTCGCATTCGGTCTGTACGGTACGGTGCTGGTGTACGCCAACGCCGCCAATGTAATGGCCGAACCGGGCAATGCCATTTTCTGGACGGAAGTACTGCAACACGCTGGTGAACTGGACAGCACGCTGATGCATCTGGCGTTCATCTTTATTCTGATCGGGTTCGGCACCAAAACCGGCCTGTTCCCGATGCACGCCTGGTTGCCGGACGCCCACAGTGAAGCGCCCAGCCCAACCAGTGCCTTGCTCTCTGCGGTACTGCTCAACTGCGCGCTGTTGGTAATCGTGCGCTACACCATTTTGATCAGTGCCGCCATCGGCCCGGAATTCCCGCAGCGACTGTTGCTGGTGTTCGGCCTGCTGTCGGTGGCCGTCGCCGCCTTGCTGATTCTGGTACAGCGCGACATGAAACGCCTGCTGGCTTACTCCAGCGTGGAAAACATGGGGTTGATCGCCGTGGCACTCGGCATCGGCGGTCCACTCGGCATTCTGGCGGCACTGCTGCATACCCTGAATCACAGCCTGGCGAAAACCCTGCTGTTCTGCGGTTCCGGCAACGTGCTGCTGAAATACGGCACCCGCGATATGGATGCGGTGAAAGGCATCCTGCGTGTCGCGCCGGTAACCGGTGCATTACTGGCAGGCGGTGCGCTGGCGCTTAGCGGGATGCCGCCGTTCAACGTATTTCTGAGTGAATTTATGACGGTAACCGCCGGCATTCACGCCGGTCATCTACCGCTGGTGTTGGTGTTGCTGGTGCTGTTGACCGTCGTACTCGCCGGGCTGGTACGCATGATTGCTACCAGCGTGCTGGGCAGCCAACCGGAAGCCGTCAGCAAAGGCGAGCTGGGCTGGCTCACCACCGCGCCAATGCTGATCCTGCTGGTATTAATGCTGGTCATGGGTACCCGCATTCCACAGCCGGTCACCCATTTACTTGAGCGTGCTACGGCCATTGTGTTGAACGGCAATGTGTTAAACGGCAATCAAGCCGGTGAACAGGTGCAACCCAGCCTGGGCTGGCCGTCACTGAGCGCACGCACTACTACGCCGAGTGCTACCACGCCGGATACAGCACCTGCGTCATCGTTAACCCCTTCCCGTCAGGAGATGTACCGTGATTAATTCATCCGCCGCGACCAGCACTGAAAATTTAGGTGCTAATTACGTCGCCCATGTCAGGCAGCAATTCCCGACGGCGATTCTGGAAGAAGAACGGCAAACGGCTAATCAGTTGACGATCACCGTCAAACTGAATCAGTTGCCGGAAGTCGTCGAATACCTTTACTACCAACACGGTGGGTGGTTGTCCGTCTTGTTTGGTAACGACGAACGCACCCTCAACGGCCATTTCGCCGTCTACTATGTACTGTCGATGGAACAGGGTGAGAAGTGCTGGGTGGTAGTGAAAGCGCTGGTTAACCCGACAGTGCCGGAATTCCCCTCGGTGACACCGCGTGTGCCTGCCGCCGTGTGGGGGGAGCGCGAAGTGCGTGATATGTACGGGCTGATTCCGGTCGGCCTGCCGGATGAACGCCGTCTGGTGCTGCCGGACGACTGGCCGGACGAACTCTATCCGCTGCGTAAAGATGCGATGGATTACCGCCAGCGCCCGGCCCCTACTCGTGATGACGAATCCTACACCTTTATTAATGAAGCCACCGGCGACACCCGTGTCGTGCCTATCGGCCCCATGCATATCACTTCCGATGAACCGGGGCATTTCCGGTTGTTCGTCGACGGTGAGCAAATCATTGATGCGGATTACCGCCTGTTCTACGTGCATCGCGGTATGGAAAAGCTGGCGGAAACCCGTATGGGTTACAACGAAGTCACGTTCCTGTCTGACCGGGTGTGCGGCATCTGTGGTTTCACCCACAGCGTGGCTTATACCTCATCCATCGAGAATGCGCTGGGCGTAGTAGTACCGGCCCGCGCCCACACGATCCGCAGCATTCTGCTGGAGGTGGAACGTCTGCACAGTCACCTGCTGAACATCGGTTTGTCCAGCCACTTCGTGGGTTTCGACACCGGCTTTATGCAGTTCTTCCGGGTGCGCGAAAAGTCGATGCAAATCGCCGAAATGCTGACCGGTGCGCGTAAAACCTACGGCCTGAATCTGATAGGCGGTATTCGCCGCGACATCCTGAAAGAGGACCGGCTGAAAACCATCAAACTGATTCGTGAAATGCGCGAAGAGGTCACACAACTGACGGATATGCTGCTGGGCACCGCCAACATGACGCAACGTACCCAGGGTATCGGCGTGCTGGACCGTCAGGTCGCGCGTGACTACAGCCCGGTAGGCCCGATGATTCGCGCCAGCGGCTTCCAGCGCGATGTGCGTGTCGATCATCCGTTCTCTGGTTATCTGGACCTGCCGATGGAACTGCATCATCTCGATGGCGGCGACGTCTATTCCCGCGTGCTGGTGCGGGTGCGCGAAGTGTTCACCTCGCTGGCGATGATTGAATTCGGGCTGGACAACATGCCGGAAGGGCCGATCCTCAACGAGCACATCCATTACCAGCCGCACAAGTTTGCGCTGGGCTTTACCGAAGCGCCGCGCGGCGAAGATATCCACTGGAGTATGACCGGCGACAACCAGAAGCTGTTCCGCTGGCGCTGCCGTGCCGCCACCTATGCTAACTGGCCGGTGCTGCGCTTTATGCTGCGTGGCAACACCATCTCGGATGCACCGTTGATCATCGGCAGCCTTGACCCCTGCTACTCCTGTACCGACCGCGTCACGCTGGTGGACGTTCGTAAAAAGAAAATCACCACCGTGCCGTATAAAGAGATCGAACGCTACGGGCTGGAACGTACCCGTTCGCCGCTGAAATGAGGGAGGCTCCATGATTAAACTGTTTAAAACCATCCTCAAGGCAGGCAACAGTACGGTGAAATACCCGTTTGCGCCGCTGGCGGTACCCACCGGATTTCGCGGCAAACCGGAGTATGACCCGGAGCAATGTATCGGTTGTGCTGCTTGTACCATGGCCTGCCCGGCGAATGCCCTGACGATGGCCAACGATCTGGACAACGGCACTCGTACCTGGCAACTGTTCCTTGGCCGCTGCATTTTCTGTGGTCGCTGCGAAGAAGTGTGCCCAACCCGCGCCATCGTGCTGTCGCAAGAGTTTGAAATGGCGGTCGCCAACAAGGCTGACCTGTATCAGCGTGCCACCTTCCGGTTACTGAACTGCCATGTCTGCCAACAGCCGTTCGCCCCGCAAAAAGAAGTGGAGTACGCCATGGCGCTGCTGGCACACGCTGGGGTACCGGAAAATGAGGTGGAAGCACGCCGCCATCAGTTCGAAACCTGCCCGGACTGCAAACGTAAACAAAACATGAATCATCAGGGCAATGTGCGGTTGAGCCAGCACCTGTCCACCCCGACCACCCACAAGGGGAATGCACAATGAGTATGCTGCCCAATGGGGTTGACCATTATCAGACCACCCCGATTACGTTGGACGAACAGGCACAACAGCTAAAAAAGACCTTGCTGAAGGATATCCAGCGTTCCGCCTACGTCTATCGTGTGGACTGCGGCGGTTGCAACGGCTGCGAGATAGAGATCTTCTCCGCCATTACGCCGCTGTTCGACGCTGAACGTTTCGGCATCAAGGTGGTGGCGTCACCACGCCATGCCGATATTCTGCTGTTCACCGGTGCGGTCACCCGTGCTATGCGGACACCGGCGTTACGTGCCTATGAGTCCGCGCCAGACCCGAAAATCTGTATTTCGTACGGTGCCTGCGGTTGCGGCGGCGGCATCTTCCACGACCTGTACTGTGTATGGGGTGGCAGCGACAAAATTGTGCCGATCGATGTTTATATCCCCGGCTGCCCGCCGACACCCGCCGCGACGATTTACGGTTTTGCGGTCGCACTGGGGCTGCTGGAACAAAAACTGCACGGCAGCGACCACCAGCAAGGAGACAATGAGAAAGCCGCATTGATTCATCCGGCACTGCCGCTGGATTTACGCGTGCAGGTAGAACGGGAAGCCCGCCTGATGGCGGGGTACCGTCAGGGGCGTGAAATCAGCGATCGTTTCCTTGGGCTGCTGGAAAACCAGCCGCTGGAGGGGTTTGAGCAGCGCGTGACCGGCTGGCTTGATCAACACAACGACCCACGGCTGAACGAAATCGCTGGCCGGTTGCTGCGCATTTACCATGCCATGTTGAATGGGGAGATCCTGTGATGAGCAGTGTGCGTTTCTATGCCCTGAACCGCAAATTTCTCGACAGCCGCGACAAAATACCGGAGCAGGCGCAACAGGTGATGTACTACTCGCTGGCGATTGGTCATCACGTTGGCGTCATCGATTGCCTGAAGCAGGTATTACAGTGCCCGCTGGCGGACTTCGAAGGTTGGGTCGGCCAGTTGAGCGATGACGAAGCCCGCCGCAAAATGCTGGGCCTGTTACGCTTTGGCGAAATTACCATCGACCATACCCACACCGCCCTGCTGGGCGGTGCTTTCAACGCACTGGCTCAACACGACAGTCACCCGGAGTGGACCGCGACGCTGATGGACTATCTCGCCGCGATGCAACGGGAACCGGCTCTTTATCTGATGGTGAAACGTATCGATGACTGAACATCTACATAATGAAGCGCCACTGTATATCGAAAATATCGTGCTGGCGGTCGGTAACACCCTGATGGGCGACGATGGCGCAGGCCCGCTGCTGGCGGAGCGTATGAGTCAGCAACCGGTGACCGGCTGGTCGGCGATTGACGGCGGTGCTATTCCAGAAAACGCCGCTCACACGCTGCGGGAACTGAAACCTCGCCGCCTGCTGGTGGTGGATGCCACCGATATGGGGCTGGCGCCAGGCGAAATCCGCATTGTTGATCCGGCTCGCATCGCTGAAGACATGCTGATGAACACCCATAGCCTGCCGCTGAACTACCTGATTGATAGCCTGAAGGAAGATATTCCTGAGGTGATTTTCGTCGGCATTCAGCCAGCGCTGGTGGCGTTCTATTTCCCGATTAGCCCGGAAGTCACACAGGCGGTGGAGCACCTTTATCAACGTCTTGAAGGTTGGGAAGGTAATGGCGGGTTTGAAGTACTGGCGTGAAGCGCCAGTACTTCAAACCGAATTGGCCTGACTTCTCAACGCGCGAGGCAAACGCCAGCCTCGCCTCTGCCGTTAATCCTGAGCCTATTTCTCTTCCAGTTGCAGCACCGTGTGCGCCAGGCTAACTACCGTCGCCAGGCTGACATTGGTGTTCTTATTCAGCGACTTATATAAGCTGGTGCGGCTTTTCGCCCCCGCTTCTTTCGCTACGGTACTGTTGCCATGTTTTTCCACCGCAATTTTCAACGCCGCTTGCAGAATTTCAGGACGATTTTCCATCACAGCATCATAGAAGGCACGGGAGATGATGTCGGCAAAGTTACGTTCCCGCACCGCAAGTGTGTGGCTGACATACGCCCCTTTTTTCCGTAATGCTGACGAAGAAATGTTGACACCCGGTCCCCATTCCAGCGTGCCGTCCGGCAACAGCCCAAATTTGATAAACAGGCTGGCATTCGAAAACACCGGGTTTGAAGCGTAGTGATAAAGGTTGACGTCACACACCAGGCCATCGTCATAAGTCAGGCGCAACGAAAAATCGCCAACAACGTCAACGTCTACAATCTTATGCATAATCACCTCACAGTTTTCCCGGATTTCTTCCCACTACCGCCCGTTCCCACATATTCAGCAGTTGTTTCCGATGTGCCCTGATATGCGAAAGCGCCAGCTTGCGCTTGTTATTTGGCAGATATCCTTCGATCTCGATTCCGTTACCAATATTGATGATAAGCTCATGATTGCCGTAGCAGACATGCACATGCGGCAGGTGGTGCCGATCATCATCGTAAAAGTACAAATGGAAGATTAACCCCGCCAGTCTGTCAATCTCAGGCATTGGCACTCCTTGTCAATGAACAATATAACACCGTATCCCAAGGGATACAATAGTCTTGTTTTCAGTCTTATCGCCTGTAAAAAACTTCATGCTGATTTCACTGAAAAATGAAAAAGCCATTGCGCACCGCTAAATGAGCAGGTAAGCCGCTATCGCTCTGGCGTCACAATAAATGCCAGACCTTCTCACCTCGATAATCTGTTTTCAGATATGGAACGCGCTTCGCAACAGATTTGTTTTCATCGGCCTGTCGTCAAATATGCCGAACCCCCGTCAATTGACACTCGTCATCAGCCAGCCACAAAAATCGCCCCTCCGGAAAATCATATTAAATTAATTTAAAATCAAACAATTAAACCATAAGCATTCATTCTGGCATAAAGCCTGCTTATTGCATGGCGATGTGTCGGTGACCATGTCATCGACATAACCCTTTGTCCACCAGAGCCGCGGAAGGAGACCCAGTCATGAACCGGTTCGTTTTAACAGACCCCAGGAAATGTATTGGCTGTCGCACGTGTGAAGTCGCTTGTGTGCTGGCTCACAGCGATGGCAACCCGTCATCGTTGTCTACAGAACATTTCACACCGCGATTAAAAGTGGTGAAGGGGCTGAATGTCAGCACCACGATTCAGTGCCGTCACTGTGAAGATGCCCCCTGTGCCAATGTTTGCCCGAATGGGGCGATCATTCATGCCGGCGATCATATCCGGGTACAACAAGAGAAATGTATCGGTTGCAAAACCTGTGTGGTGGCTTGTCCGTACGGTGCCATGACGGTGATCAGTAAACCGGTGGCACGCATCAGCCATTATCAGACACTGGGCAACTGCATCAAGGCGGAAGCGCACAAGTGCGACCTGTGCGAGGGACGCGCCAACGGTCCGGCCTGTGTCGAAGTCTGCCCCACCAACGCCCTGCGCCTGATAAGCCGGGACGACATTCAGGAGATGATCCTACGTAAACAGCGGCGCGCAGCACTTGATGAAGCCGCGGAAATGAAATTCTGAGCGTGCCGTAGGTACGATGAAGGAGAGCAATGTCATGCAGAAAGTGATTACCGTCTGCCCTTACTGTGGGTCAGGCTGCAAAATTAACCTGTTGGTGGAAAATGGCAAGGTCGTCGGCGCGGAAGGTGCTAACGGCCTGACCAACGAAGGCGAGCTGTGCTTAAAAGGTTATTACGGCTGGGATTTTCTCAACGATACCAAGCTGTTAACCCCACGATTGAAACAACCGATGATCCGTCGCCAGAAAGGCGCGCCGTTTGAAGTGGTATCCTGGGAAGAAGCTATCGATTTCGCCAGCTCCCGTCTAAAAGCCATTAAAGAGAAATATGGGCCGGACTCTATCATGCACACCGGTTCGTCCCGCGGTCCAGGTAACGAAACCAACTATGTGATGCAGAAATTTGCCCGCGCGGTCACCGGCACCAACAACATCGACTGTTGTGCCCGCGTCTGCCACGGCCCATCCGTCTCTGGTTTGCAGGTTACGCTGGGCAACGGGGCAATGAGTAATTCGATTTGCGAAATTGAAAAGACCGACTGCATTCTGGTGTTTGGTTACAACGCCGCCGACTCCCACCCCATCGTGGCGCGCCGCATCATTAAAGCCAAAGAACGCGGCGCCAAAATCATCGTCTGCGACCCGCGTCACATCGAAACTGCCCGCATCGCCGACCTGTGGCTACCGCTGAAAAACGGCTCCAACATGGCGCTGGTCAACGCGTTTGCCAACGTGTTGATCAACGAAGGGTTGTATAACTCGAATTTCGTGGCGCAGCACACCGAAGGGTTTGATGAATACCGCGCCATCGTGGCGAAATACACCCCGGAATACGTAGCAGACATCACCGGGCTTGACCCGCAGTTGATCCGCGATGCCATTCGCATGTATGCCGCCGCTCCGTCCGCCACCATTCTGTGGGGTATGGGCGTGACCCAGTGGACCCAAGGGGTCGATGTGGTGAAAGGTCTGTCCGGTCTGGCGTTGCTGACGGGGAACCTTGGCCGCCCGAACGTGGGCGTCGGTCCGGTGCGTGGTCAGAATAACGTACAGGGCGCTTGCGACATGGGCGCACTGCCGAACCAGTTCCCTGGCTACCAGAAAGTGATTGATGCGGACGTACGCGAAAAATTCGCCAAAGCCTGGGGCGTGCCGACACTGTCTGACCGTATCGGCTATTCGCTGACTGACGTGCCGCACATGATCAAAGAAGGCAAGATCAAAGCCAATTACCTGATGGGTGAAGACCCGCTGCAAACCGAGCCGGACCTGTCGGTAGTGCGTGAAACCTTCAACCAACTGGAATTGTTGATCGTTCAGGATATCTTCATGACCAAGACCGCCGCAGTAGCGGACGTGATCTTACCCGCTACCTCATGGGGCGAGCATGAAGGGGTGTATTCTGCCGCCGACCGAGGTTTCCAGCGGTTCTACAAAGCGGTGGAACCGCAAGGCAACGTGAAACCGGACTGGGAAATCATCAGCCTGATGGCAACCGCCATGGGCTACCCGATGCATTACAACAATACTCAGGAAATCTGGGATGAGTTGCGTAATCTGTGCCCACTCTACTACGGCGCTACCTACGATAAAATGGCGGGCCTGGGCTACGTACCGTGGCCGTGTCTGACCGAAGACAGCCCCGGCACGCCGTGGTTGTACGCCGGCAACAAGTTCGACCGCCCGAACGGTAAAGGGTTGTTGTTTGCGACAGAATGGCATCCGCCAATGGAGCAAACCGACGTCGACTACCCGCTGGTGCTCTCGACGGTGCGCGAAGTTGGTCATTACTCCTGTCGTTCCATGACCGGTAACTGTACCGCACTACAAACGCTGGCGGATGAGCCGGGCTACGTGCAGATGAATCCGCAAGACGCGGCAGCCCTTGGCATCCGCGACCAGCAGCTCACCTGGGTGGCATCACGCCGTGGCAAGGTGATCAGCCGGGCGATGGTCAGTGAACGCATCAACAAAGGTGCGGTTTATATGACTTACCAGTGGTGGATTGGCGCCTGTAACGAACTGACGCTGGATGAAGTAGACCCCATCGCCAAGACGCCGGAATACAAGCACTGCGCGGTGAAACTGGAACCCATCGCCGACCAGAACTGGGCGGAAAACTACGTCAGACAGGAGTACAGCGCACTAAAAGCTCGTCTGCGTAAAGAAGCGGAAGTCGCGGGTTAATCCCTTGTAGCCCTCTCCTGCTGGCGAGGGCTGCAATTCCTTTCAAAACCGCATCGTATTACTCACGACATCCCTTCAATTTCCCTGGCGGAAATCCCCATTCGCTGCATACGCGACAACAGCGTGGTGCGTTTAAGTCCAAGCCGGGCGGCAGCGCCTTTCGGGCCAGCGACGATACCGTTGGTTTCCCGCAATACCCGAATAATGCGTTCACGCTCGGACTCTTCGTCCGCATCCAATGGCCGCGATTCTCCAACTTCGCCCGGCAGTGCGATGTCGTGGTGCGAGGGTTTTGGCACATCCAGCGGCGACAGATGGTGTTGTAGTTCATCCATCTGCAAATTAAGTGTGGTACCACGCGTTAAGATAACCGCTCGCTCCACCACATTTTCCAGTTCCCGTACATTGCCGGGCCAGGGTAAACGACTCAACTGACGCAGCATCTCGGAGGGAATGCTGTCGATAGTGCGGTTCATTCGTCGGGCAATCTTACGGGTGAAAAATTTCACCAGCAGTGGAATGTCTTCCGGCCTCTCACGTAATGGTGGAATGACGATAGGGAACACATTGAGGCGATAATAGAGATCGCTACGGTATTCCCTATCCGCCACCATCTGTTTCAGGTCGCGGTTAGTCGCGGCAATCAACCGAACATCTACCGGAATGATTTTGCTGCCACCCAGTCGCTCAATCTCACGCTCCTGGAGCACCCGCAGTAGTTTGGGTTGTAACTCCAGCGGAATATCTCCAACCTCATCCAGAAACAGCGTGCTGTTATCCGCCAGTTCAAACCGCCCCTGACGCTGGCTGGTCGCACCGGTAAACGCCCCTTTTTCGTGCCCGAACAGATCGCTTTCCAACAGGCCAGAGGGAATAGCGGCGCAATTCATTTTCACCATGCGTTGTGATTTGCGCTGGCTCAGACTATGAATGGCGCGGGCAATCAGCTCTTTACCGGTGCCGGTTTCTCCCAGAATCAGCACGGTACTGTCGCTGGCGGCCACCATCGCCACCTGCTCCAGTACCTGTCGAATCGCTGCGCTACGGCCAATAATCTCGCCGAACTCGTCGCCACTGCGCTGATGGATATGTTCGGTCAGTTGTTCCGTCAGGTAGAAATTTTCATGGATCAATGAATCTTTCAGCCGGGTAATTTGCTCATACGCCAGCGCATTATCCAGCGCAATGGCGATACGTGCAGCAATCTGCTGTAACAACCGGAGATCCGCCTCGCTGACTGCCAGCGGCGAGCGATGCGCCAGCTCCAGTACGCCCAGTGTCCGGTTACCGAATGCCAGCGGCAGCAGGCAAGCGTGAGACAATGCACGATCAAACCACTGGCAAAGCGGACGAGGTTCGCTTGTGTTAAGGCGTTCCGTCACCTGTAGCAATTGCGGCTGATGTTGTGCCATGACGTCGTCAGCCAGCGTTTGCGCTCGCTCCACCTCGCCTTGCATCGTTTTTGGCGCACCAGACGGTGGGTAAACAGTGGCAAGATACTTCAGCGAACTCGCCTCCCCTTCACCGTCCTTTAACACCAGTGCGATAAAATCGATGCCGAAGAAACGATGAATCTCGCGCGATACCTCCAGTGCCAGCGCCTTCAGTTCCAGTTTGGAAATTACGGTATTGGTGACATCCACCAGAATACGCAGGTGATCACGCTCATGGCGCAACCGCTCTTCTTCCTGCAGTACCTGTTCGCGCTCACGAATAGTTTCCACGACCAGCGCCACTACCCCAGCCAACGCCTGAAAGAAATCCAGTTCGCTGTCGGTAAAGCGGCTGCCGTCTGTTTTGAGAAATTCCACTCCACCCAGCACACGATGAGTGCCACACAGCGGCAACTGGCAGTAGTCGCTTAATCCGATGTAGGCCGGCAGGTCAGTCAGGTGGGGAAAGTCGCGTTGAAAATGTGTCCGGTCGCAATGTAGCGCGGTCTGTGTACTCCACACCACGCCGCCGGGGCCATTAGCCAGCAGAATCGCTTCTTCGCTGCACTGAGTCTGCCCAGACTCACGATCATGGCGGTAAAAATGCATCTGGTTATGCAACGGATCAAGCAGGACAAGGTTCACCCGGCCAAACCGCACCACCGAGAACGACATACCGTCAAGCGTCCGCAACAGGTCAGGTATCGTGCGCTGTTGCAACAGCGACTGAGAAATTTTCAGCAAGGCATCCTGCCACAAAATAGACAGCCGGGATGGGGAGTCTGTCAGTCGTGTTGCCATAACCACCGTAATCCAAATTCCATAGATAGTGTGGGTGAATAGTGTAAGAGCTTCGGTGACGAAATGACACGCCGCCTCACCAATAGCTTGATCTGAATCGTGCTAAACTGGGGCAAACGGGCGATAACCGGTCACCCGATAAGCAGTCATCAGTCACCACAGAGCAAATCATAAGATGAATTTATAATTTAGGGTGCATTTTATACATAAGGCACCATCGCAATTCAGCGAGTCAATATAGGGTTTCGCACCTTGATTTACCAGTAAACGCCTAACAAGCAGTAACACCAAAATCACACCAAAACAATAATTGAAACATTTGCAACCTAACCACACTCAATTTAAACAGGCCATTAAATTTACTGCTGTTTTATCCATGTGTAATACAGATTTTTCAGTGCGCTACCGGATTCTATTTTATGAATAAACGAAAGGGGGCGTTGTTTATTAATTATTCAGATCACCTGGCAATAATAACATCGCCAGTGGATAAAAATGAGCTGACAACAGTTATTGGATTTATTACTGACTCAACCCAAGATATAAGAAAAAATTATATTTAATACAAAAATCATCTTGCCAGCTGTCCTTGAAAAAATAAAATACAAATAAAAATCAATTAATTATCAGGAATTACGAAGGCACAGACCACTCGCCATTTACCTACAATCAATAAGGATATAGCCCATTTTTGACCCCATTCAGTGATGTATTTCATTTTATTTGCAGAAAAAAAAGGCAAGTAATCGATTTCGTTGTAATATCCCGCGCGGCAGACACAACACCCCATAAACAAATCAGAGTATCGGCTTGCTATGTCTCACGGCATCTCTGACCGCTACGCTGCAATAACACTGTGTGTTGTCTGGGTACATTCATTGACATGAGGTTTATATGCAAAGGCAGAAGTTATTAATACAGATAATGCTGGCAATTGTGCTCGGTATTCTGATTGGCTGGGTATGCCACACTTATCTGGATGGCACACGAGCCAAGGAAGTGGCGTCTTACTTTAATATGGCTACCGATATTTTCCTGCGTCTGATCAAAATGATCATCGCACCGCTGGTGTTCGCCACCCTGGTTTCCGGTCTGGCCAGCATGGGGAACTCTTCTGCGGTGGGCCGCGTCGGCCTGAAAGCCATGACCTGGTTTATTACGGCGTCTTTCCTGTCGTTACTGATCGGCATGATGCTGGCGAACTTCTTCCAGCCCGGCGTCGGCATGAATCTGGTCGCACCGGTCAACCACGTCACCACCGGTCTGAATACCGATGGTTTCACACTCAAGAACTTTATCAGCCATATCTTCCCGAAAAGTATCATAGAAGCAATGGCGAACAATGAAATCCTGCAGATTCTGGTGTTTTCGCTGTTCTTCGGTTCTGCTCTGGCTTATGTCAAACACCACCATAAGCAGGCCAACTTTATTCTCTCCACCATTGAAGAATTGGCCAAAGTGATGTTCCGCGTCACCGACTACGTGATGGCGCTGGCGCCTATCGCCGTCTTCGCTGCCATTGCGTCCGCCATTACGACACAGGGTTTGGGCTTGATTTATGACTTCGGCAAACTGATTGGCGAATTTTATCTTGGTCTGGCGTTGCTGTGGGCGGTGTTGTTCCTGGTGGGTTACGCTTTCCTCGGCCGCTCCATCGCCGTGCTGGCGCGCCTGATTCGTGAACCCACCATGCTGGCCTTCGCCACCGCCAGCAGCGAATCAGCCTACCCAAAAACCATGGACGCCCTGACCCGGTTCGGTGTACCGAAGAAAATCACCAGTTTCGTGTTGCCGTTGGGTTATTCCTTTAACCTGGATGGCTCCATGATGTACCAGTCGTTCGCCATCCTGTTCATTGCTCAGGCGTACAACATTGACCTGAGCTTCACCCAGCAGATCCTGATCCTGCTGACGCTGATGATCACCAGTAAAGGCATGGCGGGTGTCGCACGTGCTTCCGTGGTAGTGGTCGCCGCGACCCTGCCGATGTTCAACTTGCCGGAAGCCGGTATTCTGCTGATTCTTGGCATCGACCAGTTCCTGGATATGGGCCGTACCGCGACTAACGTTATCGGCAACAGTATCTCTACCGCCGTGGTGGCTAGCCTGGAAAAAGGCATCACCGACGATGAAGAGGATCCGGCAGAGGCGGAAGTCACACTACAGCAGGCCAGACAAGACGCCTGAACCACACGGAATCATACGATACACGCAGCGGCCATCTGGCCGCTGTTTTTCATTGCGCTGAGCGCAACGCCGTCATCGCCCGCCAGAATGACTCCGATGCCACATTAAGCCGTGCATCCAGCCGATATAGATAGACCTGCATTTTCATCACTGCGTTATCCAGCTTCAGCACGGTCAGCTCCTTGTGCGCCAGTTCATCGCGGATCGCGTAGTCCGGCAGCCAGGCAATACCGTGGCCCTGCTTCACCATGCGTTTAAGCAAGTCACTCATTGAGGAGACAAAACTGACGGTAAAACGCTCAGATGACAGCGTGGAAAGATAACGGTTGACCTGACGCCCCATGTAACTGGTGTCGGTGTAGTTGAGCAACGGCAGCATGGCAGCACGGGCATCAAACCGCGGTTTGCCAGACGCGTCGCAGGCACAAACCGGGTACAAGGTGGAGTCCATGATGTGGGTATGGCGAAACGGCTCAGACATCAGTTCCTCGTTATAAAACGAGAAAATAAAATCGCTGCGCCCTTCCTTCAGGTTGAGTACCGCGTCATCCACGTCAATTGATTCAACATAGAAGATTTTTTCCTGCACATCCGGCACGGCGTTGAGCAATTCAGGCATCACAAACACCGACAGAGAATGCGCCGCCGCAATGGTAATCTTGTTTTTGTAGTGGCTGCCGCCGTGCAGTTTATGAATCTGATATTCCAGATCGTCGAGGGTATTGCGGATATGAGCGTGAAAAATCTTGCCCTGCTCGGTCAGTTGCAGCGGCTGTGCGCCGCGGTCAAACATATCAAATCCCACCGCCTCTTCCAGCGCACGAATACGCCGGCTGAACGACGACTGTGAGATGTTACGTGTCTCCGCCGCCAGCGTGAAACTGCGGTGTTCTTCCAGTGCAATAAAATCATATAACCATTTGGTTTCAATATTGTTTAGCATCATCAACCGCCGTTTTGAAAACGCATTCTACGCATAATGTGTATAGCGTTATGCAAAACATACATAGAGGATAGGAATTTCGCAATTCACATTTCCGGGCGCTGTGCGATGATTTTTCCACTCCAGACTATTCGCAGTGAGGCGGAAAACGTGAACCCTGTAATCGGAATTCTTGGCGGCATGGGGCCGGGTGCCACCGTAGACGCCATGCAAAAACTTATCCGGCAAACCCCGGCACGTAAGGATCAGGAACACATTCCGATGATCGCCGTGTCTATCCCGGATATTCCCGACCGCACCCAGTGTATTCTCAATCACAGCCCGTCACCGCTGAAGAAAATGGTTGAGTACATGCGGATTCTGGAAAACGCAGGGGCCACCTGCATCATCATCCCCTGCAATACCGCGCACTACTGGTTCGACGATTTGAAACGGCATACCCAGGTGAACATGATCAGCATTATTGACGCGACCTGCCAGCAAGTGACCGAACAGCACATCCGGCACGTTGCCATTCTGGCCACCACCGCCACCGTGCGCGGCGAGATTTACCAGCGCGCGCTGGCCAGCCAGCAGGTAGACTGCACCTTACCCACCAGCGAGCAGCAGGATGCGGTGATGAACAGCATCTACGCTTACAAGGCTGGCGATATTGCCCAGGCCAGAACCTTATTGCTGCCGGTAGTCGCCTCGCTACATCAGCAGGGAGTAGCAAAAATCATTCTGGGTTGCACCGAACTACCACTCATTCTGGAGACGGAGGTGAGCACCACACCTGATGCTTATCTGGATGCCACCGACGCGCTGATCAAAAAAGCCATCGACTGGTATTATCAGCAGGTGACACGCCCGTTGGTTGCGGCGTAATTTTTCTCTGTTACCCACAGTATGACATCACCAGCATTTGTTATGATTACGCCAGATAACACTGTAGGGGCTGATTAACAGAGAACCATGAAAGCGAAACCAGTAACGCTCAATGACGTGGCGGCTTATGCCGGAGTGTCGTATCAAACCGTCTCACGGGTGCTGAATCAGGCACCTCATGTCTCTGTCAGTACAAGGGAAAAAGTGGAACAGGCGATGGCGGCACTCCACTACATCCCCAACCGGGTGGCACAGCAACTGGCGCGTCGTAGCACCACCACCATCGGGCTGGCAACAATCGACCTGTCGCTGCACGCGCCTTCCCAGATTGCCGCCGCCATTAAAACCACCGCCAGCGAACTGGGATTCAACGTCGTGATTTCAATGCTACGTTCCAGCGATGGCAATGACGCCCAGCGTGCCGTAAATGAACTGCTGTCGCAGCGGGTGGACGGCGTCATTATCAACGTACCGCTGGAACAAGAGACGGCAGAGCAAATCCACCAGTTGTGCGACACCACGCCGGCACTGTTTCTTGATACGCCCCCTACCGCCACTCTGCCAAGCGTGATGTTCGACCCACAACAGGGCACAAAACTGGCTATCGATCATCTGGTAGAGCTAGGTCATCGGCGAATTGCATTACTCACCGGACCACAAAGCTCCGTTTCTGCGCGGCTGCGTTTCGAAGGGTGGCAAAAGGCATTGGCCGAGCACCTGCTGACGCCTTGCGCGATTGCCGAAGGCGACTGGAGCGCCAGCGCCGGTTATCAGCAGGCACATCTGCTGCTGGCGAACCCGGTTCGTCCGACTGCGATTGCCGTCGCCAACGATCAAATGGCACTGGGCGTGCTACGGGCCATCCACGAATATGGCCTGCGCGTACCGGAACAGATCTCGGTGATCGGTTTTGACGATACCCGCGACAGCGCCTATTTTCAGCCGCCGTTAACTACCATCCGTCAGGATTTCCGACAACTGGGGCGGGAAAGTGTCAACCGGCTGCTGGAATGCCTGCAACACTCGCAGACCCCAGCCCCGTTGCGGCTGAAAACCACGCTGATTCCCCGGCAGACCACCGCAGCCTGGCGGCCTTCCACCTTGTCGCCCAAAGATGTCGCACAACAGCTGATTACACTGGCGCGACAACTACAGCGCTAATCCATCCTCCCGCGACGCCGGTTTTGTGATCAACACCACTTTCCGGCGTCTCTACACTTTACTCCCCGTCTGCAAGCCGCGATCCTGCCAGTAAAGTTGTGAGCGAATAACAAATCTTGTTTATCCGCCTGTCAGGCTCTTTCGGCCACCCACTTTCAGTTAATCAAGGAAAGCTTGTTTTATGTCTACTGCTTCCGCTTATATTCCTCTATCGGGTATCTCACTGGCGGATATTCTGGCCAGACGCGACTGGGAAAATCCGGCTTGTCCTCACCTTCGTCGGCTGGATGCCCATCCGCCATTTTCCAGCTGGCGCGATCTCGACGCCGCACGCGATGACCAGCCGTCCAATCGTCGCCAGATGCTGAATGGCGAATGGACCTTCAGCTATTTCCCTCGTCCGGAAGCCGTACCTGAACAGTGGCTAGCCCAGGATTTGAATGATGCCGATTCCATCACTGTGCCCTCTAACTGGCAGTTGGCTGGATACAACGCTCCTATTTATACCAACGTTAAATACCCCATACCGGTCACCCCGCCGTTCGTACCACAAGACAACCCTACCGGCTGTTATTCGCTCACATTTTCAGTTAACGCTGACTGGCTGGCGCAAGGGCAAACCCGTATCGTGTTTGACGGCGTTAATTCCGCCTTCCATCTGTGGTGCAACGGCAAATGGGTCGGTTATTCTCAGGACAGCCGACTGCCGGCAGAGTTCGATCTGACTTCCTGCCTGCAAGCGGGAGAAAACCGGCTAGCGGTGATGGTGCTGCGCTGGTCTGACGGTACTTATCTGGAAGATCAGGATATGTGGCGCATGAGCGGTATTTACCGCGATGTCTACCTGTTGAACAAACCGGCAGTACATCTGTGTGACGTGCAACTCACTACCCCGCTACGCCATAGCTACACGCAAGGTACTCTGTGTGTCGCCGCTCAGGCTAACTTGCCGGAAGCACAGGCATGGCAACTGTATGTACAACTGTGGCGCAACGGACAGTTGATCGGCGAACGCCGCACGCCGTTTGGCACACCGGCTATCGATGAACGCGGCGCTTATCACGACAGAGTGAACCTGCAACTGGAGGTCGCACAGCCGGCGTTATGGAGTGCGGAAGAACCCAATCTGTACCGGGCGGTGGTGGCGCTGGAGCACGCCGATGGCACGTTGGTGGAAGCAGAAGCCTATGATGTCGGTTTCCGCGACGTTGCTATCCGCAATGGACTGCTGCTACTCAACGGCCAACCGTTACTGATTCGTGGCACTAACCGCCATGAACATCACCCGCAACACGGTCAGGCCATTGATGAAGCCACCATGCGCCAGGACATTCTGCTGATGAAGCAGCACAACTTCAACGCCGTACGTTGCTCCCACTATCCTAATCACCCATTGTGGTATCGGCTGTGTGACCGTTACGGGCTATACGTGGTAGACGAAGCCAACATTGAGACTCACGGAATGCAGCCGATGAGCCGTCTGTCTGACGACCCGCGCTGGCTACCCGCTTACGCTGAACGTGTCACCCGTATGGTGCAACGCGACCGCAACCACCCTTGTATTATTATCTGGTCGCTGGGTAATGAATCAGGCTACGGTGCTACCCACAGTGCGCTCTATCAATGGGTGAAGCAGCAGGACCCAACCCGACCCGTGCAATACGAAGGCGGCGGCGCCAATACACCCGCTACTGACATTCTGTGCCCGATGTACGCCAGAGTGGATCAAGACCAGCCCTTCCCGGCAGTGCCGAAGTGGTCAATCAAAAAATGGATTGGTATGCCGGGAGAAAACCGCCCGCTGATTCTGTGCGAATACGCACACGCCATGGGCAACAGCTTTGGCGGGTTTGACCGTTACTGGCAGGCATTCCGCCAGTATCCGCGTCTGCAAGGCGGTTTCGTCTGGGACTGGGTCGATCAGGCGCTGGTGCGCGAACACGATGGCAAATCACAATGGGCTTATGGCGGCGACTTCGGCGATAAACCCAACGACCGCCAGTTCTGCCTCAATGGTCTGGTGTTCCCTGACCGCACGCCGCACCCGGCGCTGTATGAAGCCCAGCGCGCCCAGCAGTTTTTCCAGTTCAGCCATCATGACGATGCCCCGCTGACGCTGACAGTGACCAGCGAATACCTGTTCCGCCACAGTGATAATGAAGAACTGCACTGGCGCATCATGCAGGATGACGTGCAACTGGCATCAGGCCGGGTAACGCTCGATATCCCACCGCAAGGCAGTCAGACACTCACCCTGTTGGAACAGATGCCAGCCCCGCAGCACCACGCCGACATGTGGCTGACGGTAGAGGTCGTTCAGCCAAACGCAACCGACTGGTCACCGGCTGGTCATCGCTGTGCCTGGGATCAATGGCAGTTGCCGATGCCGCTGGCGCGCTCAACGCCACGTCGTGACGATGGCAAATGCCCAACGTTAAACCAGACTGACGACCAGTTCGAGGTCATCCACGGTCAGCAGCGCTGGGCGTTCAACCGCCATAGCGGACTGTTGACGCAGTGGTGGCGCGATGGACAACCGCAGTTACTCAGTCCGTTACAGGATAATCTGGCGCGCGCGCCGCTGGATAACGACATCGGCATCAGCGAAGTGGACCGTATTGATCCAAACGCCTGGGTCGAGCGCTGGAAACTGGCCGGACTGTACCGGTACGACACCGACTGCCAGCAGATCCACGCCGACACCCTCAGTGATAGCGTGCTGATCACCACCGAACACGTCGGTCATTATCAGCAACAGGTGCTGTTTATCAGCCGTAAACAGTGGCGAATTGACGCGCAAGGCGTGTTGACAGTGAGCGTAGAAGTGGAGGTGGCTCGTCACCTGCCCTCACTGGCGCGCGTTGGCCTCTGCGTTCAACTGGCGGCAGTCAACCCACAGGTAAGCTGGTTGGGACTCGGCCCACACGAAAACTACCCTGATCGCCGTCTTGCCGCGCTGCATGGCCGCTGGCAACAACCACTGGAAGCGATGCACACACCATACATTTTCCCATCGGAAAACGGCCTGCGTTGCCATACCCAGGAACTGCGCTACGGCGACTGGCTTATCGAAGGCGATTTCCATTTCGGTATTGGCCGCTACAGCCTGCAGCAGTTGATGGATTGCACTCATCACCATCTGCTGCAGCCAGAACCGGGCACCTGGCTTAATCTGGACGGTTTCCATATGGGTGTTGGCGGCGATGACTCATGGAGTCCAAGCGTTGCACCGGATTATCTGCTGACCGCTCCCCGTTACCGCTACCAGTTGCAACTGCGATTGCAATAATCCCTTCAGGCTGGCGGCATCACCTTGCTGCCAGCCTGCTGTTCTAACACCGCAACACCGTGTAAAGCCCGGCTCAATCACGATGAACGTGTGAAAAAACCAGCATATTGCGCATTACCTCACCAAACGCGTAAAAAATGTGGTTTACACCTTTGACATGCACGATAGACCCCGTTATTATGCGCCCCGTTCAAGCAATTCCTCTGTAGTTCAGTCGGTAGAACGGCGGACTGTTAATCCGTATGTCACTGGTTCGAGTCCAGTCAGAGGAGCCAATTTAAAGAAAGCAGACGTTCACGGACGTCTGCTTTTTTGCTTTTTATCAATTGGTTATCCCCTTCTTTAGCTTCACCCTCGTTCACCAAAAAACGCTACTGCCCACGACTTTTGTTGGTAGAATTGTTGGTATTTCTGGTTCGATTCTGCTTATACCAACAACTCAAGGGGGCAAATCGTGTCTCTAACTGATTCCAAAGTAAAAAATGCCAAATCTCTTGAGAAGGAATATAAGCTTACTGATGGCTTTGGTATGCACCTGTTAGTGCATCCTAATGGGTCTAAATACTGGCGCTTGTCTTATCGTTTCGAAAAGAAGCAAAAAATACTCGCTTTAGGCGTCTACCCGGCTGTTTCACTGGCGGATGCCAGACAACGGCGAGATGAAGCGAAAAAGCTGTTAGCGGCAGGAATTGACCCCAGCGCTAAAAAGCAGGCTGATAACAAAGCGATTCAGGAAAAACGCAACAATACCCGCGCGTTCAAAACGGTAGCCAGAAACTGGTTTGCCACCAAAACCACATGGTCGGAAGATTATCAGCGTTCTGTCTGGACCCGTATTGAAACCTACCTGTTCCCTGATATTGGCAACAGAGATATTGCTGAACTGGATACAGGCGATCTGCTGGTTCCCATCAAAAAGATAGAGAAGCTGGGCTATCTGGAAATCGCTATGCGGGTGAAACAGTACGCCACTGCCATTATGCGTTATGCCGTCCAGCAAAAGATGATCCGCTTTAACCCTGCCTATGATTTGGAAGGTGCTGTTCAGAAACCACAGACAGAGCACCGCCCCGCTATCGAGCTGGAAGAGATACCTACCCTGTTGGAACGCATTGAAGGCTATCAGGGGCGTAGCAGGCTGACCCTGCTGGCGATAAAACTCACTCTGCTGATATTTATTCGCTCCAGTGAACTCCGCTTTGCCCGTTGGTCAGAGATCGATTTTAACAGTGCCTTATGGGTTATCCCTGAACAGCGTGAAGCGATTGCAGGGATCAAACATTCAGGCCGTGGGGCTAAAATGCGCAGAAAGCACTATGTTCCTCTGTGCCGTCAGGCGCTGGACATTCTGAAAGAGCTAAAAAACCTCACCTATGACGTTAACGGTGACGACGGCTTTATCCTGACGGGCTGTTATGATGCGATGAAGCCAATGAGTGAAAACACCATTAACAAGGCGCTGCGTAAAATGGGTTATGACACCAAAACCGATCTGTGCGGTCATGGTTTCCGTACGCTGGCGTGTAGTGCCTTGATTGAATCGGGTATCTGGCCTGAAGATGTGGTAGAGCTTCAAATGAGCCATATGGAAAAGAACAACGTTCGCGCCGCCTATACCCACAAGGCCAAACACCTTGAACAACGCCGCCTGATGCTGCAATGGTGGGCTGATTTCCTCGATGCTAACAGTAACGGGATGGTTAGGCCGTTTGAGTTTGGGCAGAAAGGATAGCTATCAGATATGTTACTTCAAGTTGCAGGAAGCATAGCCACAGTCTATGCTTATTTGTCTCTGCAGCTTGAAGCTAATTAGATACAGTTATAACTTATAGACATTTTCAGAAGAAAAAGAATAATTATACTCATTTATTATTTAATATAATAATATTAGGAAAAATAGAATGGATGATTTTTTAGATGGCGAGCTATCTATTTCAAAAAAAGATAACAACAAGACCATCATTTTACATGTCAGCGATAAAGAAAAAGTACTTATTGAAAACATCACGTTTAAACCATTAAATTTCGAAGAAACCGAAATATTATGGGGAGAGGACAATCAAGAAAGACTAATCCCTTTAAAAATAGCAAGTTGCAAAATATTAAACCAACAAGCACTACCACCTGAATTTGACATAAATGATAAAATTGCCAAAATAGAGATAAAATCAAGTTGGTCATTAAAAATCATTGCATTAACAATTGGGGGGTGGTTGCCAGCAGGTATTACACCAAGTGATTCACAATATCTTTTAGATAAAAACGTATTTAACATA
>NZ_JAAVXH010000026.1:0-20455 GCF_012273755.1 Dickeya sp. CFBP 2040
AATCTGAATATACTCTGTCATTAATGGCACACATGCTATTTTTAATTAAAGGATTGTTATGAAGAAAATAATTTCAATATTATTTTTATTTATGGCCCTGGGATCATCTTACCAGGCTATCGCGGGATCAGGACGCTGCCAGCATGACTCCGATACCGCTGCAGATGGTTCCCGTTGTGGTGGTCGTTCTGCAGATTCTCGCCCTGGTGGCGGAGGTTATCGATAAGTATGAGGTGGGCGCCGCCCGCGCCCACCTCACAAATAAACTATTTGGTTTCTTTCTCGACTGAGAGATTCAACTTAACATTATCATCCAAAGCGAACTCAACATTCTTTCCATATGGAAGCTCTGCTGTTCTGGTTGGGATATTAACGTTCTGGATAGCATCACCCCCAATTGTCGTGCGCCCATTATACATGTGAATATTTAATGATGACAGGTAGTTAATTGTACCGCTATATGTAATACGGTACTTGCTCTCATCGACAGGCGACACATTATAGTTAACAGTAATTTTAGGTCGTGAAGCGCGATATGTGCCTCTAATATCATCAATCCGTTTGGGGTCAACAGCAAGAACGAGTGTTTCACTTAACACCCTCGAATCAGCAATAAGGGTGGATACACTCTGTGGAAGATAATAATCAGATGAGTATGCCGCATTCAATCTCAACGCCTGATTATCCCCCCGACCATGATTTGAACAACCGGCAAGTACAGATACAGCAAAAAATAAGCAAGCTATCTTTTTCATTTAACCACTCTTTGAAGTTTAAAGAATTATCCTACCACACAAGAAAAAAACGCAACAACCTATTTGCTCTGACTTACTTTTTGCATTTCCCTCAAATATTGAGCTGTATAGCTATCATTATTTTTTGGTTGGTTATTCTGTGTATTAGGTGTTACCGACGCGCCTTTTTGATATTCAGCATATTTCGCGTCCAGCTGTGCTGCATTTATGTCTCCAGAGAGCGCGCCAGCAGATAACGCTTTCTGTGCAAATGCGGCCTTACCGGGGTCATTACCCGCCCATTGTTGTAACACCGGGGCTGTTCTATTCTTGGTTTTTTGCCCAAATGACTCAGCAATCTGGTCATCCAGCTTGTCAAACTGTGTATTGATCGTTGATGCATTATCCGGGTCTTTAGCCAGCGCTTTAGCTCGTTCTTTCTGTGAATTAATAACCTGAGTGCGGTACTCTTTAGCTTCCGCTCTATCCTGCTTGGAGCTGCCATTTACCAGACGATTCAGAAACTGGGCCGTTGACGGGTCACTGTTTATCGCCCCTACCATCTGCCCGTAGCCTCTGAACTGCGCCATGGCCTTGTCGAGAGGAATAACCACAACATTATCCTGCGGATCTGATGAGGCGTAGCGCGTCATTGGTTTCATTTTTGAAACGGAACCATCATCAAACTTAGTATTCACGGACAGGAAAATGCTTTTTCCATCCTCAGTGAGCCCAATATGGGCCAGCTCTTTATCGGCTATTGTTTTCCCTGTTGCAGCATCTTTTTCCCCTACGCCACGCTTAATATATGTGGACAAGACCTTATCAGCCACACTGACAAATTTTGGATCATTGTAATCCACTTGCCCGTTCATCACTTGGGGCATGATTTTATTCATGTCTCTAACAGTCTGGATTTTGTCCGGGCCAATGAATCGCGTGGGGCTGTACGGATTATCATCTGAGATTTGCCCGGCCAGACGCAATGCATCCTCATCCCATTGGCCATTGTTGGTTTTCAGCCGGTCATAGAGTGCCTGAACGGTCGGCATCTGTTCAGTCATTCGGCGCTGCCGCTCCTTCTCTGCTCGTTGGTATTCAAACTCGTCACGGCGCAGGTTTAATCCTGCAGCCTGTAAACCAAACGAGCGATCAGCATTTCTTTTGCTTTGCTCGAACTCGGATTGCCAGCGGTCGTCGCTTACTTTATCTCGCTCCTTCTGTCGTTGCCGGTCCTGAGTATCGGTATTTTTTCGATAATCAAACTGCGCCTGAGCCAGCCCAAAACTTCGATCTGCATTCTGCTGCTGTTGCTGCATTTGCAGGCGCCGCAATTCTGAGTCCTCACGACGCTGAAGCGCATTTTCTACTGTGTTAAATCCGGCCAAAAAACCATCAGCCAACCCGCGTACATCCGCCATACATCCTCCCGATTAAGAAAACAATGAACCAGCAATCAGGCCAACCGCAGCACCAATCCCTGCACCAATCGGACCACCCCATGATCCGTATGTGGCACCTAATGCAGCACCACCCGCCACCCCCATGCCGGCCATCGTGCCCTTCGTCTGATTGGCTGCTGTTTTTTGTTGGGCTTTCAACTGCTCATTAGCTGCTTCACGCTGCTGTTCTAATTCAGCAGACTGCTGCATTCCCTGCATAGCCTGTTGCCGGGTCTGAGCGGCAATATCGATTAATCCGTACCCCATTATTTGTCACCCCCAATATCCAGCAGGTTACGCAAGGACGCTGAGCCACCAGTGAGAATGTTCATCTGCCGATCAGTTTCCGCATCACGAATGCCGTTCTTTGCGC
Organism: Dickeya sp. CFBP 2040; assembly: GCF_012273755.1. Taxonomy (NCBI): domain Bacteria; kingdom Pseudomonadati; phylum Pseudomonadota; class Gammaproteobacteria; order Enterobacterales; family Pectobacteriaceae; genus Dickeya; species Dickeya sp. CFBP 2040. The sequence goes on from NZ_JAAVXH010000026.1 coordinate 2,550, forward strand.
CAGCTGTTGCTAACGCTGCTTTTAGCCCCAGGCTATTATCTGCCCCATTGTTCTGCTGGGTTGCCCCATAGCGCGCCTGTTGGTTGGCTGCGCCGACCGTTGCCGTGTTTAGCGCCTGCTGTTGTGTGGTATCCGCTCGCGCTAACTGGTTATTCATCAACTGACCACTGGTTGATAGCTCCATTAGCCCCTGCAACTTGGGGTAATAACGTTGCATCCAGTCGTTGTATTGTTTACGCGTAATATCCGCAAATGTATCTGACGCTACCCCCATGATTAGCCTCCAATATTTCTAAAATTCGAACTCATAAAAGGCATATCCGAAACGCCAAATATGCCACTGGAGTTCCCCACCGTTGGTGCCTGCGTCTTCGTTGGCAAACTGGATAACCCTTTGCTCACGAGTGCGCCGCCAACTGTGCCAACAAGTCCTTTACTTGCCTGCTGTTTAGATAGTGAATTCTGCGCATCAGAAATCGCCTTTTGCTGCGACGCTGCCGCGATCCCTTGATAACCTTGTAACGCCTCCGCTTTCTGCCCCGACCCCATCGCCTGGACATCCTGCAACCCAGCGACATACTTATTTTGCTGATCGGTTTGTGCCCGGTTAGTCGCGTCAATCGTTCCCGCCACCTGGTCAGTAGCAACATCCTTCAGCGCTGACTGAAATTTCCCGCTACTTGGGTCAACGCCTGCCGCCGCCAAACCGTCAGCTGCCTGCCGCCGAACACGCCCGAATTCCTGCTGATAACCAAGATTGACGTCCCCCGCGATCTTGTCGTACTTCTGCCCATCATTCAGGGAATCCACCTTTTCCATGAACAAGTTCTCGAATGGCCGCAACTCGTTCTGATAAAGATTCCATTGCTGGTTTGCTACCTCCGCCGCTGCCATTTGTTGGGATGTCTCTTTGACCTCAGTGCTACCACCGCCGCCTTTACCCACGTTTCACCTCATACCGATATCTTGAATCTCATCAATCCAAACTCATCAGGAAGCCGTTCAAAACCAAGCCGCTGCGCCACCCGGATAAACCCTTTCCTGACCGTATAGAATTCAGCCCAACGCCCACCAGCCATACGAGTTAGCTCCTGAACGTGTGGCAACCAATACGCGAGCGCGTCCTTTCGTGTGCTAACCCCAAGCCATACCACAACATACGGAATACAGTAGTAACTCCGGGGTCTGAGGACGATCCGCGTATCATCCGTACCAAAGCAAAACGCCTGCTTTTTACGGCAGGCGTTTTGTATATTGTTCAGTAAATTAATATCCCCGGACTCACGTTCTACTCGCTGGGATAGCTGTAACAGCACATTACTCAAATATTCCTCCAATTATCTGTCACGGCTACTTATCGTGATTCTTTCCACGCCGTTCTTATCGATGACTCTGATCTCATCGTTGGATATATTCAGTCCGCGTCCATCTACAGATGAACGGATGCTTAATTCCCCTGCTGCTGAAATACGCGTCAGTTCGCCAAACGTGGCGTTTCCTAGTGGATCTACAGTAAACCCGCCACTTTCGATTCGCGCCGTTTTGATGTACGGCGATACAATCTGAATGCCCGCTTTAACGCTATCGGCCACAATGGTTTGTGCGGACAAAATCTTGATCACCGCCTCTCTGGCAATTAATTCGTCAATCACCACCTTGCCATTTGATACCGCAAACGGAATCGCATAAGTGGTTTTGTCATTCGGGTTATTAGGATCGAAGATAAAAAACTGACTGGCCGCTACAGCCACCTGGCTGATTGTATTACCGCTCGAATCTCGACCTGCAACAATCCCAATACCCGCTTTTATATCACCCGCCTGTGCTTTGGTATTCCACAGTGATTGATACGCCGCCGACCCGTTTTTATCAATCTCAGTAATGGCTTTTGCGTTTGTCTGTACAGCTGCATTATTTTCTCTCGTTGTAGCCTCCACCCGTTCAACTCGTTCCGCTGATGATGCAAACCGATCAGATACTGACCGCGATAATTCCCTTACTGCTGACGCATTGCTTTCTGATGACGCTTCAACATCGGTTACCCTCTTTGCCATCGCACTGTTTTGATCCTTAACGGATTCAGACAGCGCTTTTACGTTTGAATCAACAATGTCGATATTTTTTGTATTTGCTCCCAAATTCTCAGTGAGATTGGCAATCAGCGGCGACGTATTTAACTGCTCCGTAATCACTTCAATAATTGCAGCAGGATCAGGGTGAGTCTGTGCATAGGTGCCCTTTGAATCATTGAACGGCCCCGGTTCCCCTTCGGAATTAACGTGACGAATCCAGTAATACCCTCGCCAGTCTGGATCTACGGGGTCGCCATATACACCGGCTGCTGAACTGGCAATCAGTACCGCATCCGCCAGATTATCGTCAGGTGACCGGTATATCTCGGTTAACGACCGTCCGCGATAGTTGGGCATATCCCATTCCAACAGGACATAGGCAAATCCGCCCGTCGCTTTGAAATTCATTGGTTTGGTTGGCTTTTGCACACTGCCACCAGAACCAGATCCGCCAGTCCCATTACTCGGCGATAGTGCGACCTTACCGCCCCCTACCTGGCGCAAGTTGGCAAGCCCCAATCCAGCCAGATCGCCATAGGTCACCGCGCGATTTCGACCATCGCCGCGCTGTCCGGTTAGCGTCTCAATATTTTCTGCGACAGCAGCCTGATCTGTACCAGCCCTGAATTTGCTATTGCTCACGCCGGCATCTCCTGCATTGATGTTGCCAGCGTAATCCGGTCAACCTGTGCGCTGCCGTATACTTCGACCTGCCAGCGTTTACCACGCATTGGCGGCAGTTTCAGCAATGTGTCTCTCATGCTACCCGGCGGCAATTGCATCACCACTTTTTTATCGGCATACAGAATTACACCAATCGATGGCAACGCATCACTCATCACACGCAGGCACGAAAATGAGGTGTTTGACAGGGCAAGAAAAGTCTTGGAGCGCCAGCGGAAATTGACTGGGGCACCATCATTGAGCGTATAAAGCTGATGGCCTTTAACAATGTAGAGCGTGTCACTTGACTCATCGTTATATGCCGCATCAAACGATGATGTTACATACCGAATATCCATGTTTACCGGGTCGAAGATGAACCCGGCAACGCCTGAATCCGTGTCATACAGGGCAAAATACTCATTTTCCACCCGCCACGCCCGGATAGATGCCGGGTTAAATCGCTGCCGCCATTGCTTGGCCTCGATGATATTAGCGGTCGCTATCGCTGCAGCCCCGTCGGCACTGATCGAAACCAGCCCGTTCGGCGAGGCATATAAGGCAAAACCGTCCATTGCGGCCATGCTTCGCCGCGATACACAGGACAGGGCGATCAGTGAATGGCTGGACGTAATGTTAGATGGTGTGATACCCGAAAAAACATAGGGCATCCCTTTCGTGCCCACGATCAGCGTAGTGCCTACCGGTGTGATTGCAACGATGTCATCTTGCACCGTCTGCTTATTCGTGTCCTTCCAGGCGTATGGCAAATACGCCTCGCTGAACATCACCTGATTACCCATAAATCCAGCCGCTATGCCATTCGACATCATACACAGGCCGGTCATGCCGTCGGGCGGCATGTAATAACCATAGGTTTCCAGTGACGCGCTGAGTTGGGAATCAGACAAATTATCGACAAACGTCGCCACAGCAATATCCAGTTCAGCCACCAACAGAAAATCAGCCGACTCACTACTCGTTGCGGATCGGTATATCCGGCGCTTAGTGATGTTGTGGTTTTGTTGGCCCGGTGGTTGTAGCAGTAGTTCAACCGAGCTACCCGAATAGGCGATAGTCAATTCAGCCGATGCCGGGCCGGGTGCCCCTTCTTCACCATACGCAGTCACATAGGTCTCGGTGTAATAGCGAGTCTCATCGTCTTTAGGGTCGTTGTTGCTTATGCCTGCCGGCGGCGTAATCGTGCCAATTGTTATTGGGTTTACCGGCACCGGGATGCCCAGGCGGAAAAATGCTGCTGGATAGTTACCGCTCCCTTTCGTCGCAATTTGCGAGCTTGTGACCTTCGGAAATTCACCGTCGGTGTAATAAACGCGCCCGTATTCATCATTCGCCACCGGGCTGCGTATCACATCAACAGCCTTATTCCAGGCAAACCAAAAATTGTCACGGTAATGAAAAATCGTTTCTGGTTTGATGCTGAAACTCTTCTTTTGATCAACATCATCCAGCATCGGGGTGATAACGCCATGCCTGAAATGGCAGCCTTGCGCCAGTGTCGCGTTGGCATCAGGTAATAGGTGTTCGACAACGCGCGGCATTTCACCACGCATCGCTGTGATATCAATGGTTGCCATGCTAAAGCCTTGGGGGTAGTGCGAGGAAGGAACAAAAAAGCCCCGCTTTTTAGGCGAGGCTTGGTATCTTTGGGGAATTTAGCGCGTATGATGTATTATCGCAAGATGTCTCTATAGCTTCTAAATGGACTAATGCATGGAACTTTATAAGAACAGCAAAATGAATACTCTCTATTATGATGACGAACCTGCTTGCACCGATGAGCCGTGTTCCGTGTCAATTAATAATGGAATTATTGAAGTCTCTTATATACATGATGGTGAAAAATACACCTATGTCGGCCCTGAAACATCACCGGGGCATTTCGAATTGACGGGAAACGATGGTAGAAACAGCAAAGCCACTCTTCATCGATTCCCTAATGGAAAGACCTTGGTTGGCAAGTGGCGGTATGACAATTACCGTGGATTATGGCAGATTGCCCTTAATAACTAAGGTAGCATTATACATATCAAATATATGAGATATTGCTACAGTAAACATTGCTGTGCAGCATAACCTTCGGTTTTTGCTCTCCACGTTCCGGCATCTGTACACGCACAAGGATGAACGCGTCGCGCGGAATATCGATCGGATCGCCGTTTGCGTAGCCATCGAGTTCATTGCGTGCGAACGCTGGCGCGTCAGGGTGTGGACGATGATACGTGCGAATGATGATAGAACCGTCCTCATTTATCTGACTGCCGTCATCACCGCCGAAGTCAACCCACAAGCGGGGTAGCTTGTTGCGACACATCGGCACATCGATGCCGCCATCATCGCCACCCCATGCGCGATCAGCGTTCAGACCCAAGCAACCGGAAATGCGGTAGACGCCCTCGCTGATACGCTCCGTGTAGATACCTTGCGCTTCGTCAGTCAGTTCACTTGTGCCATCGCTAAAAAGTTTTACAACAGGTGACGCGGTCTTATAGAAACCGTTAGCGTCAACAACTGCATTGCGCCCCTGCACTAGTATGTTTGCGGGAGCGGCAGAGCCAACCCTTACAGCTGGCACAGCATCCAGCGTGTGTAGCACTGCATTTATATTTGAATCGCCAAGATGCAAAAAATTATCGCCAGCAATTTTCACCATATCTCTCGACTCGCCAGCTGTTGTCGTGCCAGCAATCGAAATACCGTTGAGGGTTCTCGGCGTGACGCTAAATACTTTATAACCCGTTAATGTTTGCACTCCAGACGTTAGAACAATGTCACCTGGCTCACTTGCCGCCGGCAGGCTCAGTTTTGCAAACCGTTGTCCGGCAGCGTCGTTTTCGTTTCGTGCAATGAAAAATATTGCAAGACCAGTGTTATCTACCTCACAGAAAACTTTACGCCCCACAACGTTGCTGGCTATATCAGTAGATTCTAATACTAACCCCGGATAACTAGATCTGCGTTGATAAAGCGGTGAGCTAAAAATTTTTTGCGCACTGATTGTCTGTGGCGTTGTAAGTGTAACGCTTCCCTCTCCTGCTAATAGCTGCTGCTGGTAAAGCGTCTCAGTGGCCTTTTCTGCCGCCGTTGACGCAACATTGGCGGCGTTGCCAGCAGACGCACTTGCTTGCTGAGCCTGAGCAGTTGCGGCACTAGCAGTTTGTGCATACTGTGCCGCTTCATTTTTGGATACAGTTGCGTCACGCAAAGCGTTCTCTGCTGCCTCTTTGGCATTCTCAGCTGAGCCAGCAGCACTGACAGCAGCCAGCTTTGATTGCTCCGCCTGGCTGGCTGCGGACTCCGCACTCCTTTTGGCAGTACCTGCTGCATTTGCTGAATTGAGCGCATTGGTTGCAGCAGTTTCTGCAGCCGCTTTTGAGGCTGCTGCGGAATTGGCAGATATCAGCGCTGATGCGCTTGCCTGTTGTGATAGTACTGATGCCTGTTGCGCTTTCTGAGCCTGTTCCTGAGCCAGCCCGTTAGACGTTGCCGCGCTATCCGCCGCTGATTTCGCGTCAATATTCAACGACTGCATGGTTCCCAGCTTTTGGGTAACGTCTGCCTGTATCTCGCGGAAATAGACAATAATTTGAGGTGTAACGGTCTGCTCTTGTCTCGCCTTTTCCAGCAGATCGTTAATGGTCGTCGGCGTTGTATCCTTGTTGATAGACACCGATCCGTAAATGGCGTTATTGCCATCGTGCTGTATTGAAATGGAGTAATCACACAACTCCAGTGGAATGGCGTATTCACCGTCCTCATTGGTCGTCGCCGATACAGAGAAACCATTCAATACAGAGCTATTCGTTAATGCTGTAAACGTGATCTCAGCGTCAGAAATAGCAGTACCGGAGGGGTCAATCAGTACGCCGCTGATCAGTACGCTCATTGTGCACCTCCGCTAGATTGTGCCTGTTTTTTCTGCCCGGCGGCCTGGTCGGTCTGCGACTTCACGCCCAACAGGTCAACAAACGTTTGATAGTGTTGTGACGACAGCATGGCGTAGTTGCCGTTTTCACTGTCTTTCCCGTATGCCCGAAACAGAATCCACTCCAGTACCGGGTTGATATAGAGTTCATCAAGGGGAAATGCTCGTTTCAGGCCATCAATGGTGGCCGCAGCGGGTAACCTTGAGACGCAGACCTCCAGAGAGATACCCGACACCGCCCCTGGAAAGAGCCAGAAAACCTTCGGTACCTGTTCGTCATAGCAGTAACGTTCAACAGGCCCGGTCATGGTATGCCAGTCAGGGAATTGATAATCGAGGGATTCACGCGCGATAGGCTGGATAGCCCGGCCGTCAATAACACGAATAACCTCAAGCAAGCGAAGCGCGCCATCGGGCAGTTGCTGCCGCGTCCCAGGCTCACAGGCGAACGCCTCTATCGATGCGCCAGCATCGGGACGGATAATGATGATGGCGTTTATCGCATCATTGAAGTAGTCCAACAGCTCAGATTTCGACCAGCGCAGCCAGTGCGCATCAACCAGTTGGGCATTAGCCCGGCCAATAACGTCATTGATTGTGATCATCAGTAGAATTCGTGTCGGCGTACCGGGTTTTGAAAACCGGTAACAGGGGAATTATCCAGAGCATCGCGGTAGGCTCGGCGATAACCATCGGTGAAGGTAGCGCGGAAATAAGCAGCCTGCTGGGGATCGCTCCAGGGCTTGCCCGGCATAAGGTACAAATCTTCCAGTGCACCGGCTGCAATCGCATCAGTATAATCATCAGCCAGTGCGTCTGGCACTTCATCAGCATCGCGCCGGGGCTCTACCGCAAATAGCACAGAAACACTGCTATATGCGCGGTTGAATGCCAGATGATTGGCTGAAATCACCGTAAAATCAGTGCCAGCATCCAACTCCACGGGATTTTCAGGATCGCTGAGATTGGTCACGCGCAAGCGTTTGACGCACTTCACCAGCGGACTTTCACTCAGCACATGCTTAACACCTGGCTGTACATCTGTCAGCAACACTGTATCGCGGCAGAACAGTGATTCTCGGCAAAATGTGATCGCCGCTTCGCGTATTGATTGCCGCATCATGATGTCCAGCGGGCCGGTAATGTGCTTGCGAATAGCCGGGAGAAAAACGTCAAGCGCCGCCATTACTCTGTAGCCTTCGCTTTAATGGCTTCACGGACGCGGGCACGGAATTCATCAACCTTTTCCTGAGCGCCCTGTTTCAAACCCAGATCCAGATCTTCCGCTTCCACCAGCGTGGCTAACTGAGCCGATGTGAGCTTGGCCAGATCGATATCATCACTGCCGATTGTGACCACCCAGCTATTGGCCTCGGCCTCAGCCTGTAACCGCGCCAATTCTTCAGCCGCCTGTTTTGCCTTTAGTGCCTCATCATCTTCATACTGTTTAAGCGTCGCGCCGACTGCCGACTCACGCACCCATACAGTCGGAAACGCCAGAAGCTGGTGAGCAATTGCGCTTTCAACATCCACCGGGACAAGACGCGGAAAGATCAGCCGGCTGTTTGTTATGGTGTCGCGTTTCTTGTCTTTGCTGCCGATGTACACAATCGAAATAGTATCTGCCATAAAATCAATTCCTTAATAGAAAACCCGCCGTGCTGGCGGGTTTGGTTGTGAGGTGGACGGGGATCAGTAGCCAACGGCGATGTATTTGACGAGGACAGTTAAATTGCCGGTAGCGGCAGCACCAGCGATAGTTGCGGTAATTTTCTCCCCGTCAACGATGGTGGCATACGGTGCAACAGGCACCGATTTTGCTACCGCTGTCGAATGTGCTGCAGCGGCAACCAGCACTTTGTCACCACTTTTGATTTCTACCGTCACATTCGCACCCAGCGCATCACTGATAACATCAACGCCGTAAATGCGCATACCTATCGGCATTTCAAGCAGTTCAACAACATCATTGACTGCAGCAGCTTTTAGCGTGATCTGTCCCTCAGCAATCGACAAATTGCCTTGCGGCCCCTGATAAACTGCATCGCGCATGGACGGCGCCTGAATTGTTGCCATAGTGGTTTTCTCCAGAAAAGCCAGAAAAAAAATAAGCAGGCCGAAACCTGCTTATTGGATGGAATTAGCGAGTGGTAGAAATTGCTGAGTCAACAACGATAACGCCATGGTCGTTGATGCGACCGTCTTTCTGCTGGAAGCGGATTTTCTTGAGGCCATTGATCCAACGAATAGACACTTCAGTGCCGTTGCCGTGATCCACCTTCTCCTCGTTGTAGCCAAAGTGTCCGCCGTCCTCGCCCCCATAGGCATTCGCCAGCGCCTGACCACCCAGCAGTAGCGCACGGTCGATGGTGGTTTTTGCTTCTTTCAGCGCAACCGTTGCCGCCAGGTCATTGTTGGATACCGCAACCTGAGAACCGGTATTGAAGCGGATCGGCATCCCGGTGTACTTACGCACCAGAATGTTGCGCCACATGGCGCATTCCCCTTTGAAAAGCGGGTGATCGAACCCCTTGGAGCGCTGGACTGCGCGCGACAGCATGGCCTGCCAGTCCTTGCCAGATGTTGAGGTGTACCAGTCATTCCACTGGCGCGGCGTCACGTTCAGCACATAGTACGGGTCTTCGTTCGCCATCTCGTCTTTCGACATCTTGACGGGCTGAATCGGGTGCGCCATCTCATCGATAAACAGTGACAGATTATCGACCACGCCTAACGTAAACAGGTCGGCAGCATCAAGCCCTTCAAAACTGGTGGCGTCACCGGCGAAGAAGTGGCGGTCATAGGTTGGCGGCAGCACATCGTTGATCATGATTTTGCCGAACTCACTGTGACCGGCCAGCGGCAGGATGGTGTCATCGGCAATAAAGTCACCGCGTGCGCCAGCAAGATGCACTGTAGCGCACTGGTCTTGCAGGTCATTGAAGTAGGTGCCCAGCAGCGTGCGCGCCGTTTTGTTCAAGTTGTGCTTGAAACGTTGCTCACTCATCTTGCCGCCCGCATCTACGAGGTGACGACCCTGATTGATCTTGAGCGAGAAGTCAGCGAATGCGAGGTTCTCACCACGGCCTGCCAGTTTCTCATCGCCCATGGTCGGGCGCTTTGACAGCTTATGGACGATCTGCATATCCACTTCACCCCCTTTCTGCTTTTGCAGATCGGTAATGCGTACGACGGGCGCGGTATAACTGGTTTGCTTCACGCCTTTTTGATCCGGCGTAACCGCCTTGGGTGCCTCCTGTTGTTCGGTCATGATATTGACGAACGAGCGATTGCGGTTGGCTGCGGTAAACAGCGCAACCTGCATCAACTTAGTCGCCTGAGATGAAGTGATCGTTGTCATGTTGATTCCCTAAAAATGAAAAACCCGCACGATGGCGGGTTATAGGATTACGGTGTTCGTCAGATGGCTTGTTCCAGTAACGCCTCAATCTGCGCATCCGTCATACCGGAAAACATGGCGTGCAGTTGTTCCGGGCTGGCGTTAGCGGCTTGTTCCAATAAAGAAGAGGATTGCGTTGCAGTCTGGCCGACATCTGACGGTGAGACCGGGAGCTGTGCGGCGGCAGTTGCCTTTGCCAGCACGTCTGCGGCTTTCTGCTGAAGCTCGGCGGTCGTCGGTTGTGCTGGCTGCCCTTCGGGCGCGGGCTGCGGAGGTGCACTCTCAACAGTTTCGCCGTAGGCAGCACGAGTACGCTTAACAACTTCGCCGAAGCGTTCAGTTAATGACTTGTCTTTCCATGCAGGGTCTTGTTTCAGCGTTTCATCGATGTGGATTGCCAACGTGAAGCGATCCGGGTCACCGCTCTGCCAGGCCTTCAAATCTGGCGTAGCGTCCAGTGCCACCGACACAGGATTACTTTCAGCAGAATGCGCCGCTGCCGGTGCTGGTTGTACTGACTGCAAATGCTCCACCTTCTGCGCCAGTACATCGATGACGTTGGCGACATCAGGGAAGCTCTCGCGTAAGGCGTCGAGCTGCTCCTGAGTGATCTGTGATTTCTCAGGTAATTGCGCGGGCTGCAACCCGGCAGCATTGATTTGGCGCGTAAACACCTCAAGCTGACGCTTGGCTTCTGCCAGTTCAGCAGCGGTGCGCTGATTGCTTTCCGCCAGGCGACGCTTTTCAGCGCGCTCCGCTTCAAGTACATCGTAGGGGATGGCGTGTTTGCCATCCTTACTGAGCAGGATTTTGGCTGCTGTCGTTTGCTCTGTGCCAGTCACCTGACTCGAAACAGTGCTCTGTTGCCCTACAGCCACGCCCGGCGTCGGCGTGTCACTACTGCTATCGCCCGTATTTTGCTGACCTGCCGCTGTCTGAGTTGTTACCGCTTGCGCCCCCGTAGTATCAGTTACTGCTGCCGACGGACCTCCCAATGCGGTGTTATCATCGATAGTTACATCGCCGATTTTTTCCAGCAGCGCTTCCAATTCTTCCGGGGTTTCATTACCTGTTAAATCGAGTTCCACTTTTATAACTCCTGCATGTCTATTTGTCGGATAGATCCGAGGGATTGAGGCGTATCGCTGCCTGTGCGAATCAGCGCCCTATTACCAAGACGCTTACCCGCACAAACAAAAACGCCCACCGAATGGCGGGCACTGATTTTGTGGTATAAAAAAACCGGAGCAGCTTTTTAAGGCGTACTCCGGTATCTTTCGCAAATCTAGCGCGTATTCCCCCTCAGTGCAATATCTAGACGGCAATCGCGTCAATCTGTGCCTGAATCGTCTGCATCATCTGCCCACGCAAAGCATCCATCTCCTGCGTCGTGTTCTCCATATCCTGAAGGATACGACCGGTTTCCGCCTGCGTCCTGGCGTCATCAAACCGCTGGCTATTCGCTAACACCTGCTCGCGCTGTGCGGCGGCAGCGATACGCTGCGCCTCGGCCTCCAGCTTAGCCACTTTCCCGGCAATTTCCCGCATCGCCAGTTCCTGCTGCTGAGCTTGCACCTGTTGCTGCTGCTGCGCGACTTGCTGCTCTTCCGGGGTCATTTCATCCGGCGCCTTCGGCGTACCCAGAGCGCTGCGGATCCGCTCGATGAATTCAGCCTTACGCGGCACGTCCAGCAGTTCCACCCACATATCAAGTACCATTGCCTGCACCTGTGGCGGCAAGCCGGTGATCACCTGCGACATACGTTCAGCCAGTTGCGATTTATAGGCCGGAGTTTGCTGAATCGGAGCTAACGCAATATGCGCACGCAAACGTGACACATCATTGGTCATGCCCCCTTCTGACTCCTGATTGATGGTGACCGATTTCCGGCGCCGCGGGTCATCGCGGTTCACCACTACCGTGTAATTGCGACGACGGGTCAAATCCTCCAGCAAATAGGACAGCAGCAATTGCCCCACCTGCTGGCAGGAAAACTGATAGTTATCGTTGATTTCCGCCAGCGTGGTGGCTCCCTGCTCCACCAGATTACTGATCGCTACACCGGAGGCAGCACTGGAGTCTTGCCCCAAAAAAGCCGAATAGACACCCATGCCGTCCTGAATCAGCTTCATGCTCTCCTGCATGACCTGAAACTGCTGCTGCGCGACTTGAAAATCTTGCTGAATATTGACTGCATCAGCGGCAGTCGTTTTGTTTTTGCGATCAGGGTTCAGCGTGATCAAGCCGTCCGGACGTTCGGCCTCATCGAGTAACTGCCTATCCGTCATGTTGACCGCATCGGCATCTTTGATGATACGCTTGGCCTGAAGCAACCAGGTTAGTTTGATGCGACGGAAATTCACTTCGTCTTGCGCCGGTATGGCCCGGCAGGCCAGCCCATAAGGGGCGCCATTCTTATCTTTACGGTATCCCCAGAACGGCACCAACGGGAACATGCCCTGCGGCGCTGTGCAGGGCCGATCACCTATGAAATGCGGCCCAACAAACCACGCTTCACGAATCCGACTGACGCGTGACATCACCACTGACACGCGCCCTGATGCCACTGCAACAGTATGCATGAGATTATTTTTGTCATACTGCACCATCCGGCCATTCGGCAATTCCAACACCGGCAATTGCTGGTACGTGCGGTAGTAAATCACCTGAAGCAAGACACGCTTGCGGTTGGAAGACACCCACTCGGTATCCTTGCGGCTCCACTGCTGATATTCCTCATACGCGCTAATTAGCGCCGATTCTTGCCCCTCGGCAATGTCGGTATCCACAAATCCCCGCCACTCGTTGATCGAATAGTCGATGATGTCAGACATGCCGGGAAAGGTCGCTTTAACTTCATCTACATCCAGCCAGCGCTTACGCATCAACCAGCGGCAATCACTCAAATCCGCTTCCCGACTGTGCCAGTCCCAAAACACTTCATTGCGGTGAACCGTCCCGACTTTGTAGCGGGAACCAAACAGATCGCCATTGCGCCGCACCTCTACCCAGCCCAACCCGGCCTTGATCTGCTCGGCATACGCATCAGAGCGCGCCTTGTTCATGTTCGCCAGACGGCACACATCTGCGAACTCGGCATTGACCGCATCGGCCAACTGCTCCATTTCTTCGTCCGGGTCATCGGCAATCACCATCAGATCGGTGCGTGTCTTGGCCTCCATACCCAGTACACCATCAATGGTTGGCGCAATCAGGTTATGCATTGTGAGCGGCTGCCCGCGTTCACGCAGTTTCGCCACCAGCTCCGGCGCCAGTTGATCACCGTCATAATACGAACAGGCTTTGTTCGCCGTGGTGCGCCAGTCTGGCTGTGCGTCAATGTCCGATGAGATATCCAACAGTTGACGCTGGGTAAAACGATCTTGGTTATCCTGCGGCGACTGAGACTTGGCCACAGCTTCAATAGCGGCTGTATTCATCAATGTGACATCCAGTGAGTTTGTTTCGAGCGGTCGATAGGTTTGGGTTTCGGACGGGCCGGCATACGAGCACGCATTTCCTGCGCAATCGCATAGCTCATCACCTGGTCATCGAAACAACCGGTTTGTGCGCCCATGCTGCCTTTAGCGTCATAGACATAGGTATTGAGTTCGTTGATAGTGCCGATCCAGCGAATGCCGCTTACCTTTTCACGCAGTAACGTTTTCAGCCCTTCCGTTACCACAGGCTTACTCTGCTTGGTCGTTAACCAGCCCAGCTTAGGCGTCTCGTCGTCGTTATCGCGGTCGAGGTGTTGCTCGGCGTAAATAGCGCGGGGCGGGTAGATATCGCGGAGCTTCTGCAATACTGCATGGCCGTGGTTGTTGCGCTCTGGCCCGATGTAGGCGGTGTTGTACCACTTGCCGACGTGTGCCAACAGTTGCGCGAACAATTCTGCATCCAGATGACCGAACCAGTGCGCAACCTGCTCCCCATTGGATTTCTTCACGACATCAAACGAAGATCGGTCACCGTTTTCCAGACCTTCCGCCACGTCGCCACCGATGGCGTAATCTTCATCCGGATCCGGTAGTTCCCACACCAGCAGGTGATTCATTAACGTGCGCTGAAGTTCCTCTTTATCGCCGCCGCGCAGTGCCTGCACTTTCTCGCGCTTACCGGTAACCGGATCGATGTCGTAGACAATGCGCGGCGCACAGCAGGCGGCTTCTGCCTGCATCACGCTGATAGCGGCAAATACACGGCGGCCAGAGGTTAAGAAAGCTTCCTGTGGCGTGGACGGAAATTCCTGTTTCATTTCCTCGCCCTGCTCGCCCCCCTTGCGGATATACCACTGCTTTTGCTCATCCGTCAGAGATACGCCAGTTGCAGCTTCCACTGCAGCAAAATACTCACGATGGTATTTACTCAGGCGCAGACCACCGGCAGGAACGGGTGCCACATATTTCGGATCGTCAAACCACGGATAGAAATGAAACTTGTAATCCTGCATCGTCAGATCGACACCGGATTGCGCCAGTTCAAGCGCGCGGATACTCATCGTGTGGAAATCGCCGCCCACGCCTTCCGCTGTGGATTCGATAAAGGCGATACAGCCATCATGAATGGCGTTCAGCGTACCGGTGCGTACTTCCTTGGCTTTGGCCGGGTACTTGGCGCAGATCTTCCCGTGCTCGGAAATATGCAAGCGCTGGACGGTGCCTGAACGGAACGACGTGGCAACCTGAATGCTTGAGCCGTGTGAGAACAGGATATAGCCGCCGTTGGCTCCGCTGCGCCGCTCGGTGATTTTGAACGTCGAGCGTAGCCAGCCGGGCAGATTGTCGAACGGTATCGCAATTTTGGTGCGGAATATTTCGCCTGCGGCGGTCTTATCCTGCGCAATAATCCCGCACTTGAGATTGGTGTTAAACAGCGCCTGATCCAGCAGGTAGATATCAATCGCAGTGGAAAATCCCAGTTGGCGAGCCTTAAGGACAATGTTGCGGTAATGCATGGCCTTGAACAGACGACGCTGCGCCGGGCGCATCCGAAACGTGACCAACTGGCCCTTTTCATTCTCGATCTTGTACAGATTGTTGAGCCGCCACCACGGATTGCTCAATTTTGACAAAATAAAAAGACGCTGCTGCGCCTCACTCATTCCATCCAGTTCGTCATCAACCAAACCGGCGTCATATTGCGGTGTCGTCATTGCGCCAGCATTCCATCATCAGGCATCGCGTGGATATCACGCACTACATCAGTTAGCGGCGTCGTCACGTCCTTGCTTTCTGCTGTCAGTTTCTCTGTCTCTGCTTTCAGCTTTGCGGTAGCCGCCTTAATGCGCAGCGTATCAGCACTCAGGCGTGGAACATTCACTGCATCCAACTGCAACTTGCTCAGGCTGTTCTCAATCGACTCAATACGGGCAATGTTTCTGTCCAGTCCGGCCTCAGCCTTGATGAATTTATCGTATAACTCAATACGCGCCTCTACCGATTCGGCGTTGTGCAAATCCTCCATGATTTTATTCAACGTCTTGGTGACAGAGAGCGCACGGGCACGGGTGAATATCAGTTCATCGCGCAGATCGGATTCTTTGGCAGCATCGAACAGTTCATCAGCGTCCAAATATTTGGCGTAAGCGCCGTGTGTTCTGGCGTATTGATTACCCGCTACAAACGGACTCACCGGGTTAGGGTTCCCTGCATAGCCCTCAGTAAACCGACCAGAGGAATCACGGCCTTTCAGTTTCGCGCCACTTTCTGGAGGTGTGCTATCGGCGTCGTGCGCGTCTGCCGCTACATCATCCTCATTCCGCCTTGCTGTATCGCCTTTTGCGCACTTTTGCGCATTTCCTCCCGATTGCGCACTTTGCGCAGTTTTGCGCACTTCTTTTTGCGCAGATTGCGCAGAACGGGGCTTGATGTACCGACGAGCAGACTGGTAGTTCAGTCCATGCTCTTCACACCACTGTTGGGCTGTGATGCCAGTTTCTGCATTGTCAGCCAGGAAGGCGGCTTGCAATGCTTTCCAATCGTGCTTTGCCATAACGTCCTACTGAATGAGCATTATCGAGCCACCTCTGGGAGGTAGCTCTGTAATGTCTGAATCACTTGAATGCGTGGACTACAGCGCGAAACAGGTAATCCTTCACCTGCTGCTCTTTGGGGAGTTGCTCATACGGGACAATGCACGGATGTTCTTTCTTCTCTGCATCTTTTACCGGTCCATACTTCCAGCCTTCCTGTTTTTTGAACGCCAGCCATTTGTTATGGCTAGCCTCCGGCGGGTGATCACCATTGAGGTGGAATACCACGCCTTCAATAGCAGAGTCTTTTTGCCATTGGGGTGCATCTTCCCAGGCTGGTTGGCTGTCATCACCCAGGGCTGCACAGTACGCCCGGTTAATTTCGTGGGCGGCACGTGCGGCACGCTCGATATTTCGGCCCTCAGTCTCCTGCTGGTTGTCACCAACGCCACCGCCAAGTTCGAGAAGTCTGTCATAGCCCGCCTCAAATACCGCTGCTGGCGAATAGCTTTGGTAGCCATCTTCATAGAGAACAAAATATCCACCAGGCTGTGGGTTATGTTTTTCGATGTACCCGCGCTCGGCAAAAAGCAAAATATCACCATCCAGAGTGAGCGATGATTTACCGCTATCTAATAGGTTCGCACCAATAATTTTCGCTGCCTGAACAACTTTATGGCAGCGGTAGCGTGGTAATACGTTGGTCTGTGTCATGGAGTTACCTTTTGTTGGGGCGAAAAAAAGCCCCGGCGGATGCCAGGGCTGGTGTACCAAAGAAGCCAGAGACTACCGATTCCAATACTTGTCTTCACAATATTTTGAAATGGTTGCGATATCATTAACCTTTCTGTGAATCGCAAAACTATTTAATGGGTCATTCCCACTTTCAAGAAACGCATTAATATCAAAATTAGGGTTTTTTACCACCCACTCTGATAACCCTTTTTCTTCTCCATCCTTAACCCTGAGACGATACTCAATAACTCTCATCACCCGGTCGTTATTCACATTTTGACCAAGAAGCTCATATTTAGCATCCCCACCAACAAAAACCGTTCTTAACAAAAACATGATTTCCTCCGTTTTTATCGTGGGGAAATTATAGCCTAGCACCACCGTATTGCAGCGCAAAAGTCATCAACATATATCACTGGTTTCATTCTTTTTGGGTTTCTCTGACCTTACTAAGTTGCTCATTCGCTTGATCAAGCGCAGTCAGCAACGGATCAACCCAGTAAACCACCTGCCCATACGTCAATCGGCAGACGGAGGCAGCGGCACCAGTACCGGTTGGGTCAACTCCGCTGGCAGTGGTGTGCATTGCGCTGGCACGTAAACTGTTCGCGTAGTCGAGCAACCTGTTAGCCACATCATCAGGCACGCACTGGCGGCTAGCCGGATCGCGCTTGACGATAGTGCGGTAAATAATCTGTTTTTCATCTGCTTTTGCCTTAATGTTGATAGCGTACTGGCTGGCTTGTCTGGCGATTTCGTTGAAACGATGGAATGTAAGCGCCTGCGTTGCGATGACGGCCTGCTGCCCTGTGCTTGCCTCCTGTGCCGCCGCCGTTTCCCGTGCCGAAATATCCGCATCCCAGCGCAAACCCTGCACATACAAGCCCGCGCCGAATGCAGCAGCCAACCCGCCGCATAACAGCAGTGTTTTCATTTTCGTGGTTAACATGATGGTCCTGTTGAAATCAGAAGGGATTGGTGAAGGCGAGCAGTGCAGATTTCACGTAGCACGGCCATAACTGATTAAATATTAATCAAATTCGTACCAATACCCCACCGGCTTGCTGATAAGAGGCAATAAGCCGATCAACCTTATGCTCACGCTGACCGTAACC
>NZ_JAAVXH010000027.1:0-7181 GCF_012273755.1 Dickeya sp. CFBP 2040
AATCTGATATATGCTCTTCTTAATCTACATATAACTGACGAAGCGTTGAGCGTCTTAATCGTTTCTTCCGACATATCTAATTTTAAATATGTCTTAATAGAAAATACCTTAGCAATCAGGATAAAAGCAAAAGACTCATTTTTTAAATGATAAACATTCACAACTCCGATTTTATTGGACACGATATCAAAAAAAGTCCTAATGATGAATCCAATACGGGTTTTAGCATGAATTGGAATAAGAGTTATATATCTAGAATACGGATTATTTATATTTTTTCCTTTTTCCCAGTAATATATCTTTGATTTATAACCTAATATATTAGTCATTGCCATAGGGATCATTCCTACATCTTTAGTAAGATGTATCAGTTCTAGATCTCTGAATATCGTTGCAAATTTTTTACTCATGCAGTCTTAATTGCCTATTTATTGAATGGGATAGTTATAACCCATTTATCCCTCTCCATTGGATGTTACTTCATAACCAATATCAGATTCTCGACTATAACAGTTACAGTCAGCATCTTATTCATCCAAGAATCTGTACCTAATCGAACAGATATAAGTGTCTTGAGTACATCCACAAGATGATAAGTCGGAAAAGCTACAGCGTCGAGACATTATGTAATCAAAAGTCGACACAGTAACCTTATATATCGTTGCATCAGCAATAGGATACAACTTTCACCGAAGTTAGCAGCATTCCTTACAATACCTCTTGATTATCCACCCCTCAGGCGTTTTTTCGAATAAACTAATAATGTCATTATTTATTAGATTTGTAATCATAAGCATAATAACCATAATTTCCATATCCATAATAACTAGTCGCTCGTTTCTCAATAGCATTCAAAATTACACCTTTTATATTGATCCTATTCTGCTCAAAGCGGCGAATACTTATCTCAAGCTCTTTAACTGTATTTATTTCAAAACGAGCGACCAATAATGAAGTTCCAGCATGACGGCCAATAATAGCAGCATCTGTAACAGCCAATATGGGCGGTGTATCCAGTAAAACAAGATCATAGTTATCTTCCGCCCACTTAATAAAATCGGAAAAATTTTTATGCATCAACAACTCTGAAGGATTCGGTGGCATTTTCCCCTTTGAAATAAAATCCATATTCTCGACCTGAGTTTTATGCACCACATCCTGTATTTTGGATTGTCCAGAAAGAATATCTGAAAGGCCGTTGATATTCTGTGCACCTATCAACTCGTGCAAATATCCTTTTCGCATATCACAGTCAACGATTAATATTCGTTGACCAGCCTGCGCAATAATCGTACCTAAGTTGATGCTAATAAAAGTTTTACCAATCGAAGGGCTAGCACCAGAGATCATCAGTACATTATTTTTTGCTTCCATCATTGCAAAGTGGAGACTTGTACGTAAACTACGAATCGCTTCAATCGCCAAATCTGCAGGATTAGATAAAGCGAGTAGTTCAATTGAGCGAGTACCACTTTTCTTTCCTTTCTTATTTAACTTTGATAGGAAAGCTCTGTCTTTTTTCTGTTGCCACTCGGAAAGTGGTATACTGGCGTAAACATTAATCCCTAACTCTTCTAACTGTTCTGGACTCTCTATTCCTTTGTGAAGCATAGATTTTAATAAAGCCAGAACCGTAGAAAATGCAGTTCCTATAATTATGAACAATAATAAAATCAGCACTTTTTTAGGTTTTATCGGCGTCGGCTGTGCAACAGCTTTATCGATAATACGGACATTGCCAACAATACTTGCCTTATTAATACTCAGCTCTTGCTGCTTATTTAATAGTTGCATATAAACTGTATGGCCTGCCTGCACATCCCGAGTCAGACGCAATACTTCTTGTTGAGTCTTCGGCATGCCTCCCATTCGCTTATTTAATTTTTCACGCTCTTCTTGCAACGTTTTACGTTTTTCAATTAATGCACGGTATGCAGGATGTTCGCGAGTATAAAGTTTAGATATTTCGGCTTCTTTAAATGTCAGCTCATTGAGTTGGGACTCTACTGATACCATTGAATCCAATACAGCCTTAGACTCCAAGGATAGATCAACTGAATCATGCTGCTGTCGATAATTATTTAATTTATTTTCTGCATCATTTAGTGAATCACGAATTTTAGGTAACTGTTCTTTAAGAAAATCTAAACTTTTTTCAGCCTCTTCTGATTTACGCTCTATGTTCTGCTGTAAATAATTCAGGATGATGCTGTTCAATATTTTTGTTGTTACGATTGGGTCTTCACCTTCTAGGCTTACACCTAATACACCAGTGTCTTTTCCTTTATCTGCAACAGAAAATTCTCTCAAAATATTATTTACAGCAGTTAGCGTGTTTAACTTCCGTAAATTAAATACAGCACCTTTATCAGCTAAAATCTCACTAACTAGAATACTGATACCATTTTGATTTTCTAATTTCCCTACTTTACCATCAAAAGTAAATGTATCACCTCTTTTCAGACGATAATGCTGACTATCAAGTACTTCAAGAAAAAACTCTTTATCGAGCCAAGAGTCGGGTACATCAAGATGAGAAACCAAAATTCTACCTGACTCTATATCCATCAAACGCGCAACACCCTTTCCAATTATAGGAAAATATTTCTGCTGCACATAAATATTCAACGCCAGATCATCTATAGTTTTTCCTATCACCATGCGAGATTTAATTAACTCAATCTCTGCTGCGGACTGTGGTTTAGCATCAGGTAACATGCTGGAAATATCCTTGATAAGGCTATCACCATTTTTCTGTTCTACCTGAATCAGTGCATCAGCTTTATAAACGGGTGTTGCCAGCGTAATATAAAACACACCGATCATGGTAAATATCGCTGTTATTTTAATAATAAACCAGCGATTATCAAAAAAAACCCCCAAAGAACGCGCTAAATCAATACCATCTGCTCTATTAATTTCAGATGCTGTTACTATTGAATGTTTTTCTGCCATTATTTTCTCTGAAAGTTAACGACTTAATGTATCAGCCCATTTATTTGCAGCCAACTCAAGTTGTAAATAAACAAACTCAAAGGCCTCACGACTTTTACGATAGGGGTCAGCTATTTCCTGCTGATTTATCCAGTGACCAAACAGCATAGTTTTTCCACGAACTTCTGGCGAGATACGGCATACTGCATCAATATGCCCTTTTTCCATAACCAGAACTAAGTCATATTCACGGCACATGGCTGGGGTCAGTTGTCGTGCAAGATGCCCTTCCAACGAGATGCCATGCTCTAACGCAACATTGATGGCCATGCTGTCAGCAGGCTTGTCTACCAATGCCCCAAGCCCAGCTGATGCAATAATTTTTCCTGGAAGAACACGCTGCAAAAGCCGTTCACCAGTGGGAGAGCGGCATATGTTTCCGACGCAAACCACCAAAATAGAATTAAACATGATGAGCAGAATCCTTACGGCCAAGTTCTAACGCGCAACGAACCTTCGGAAAGATCGTTAAATCCAGAAATAGTGGGCACCAGTTGAGAGATCAAACGATTCCAACGCGCCACAGGCGCAGTAGTAACATAGACCACATCATAAGGTTGTAATTGGAATTCAGCCCCCATTACTAGTGCAGTGGCGTCAGCAGCATTTAACTGATAAATATTAGCCAATTTAGGTCCTTGAGTTCCATGCAAAGGGCGGATTACGAAAATCCCAGTTGCATCAGCTACAGACTGCTCAACGCCTTCTGCATTGCCTAACGCTTCTGTCAATGTCATTCCACTACGGTCCATCTTAAGCGTGGCTTGCTTTTTAACCTCTCCCATCACAAACACTTTTAGATTGTCATTACGAGGGATAAACAAAATATCACCAGGATAAAGCAGGCGATTTTGAGAAAGATCACCATTCTGCATTAGTGCCTGAAGAGAAATACGCTCATCTTTGCCATTGTGGGTAAGAATTACATTACGCCAATCGGCATTTTCTGTAAGCCCGCCAGCTTTATTGATAGCATCCAATATAGTTAGGGGTACATTGCTAATTGCCTGCTCACCGGATCTGGCCACTTCACCGGTTACATAAGCTTTCTGGGAACGAAAGGCCGCAATGCTGATTTCCACCTGTGGAGATTCAATGAACTTGGCAAGGCGCACCATCAGTTCTTCACGAACTTCTGTTACACTTTTGCCCACCACATTTAACTTACCGATATAAGGGTAGAAAATAGTTCCATCAGCATGTACCCAGTTACCGGTGTCACTTGCACTACGGTATGTACCCGCTGGAGTCGTCAATTCGGGATGATCCCATACTGTTACCATCAATACGTCACCAATACCAATTCGGTATTGGTAATTTTGAAGCTCTGCATCCAAGACAGGGTTTGCCTGCGCTACCAGAGGTTTAGGGCGCATTTTTTCAATCAACACTGGAGTCATCGGGTAAACATTAACCAGCTTATTGATGTTGAAGCCCGCGTCATCTTGCTCGACAGTTTCCTTCCCGCTTGTTGAAAGGTGAGAACCTGGAATAATAGTGCATCCGCTTACTAATGCCGTTATTACCACCAACGGTATCAACCTGAATTTCTTATACTTCATGCTCAATTAAGCCGCTGTTTTCAATTTTTATAAAAAACAAATCATAAAAATTTAATAATTTCTTATTGTTATGATTTGCCATCTCATACAACTCAGAAAAGATATTGCACGCATCTGGGCATATTCAGGAGCTCATACCTTCAGAGCTTTCCGGCTGCATAATCGTTACGGTACCTTTCCACGTCAACACTTTTACGATTCTTGCAATAGCCAGACAATAGGCTACAAATACGCCTATAAATCCCAATAACATCATATACTCCGGCACACCATACCATTCACAAACAACACCAATCAGTGCCAGCAATAATGCCATACCCATAATAATCAACAATGTTTGACGAGAACTAAACCCACAAAGCATTAATATGTGATGCAAATGCTCACGATCTGGTCTGAACGGGCTATTGCCGCGCCGGATACGTTTTATCATTACCGCAGCCATATCCATCAATGGAATAGCAATAACCCATAAAGCTGTAACAGGCTGCATGACCGCATGTTCACCCTGTGTAGCAATAATTAACACCCAAATAACAGTAAAGCCGATAAGTGTACTCCCGGCATCCCCCATAAAGACTTTGAACTTCATACCCCCAAAAAGCCCCAGATTAAGAACAATGTAAGGTAATGTTGCCGCCAAGAAGCACAAACTCCATAACGCCAGTTCTTCACGACCTTTTAAAGAAAAAACGAGTGCTATGGCACCAAAAGTTATGCAACTTAGACATCCCAGTAATCCATCAATACCATCAACCATATTGAAGGCATTAATGGCCCCCCATACAGCAAACAGCGTGATTACATATCCAACAATCCCCAATAGAAGTTCATGCTGGCCAAGGATTCTTCCAAAAGAAGAAAGATAAAGGCCGCTCCACATCATCAGCATGGCTGTCAATGCCTGCAAAGCCACACGAGGTAATACAGGTAGATCAAAGCGATCATCCAAAACTCCGATCAACAGTAATCCACTAGCGCACAACATGTAGGTATTAAAGGAGGGAAGCCAGTCAGAATGGAAAACGAACATAACCCAGAGCGAAAGATAAATCGATATACCTCCCGCTAAAGGAATATGTCCATGATGTTTTTTTCGACTATTAGGTTTGTCAACCAGCCCAACTTTTTTTGCAGCTTTACGCGCGATAAAAAGCAATCCAAACGCGCTGACAAATACCAGAAGGAAATCGCTCATATACTATCATGACCTGTCTTTTCTATAGGTAATCGACCAAGCTACCGCCCTTGGCTTTCAGCTACCAATTAGCTATCTATTGCAAATTCAGTCAGTTGTAGAATTACTCTTATTATACAGACACAGACTGACGTTCAAAACCACAACATTCTCTACTGATAAAAAGAAACTGCAATAAATAAAACCTATCCCTATAGCGTTCTATTTTAATTACTATTTTGAACCCAAATAGTGTTCGAAATCCTCACTGACTACCTTAACTACGCCCCCCCAGATTTGCGTACTGCCTGAACAAAAACTAGCCATGTCAATTACATCTGGCGGTGAATACCTGACAATAAGCACATTGAGTGCTCCATTAGTATGTATGAATACTCATCAATCACAATCATACATCTAGGCTCCCAAGTCTCATTCTTGTTGCTACTCAACAGTTAGCCTCATTTTAGAACAGACTACTGACTTAAATTCTATCATTAGCCAGAATGTGTGAAGAATGCCTGAAGAACATTCTTATTGATACACCAGGTTATTTTTCATCTAAAAATAACCTGGTGTATCAATATTCTACTGCTAAATCCTGCAACTCTAAAATTTTGACAGCGTTGCCTACACCCCTGATTACTGGCTGCTTTCAGCAAGTGTGAAACTTTCTTGATTTCACTATGGTCTGGTCTGGTCTGAGTATTTAATACATCACCTATTTTATTAATTTTATAGATTTTTTGGGGCAATGTGTAAAAAAAATCCATTAATCTATACTGCGCTAATTGTATAAAGAATTATATTCGTCAATCAATAAATAATTGATTTCGCAACAGACGCCCCTAAACCAAATCCAAAAAAAA
This sequence comes from Dickeya sp. CFBP 2040, assembly GCF_012273755.1. Lineage (NCBI taxonomy): Bacteria > Pseudomonadati > Pseudomonadota > Gammaproteobacteria > Enterobacterales > Pectobacteriaceae > Dickeya > Dickeya sp. CFBP 2040. Next base: position 6,603 of record NZ_JAAVXH010000027.1, read on the forward strand.
CAATAAAAATCAATATCATAATGCAATTGCATCTCTAATTGAAGGCACTATAGAATCATCATCTGACTGGCTCTGGCCCTAGTCCCTCCGGTTTTTAGTACCACCGCCAATGAGGATCTCCGGCCAGTTGATCTCTTCCCTTTGTTCAGTACCGGTGTAAAGTAAAGTTTTCGGCCCATTTTCTCCGTAAAAAAGAGGTCATCCGGCATGAAAAAGTCGCGATTCACCGAAGAACAGATTGCGTTTGCCCTGAAGCAGGCCGAAACCGGCACGCGAGTAGAGGAAGTCTGCAGAAAGATGGGGATTTCCGAAGCCACCTTTTATTATCTATGGACTACCTCCGTTTTGCAAGTACTGAATCTGGTTTTGGGTTGTTGCTTACATCTATCCGGCATCAGGAAAATCTGTGCCCAAATGGGTAATCCGCACACAATCGCCTCAACAACTGGACGGCCTCTGAGGCCAATATAATAGTCAGGTTCCGATTGTGCAGGTGCAACCTGTCACCATTTTTCAGTACTCTGCAACTCTTCTGGCTGGGTACTAACTTCCAACTGCCTGATACTCGGTATCATTTCT
>NZ_JAAVXH010000028.1:0-77743 GCF_012273755.1 Dickeya sp. CFBP 2040
AATTAATGCAACAAATGTTATTTTATTGTTGCCGTTATGATTAAATATCTTTTCTTTCAGGCTGAATTTTTGCGACAAGATTCAAATATAAAAAAGGCCACCCAAGGTGGCCAAAACATGTCGAACTTTAAACATTAAAACACTACTTCCGATACGCTGTACCCGGCTTAACGCGCCAGTACCGTTTTTACCGCATCGCCGATGTCAGCCAGACTACGCACTGTCTTAACGCCGGCAGCTTCAAGGGCAGCGAACTTGTCATCCGCCGTGCCTTTGCCACCTGCGATAATCGCACCGGCATGACCCATTCGCTTGCCTTTTGGCGCAGTCACACCAGCGATGTAGCCTACTACCGGCTTGGTAACGTGTTCCTTAATATAAGCTGCCGCTTCTTCTTCTGCAGTACCACCGATTTCACCGATCATCACGATAGCTTCGGTCTGCGGATCCTGCTCGAACAGCTTGAGAATATCGATAAAGTTAGAACCTGGAATAGGGTCACCACCGATACCTACACAGGTTGACTGGCCAAGACCAGCATCCGTAGTCTGCTTCACCGCTTCATAGGTCAACGTACCTGAGCGAGAAACGATACCCACCTTGCCCGGTAAATGAATGTGACCCGGCATGATGCCAATTTTGCAGGCGCCCGGTGTAATTACCCCAGGACAGTTCGGGCCGATCATACGCACACCGCTCTGCTCCAGCTTCACTTTCACCGTCAGCATATCCAGCGTTGGGATACCTTCGGTGATGCAGATAACCAATTGAATACCGGCATCAATGGCTTCCAGAATAGAATCTTTACAGAACGGTGCCGGTACATAAATAACCGATGCCGTCGCGCCAGTGGCTTCTACCGCTTCACGCACGGTGTTGAATACCGGCAGCCCCAGATGTTCAGTGCCGCCTTTACCTGGCGTCACGCCGCCAACCATCTGCGTACCGTAGGCAATCGCCTGCTCAGAATGAAAAGACCCCTGGCTACCGGTAAAACCCTGGCAGATGACCTTGGTGTTTTTATCGATCAGAATGGACATTATTTACCCTCCACTGCAGCAACCACTTGCTGAGCCGCATCCGTCAGGCTGGTCGCAGCAATGATATTCAGACCACTGTCCGCCAGTTTTTGCGCTCCCAGTTCAGCATTATTGCCTTCCAGGCGCACCACTACCGGAACGTTCACACCCACTTCAGCTACCGCGCCAATAATACCGTCGGCAATCAGGTCGCAACGCACGATACCACCGAAAATATTTACCAGTACCGCTTTTACCTTATCGTCGGACAAAATGATTTTGAACGCTTCGGTCACACGTTCTTTGGTTGCGCCGCCGCCCACGTCAAGGAAGTTAGCTGGTGAACCACCGTGCAGCTTCACGATGTCCATGGTACCCATCGCCAGACCTGCGCCATTCACCATGCAACCGATGTTGCCATCCAGCGCGACATAGTTCAGTTCCCACTGCGCCGCATGAGCTTCGCGCGCATCTTCCTGGGAGTGGTCACGCATTTCGCGCAGTTCCGGTTGGCGGAACAAAGCATTACCGTCAGCACCCAGCTTGCCGTCCAGACAAACCAAGTCTCCCTGTTTGGTGATAACCAACGGGTTGATTTCTACTAACGCCAGATCACGTTCCAGGAACAGCGTCGCCAGCCCCATGAAAATTTTGGTGAACTGAGCTACCTGCTTGCCATTCAAGCCCAGCTTGAACGCCAGTTCACGTCCTTGATACGGCTGAGGGCCGGTCAATGGATCCAGTGCAACTTTGTGAATCAGGTGTGGTGTTTCTTCTGCAACTTTTTCAATCTCAACGCCGCCCTCGGTAGAGGCCATGAACACCACTCGACGAGTACCACGATCAACAACCGCGCCCAGATAAAGCTCTTTATCAATATCTGTCGCACCTTCCACCAGAATCTGATGAACCGGCTGACCGTTGGCATCCGTTTGATAGGTTACCAGACGTTTACCCAGCCAGTTTTCAGCAAAAGCGCGGATCTCTTCTTTGCTATTAACCAGTTTCACACCGCCAGCCTTGCCGCGACCACCAGCGTGCACCTGACATTTAACAACCCACGGACCGGCACCAATCTTGGATGCAGCTTCTTCCGCTTCGCGCGGTGTTGTGCAGGCGTAACCGGTCGGTGCCGGTAAACCATACCGAGCAAAGAGCTGTTTTGCCTGATACTCATGTAAATTCATGATGTTATATCCATTTAAGTTTGAAAAAAGTCCAGAGACTCTCTGTCGTGGATAACGCCGCCGCTCATTCGCAACGGCCTGCATAGCACATAATTAAAGGCAGCAGAGCGCAGGTCAGCCGCCTTTAATCTGCAACGGGTCAGACATCCAGCAGTAAGCGTGCCGGGTCTTCCAGCATCTCTTTAACTGTAACCAGGAAACCGACTGACTCCCGACCATCAATCAGACGATGATCGTAAGACAGCGCCAGATACATCATTGGCAGGATCACAACCTGGCCATCCACCGCCATTGGGCGATCTTTGATGGCATGCATCCCCAGAATTGCACTTTGTGGCGGGTTGATAATTGGGGTTGACATCAGAGAACCAAACACGCCGCCGTTGGTAATGGTGAAGTTACCGCCGGTCAGCTCTTCAACAGTTAATTTACCGTCACGGCCTTTTACCGCCAGCTCTTTGATTTTCTTCTCGATTTCAGCCATACCCAGCAAATCGACATCTTTCAGTACTGGCGTTACCAGACCGCGCGGGGTCGACACAGCGATACTGACGTCAAAGTAGTTATGGTAAACCACATCTTCGCCATCAATAGACGCATTCACTTCTGGATAACGTTTTAATGCCTCAACCACAGCTTTGATATAGAAGGACATGAAACCCAGACGCACGCCGTGGCGTTTTTCAAACGCCTCACCATACTGCTTGCGCAGATCCATAATCGGTTGCATGTTGACTTCGTTGAACGTAGTCAGCATAGCGGTACTATTTTTCGCTTCCAGCAAACGCTCGGCTACGCGCTTACGCAGACGAGTCATAGGAACACGTTTCTCGCTACGGTTCCCCAACGCTGGTGCAGAGGAAGCCGGCGTGGCAGCTGACGCCTGCGCCGGTTTGCTGGCAACCTTCTGACTAGCCAGATGTTTTTCCACGTCTTCACGAGTGATACGCCCACCAACACCGCTACCTTTAATGGCAGAGGCATCCAGATCGTGCTCCGCAATCAGGCGGCGAATCGCCGGACTCAACGCGTCGTTATTTTCATCTTCCAGTCCAGCAGTATGGCGCTGTGCAGGCGTTGATTCTTTGCTCTGTGCTTTTTCGCTGGTTTCTTTCCCGGAGTTGTCTCCAGGGCGCAAACGACCCAGCACCTGGCGAGATGTTACAGTGGCACCTTCTGCTTCCAGCACCGCTTCCAACACGCCGGCTGCAATTGCAGGAACTTCGAGTACAACTTTATCGGTTTCAATCTCAACCAGCACGTCATCTCGCTGGACGCTATCGCCCGGTTTCTTGTGCCAGGTAGCGACAGTGGCATCAGCTACTGATTCAGGCAGATCAGGTACAAGAATATCTACGCTACTCATCATCTATCCTTATTTATTTAATTAACGTTCAGCGCGTCATCAACCAGAGCTTGCTGTTGTTTCTGGTGTACGGACATATAGCCAACGGCGGGTGAAGCAGAGGCCGGGCGACCGGCATACCGCAACGAGGCGCCAAAAGGAATCGCCTCACGAAGGTGGTGCTGGCTGCAATACCATGCACCCTGGTTCAGAGGCTCTTCCTGACACCAGACAAAATCATGTACGTGGGCGAATGGTTCAAGCGCAGCCTGTACAGCCTGATGCGGGAACGGATACAACTGTTCAATACGCACTATCGCCACATCGTTCTGTTCATTCTTGCGACGCTGCTCCAGTAAATCATAGTAAACCTTGCCGGAACACAGCACGACACGCTTCACTGCTTTTGGATCCAGTTCGTCAATTTCCCCTATCGCGGGCTGGAACTGTCCATTAGCCAGTTCATCCAGCGTGGAAATCGCCAGCGGATGGCGCAGCAGAGATTTCGGCGACATCACCACCAGCGGACGGCGCATACCGCGCAACGCCTGGCGACGTAACATATGGTAGACCTGCGCCGGCGTTGACGGAACGCAGACCTGCATATTCTGCTCGGCACACAGTTGCAAATAGCGCTCAAGGCGTGCAGAGGAGTGCTCTGGTCCCTGACCTTCGTAACCGTGCGGCAGCAACATGACCAGACCGCACATACGACCCCATTTCTGTTCACCGGAACTGATGAACTGATCAATCACCACCTGCGCGCCATTGGCAAAGTCACCAAATTGCGCTTCCCAGATAGTCAGCGTACGTGGTTCGGCTGTGGCATAGCCGTATTCGAACGCCAGCACGGCTTCCTCAGACAGCACCGAATCCCAAACATTAAAAACCCCCTGGGCATTGTGAACATGCGCCAGCGGCGTATAAGTGGAACCCCCTTTCTGGTTGTGTACCACCGCATGACGATGGAAGAAGGTACCACGACCGGCATCTTCGCCAGACAGGCGAACAGGAATGCCTTCATCCACCAAGGTTGCGTACGCCAGCGTTTCAGCGCCACCCCAGTCAAACAATTTCTCACCCGCTGCCATTTCAGCACGGTCGTTATAAATCTTGGCGACACGCGGTTGCATTTCCAATGCTTGAGGCACTTCACTGATACGCCGAGCCAGTTCCTGCAGACGCTTGGTTTCCACTTTATGCGGATAAGGCTCGTCCCACTCATGGTGGAGATAAGACATCCAGGTAAAGGACTGCATATCCATTGGACGCCACTCATCTACCACGCATTCACCAGCATCCAACGCATCGCGGTAAAGGTTGACCATCTCGGTAGCATCTTCCAGCGTTGCCACCCGATGTTGCTCCAGGCGATCAGCATAAATTTTACGAGGCGTCGGATGTTTCTTGATCTTCTGGTACATGACCGGCTGGGTAGCGCTCGGCTCATCAGCTTCGTTGTGGCCGTGACGGCGGTAACAGACCAGATCGATGAATACATCACGTTGGAAGGTATTACGGAAATCCAATGCCAGACGAGTAACAAATGCCACCGCTTCAGGATCATCAGCATTGACGTGGAAGATCGGCGCCTGCACCATCTTACCGATATCGGTACAGTATTCTGTAGAACGTGCATCGCGCGGATTAGATGTGGTAAAACCAATTTGGTTGTTGATGACGATGCGAATGGTTCCGCCTACCTCATAACCACGAGCTTTGGACATATTCAGGGTTTCCTGAACTACGCCCTGACCAGCAATCGCAGCATCGCCATGAATGGTGATCGGCAGCACCAGCGAACTACTGGGGTTGTCCAGACGATCAATACGGGCACGTACCGAACCCATTACCACCGGGCTTACAATCTCCAGATGCGACGGGTTAAACGCCAGCGCCAAATGGACCTTACCACCTTCGGTTTCCATATCCGATGAGAAACCCTGATGGTACTTCACGTCACCTGTGCCAAGATGGTCTTTGTGCTTACCGGAAAACTCGTCAAACAGATCCTGGGTTTTTTTCCCCATCACGTTCACTAGCACGTTGAGGCGACCACGGTGGGCCATCCCCATCACCACTTCGCGCGTACCATTTTTACCCGCGTGACGGATCATTTCCTTCAACATCGGGATCAGCGCATCGCCCCCTTCCAGCGAGAAGCGCTTGGCGCCAGGGAACTTAGCCCCCAGATAGCGTTCCAGCCCTTCAGCAGCCGTTAATTCTTTCAGGAAACGTTTTCTTTCCTCAACAGTAAAACTTGGCTGCCCTACCACCGATTCAATACGCTGCTGAATCCAGCGTTTTTCCTCGGTATTGGTGATATGCATATATTCCGCGCCAATCGAGCCGCAGTAAGTCTGCTTAAGCACCGCATACAATTCGCCAAGCGGCATAGTTTCTTTGCCGATAGCGAACGAGCCGACGTTAAAGCTCTCTTTCAGATCATCATCAGTCAGGTTGTGGTAAGCCAGTTCCAGATCCGCTACATGTTCCTGCTTCCACAAGCCCAGTGGATCAAGATCAGCATTCTGATGACCACGGAAACGAAAAGCGTTAATCAGCTGCAATACTTTAACTTGCTTGGCATCACTGTCAGGGTCAGTAATGGAAGAAGTATAACGAGAAGCATCCTTCGCCAGACGCCGAAAATAGTCGCGGGTTTTGGAGTGAAGTTGGTCCGGTTTAACCCCAGTGGTAGGAAGTTGTTGAAAAATCGAACGCCAGCTGTGATCGATAGAATCTGGGTCGGTTAAAAAATCTTCATAGAGCTGCTCTATGTAGGACTGGTTCGCGCCCGCCAGATAGGAGGAATCCAGCCAGGCCTTCATTGCGCCGTTCTGCATTGTGATCCCTTAAGCTAATAAGCTTTAGTTTTCGCCGTGGTTAATATGTCTTATCTTGCCGTTATAAAACGGATGACCGTAAAACGGTTCACTTACTGTGCCTGGTTACACGCACAATGCGGATATTCCTATCCCGAAGGAACCTTTAAAAGACGGTTCAGGCGCGTGAGCCAGCTTTTAAAGGTTTCCTGTCGTTCCCCCGCGTTAAGGCGGGGGAACAATTTGCTATATACGTCTGAAACTCAAGCGCTACGCTGCAACAACATCGATTTGATGTGACCGATAGCTCGCGTCGGGTTCAGCCCTTTCGGACAGACGCTGACGCAGTTCATGATGCTGTGACAACGGAATACACTGAAAGCATCATTCAGGTCATCCAGACGTGCTTTGGTTTCCGTATCACGGCTATCAATCAGGAAACGGTATGCTGCCAGCAGACCTGCAGGCCCGACAAACTTATCCGGGTTCCACCAGAACGACGGACAGGATGTAGAACAGCAGGCACACATGATGCACTCGTACAACCCATCAAGTTTCTCCCGTTGCTCCGGCGATTGCAGGTGTTCGCGGGCTGGAGGATTTTTCCCATTATTCAACAAGTAAGGTTTGATTTTCTCATATTGGGCATAGAACTGTCCCATGTCTACTACCAAATCACGCACAACCGGCAGCCCCGGTAGGGGGCGGATCACAATTTTGCTATTGCCATTGCGCAGACTGGACACAGGGGTAATACAAGCCAGCCCATTCTTGCCATTCATGTTCAAGCCATCAGACCCGCACACACCTTCACGGCAGGAGCGGCGAAACGCCAACGTTGGGTCCTGCTCTTTGAGGAGGATTAACGCATCCAGCATCATCATGTCGCGGCCTTCTTCCGCTTCCAGCGTATAATCCTGCATGTGCGGAGCGTTATCGACATCCGGGTTGTAACGATAAATGGAAAATTCAAGTTTCATCGCTTTCTCTCCGCAAAATTAATAGGTACGCACTTTCGGCGGGAACGCCGGACGCAGTTTAGGCTGCATGTTCACCTCACGGCGCGTCATGCTTTCGGTTTGCGGTTGATACAGCGAATGGCATAACCAATTCTCGTCATCACGATCAGGATAGTCGAATCGGCTGTGGGCACCACGGCTTTCAGTACGGAAATTTGCTGATACCGCAGTGGCATAAGCCGTTTCCATCAAGTTATCCAACTCCAGGCATTCGATACGCTGGGTGTTAAACTCGCTTGACGAGTCGTCCAGACGGGCATTTTTGAGACGCTCGCGGATCACTTTCAGTTCTTCCAGCCCTTTCGCCATGGCGTCGCCTTCACGGAAGACCGAGAAATTGTTCTGCATACACGATTGCAACGCTTTGCGGATTTCCACCGGATCTTCACCTGAACGGGAATTATTCCAGCGGTTAAGGCGTTCCAGCGAGGCTTCGACATCAGAATCGCTGGCATCACGGGTTGCCCCCTGTTCAGCCAGAGACTCCTGCAGGTGCATACCGGCTGAACGACCAAACACCACCAGGTCGAGCAGCGAATTACCGCCTAAACGGTTGGCACCGTGTACCGATACACAGGCAATCTCACCCACGGCGAACAGACCCGGAATCACCACGTCTTCGCCCTTCTCATTCACTGTCAAGGCCTGACCGGTAACCTTGGTCGGAATACCGCCCATCATGTAATGGCAGGTAGGAATAACCGGAATCGGCTCTTTCACCGGGTCTACGTGAGCAAAGGTACGGGACAATTCCAGAATCCCCGGCAGACGGGACTCAAGCACTTCTTTGCCCAGATGATCCAATTTCAGTTTGGCATGTGGGCCCCACGGGCCATCACAACCACGGCCCTCGCGGATTTCAATCATAATGGAACGAGCGACCACATCGCGCCCAGCCAGATCTTTGGCATTAGGTGCATAACGCTCCATGAAACGCTCACCGTGTTTGTTCAACAGGTAACCGCCCTCGCCGCGGCAACCTTCGGTCACCAGCACGCCGGCGCCGGCAATTCCGGTTGGATGGAACTGCCACATTTCCATGTCCTGCACCGGAACACCCGCACGCAGCGCCATGCCGACACCATCGCCCGTGTTGATGTGGGCATTGGTGGTGGATTGATAAATACGACCTGCACCACCGGTTGCCAGCACCGTGGCGCGGGCTTTGAAATAGACGACTTCGCCGGTTTCAATGCAGATAGCCGTGCACCCGACCACAGCGCCATCCTGGTTTTTCACCAGATCCAGTGCATACCATTCGGAAAAAATCGTCGTGTGGTTTTTCAGGTTCTGCTGATACAGCGTATGCAACAGCGCGTGGCCGGTACGGTCCGCTGCCGCCGCAGTACGGGCAGCCTGCTCGCCGCCGAAATTCTTGGACTGACCGCCGAACGGGCGTTGATAAATACGACCATCATCGAGACGGGAAAACGGCAATCCCATGTGTTCCAGCTCCAGAATCGCTTCCGGACCGGTTTTACACATATATTCAATCGCATCCTGATCACCGATATAGTCGGAACCTTTTACGGTGTCATACATGTGCCATTCCCAATTATCCTCGTGGGTATTGCCCAGCGCTACCGTAATACCACCTTGAGCAGATACGGTATGAGAACGGGTCGGGAACACTTTTGACAACAGGGCACAAGACAGCCCCATTTGGGAAATCTGCAGCGCAGCGCGCATACCTGCACCACCTGCGCCGACAACAACGGCATCAAACTCTCTGACTGGCAAATTCATTAGGCACCCCACACCACAACAGTTCCATAAATGACGTACACCAACAAGGCGACCACGATAGCCAGCTGCAAAGTCAGCCGGACAGCCAGCGGTTTGATGTAGTCAGTCAACACCTGCCACATCCCGATCCAGGCATGGACCAGAATGGCGAACAGCGTCAGCAGGGTGAACACCTTGGTGAGATGCATGGCGAAGAAACCACGCCAGACTTCATACGTGATGTGACCCGCACTGGCCACAAAACCAACGATATAAAGGACATACAGCACGATGACGATGGCAGAAGCGCGAAGTAACAACCAATCGTGTACGCCATTACGCCCCAATGCGGAGGCATTGCTTACCATACGAGGACTCCAGCCAAAAATGAAAGCACGACAGTAATGATGAAAGAGATTTTTGCAGAACGAGATCCCGCTGCGAAGTTTTCTTCGATATAGCCGAAATCCATCAGCAGATGACGCAGACCACCTACAATATGATAGGCCAGTGCGGTCAGGATGCCCCAGACAATGAATTTCACGATGAAGCTGCCCATGATAGCCGCTGCTTGAGCAAATCCTTCTGGTGAAGAGAGTGAGAGGCCGAGCAACCACAACAGAGCACCCACAGCAACAAACGTAATAACGCCGGAGACACGGTGAAGAATAGATGCTATCGCGGTAACGGGGAATCGGACCGTTTGTAGATCCAGATTGACAGGTCTTTGTTTTTTCACGAGTTTGCCCACACAGCTTTTATTATTTTCTTCCTCCGGACCTGTTGTGGGGTCAGACAGTGTGAACGATGAGATGATGCTTGTCTCTGTCAATGCGCGGCTGAATAACTGTCCTTTATTTTCATCCGCACAAACCGATCACACTGGGTGCTCCTACTGCAGGGTATTCCGGAGACCTGGCGGCAGTATAGGCACTTCACATTCCCATTACAATTACCCTACAAACTGTTTGGGCACATTTGCCCTGAACAGTGATTAAGATCACGAATTTCACAATTTATATAAAATTAATTATCTGATTTGACAAATCTTAAACATTTAAATTACAACTAAGGCCCAAGAAATCCTTTGTCCTGTTTGTTAAAGCTTATCGGTAACGCTTTCCCATTCATCAAAGTTATGTAACAGTGGAAAGCAAAGTCCCCCTGAAAAGTGATAAGTACTAGCTATAATTAGAGATAGTAGGACAGGGTTAGTACCCAAGCAGGGAGAGTAACGTGTTCATCCTGACTGTGGTCGTATGGCGATACAGTCAACTCTGTACCCGGTCTGTTCCTAACTTACAGAGTGACACCTGGTCTGTTTCCTTTGTCCAGCGTGCGGGCATGACGGTATTTCTGCAGTGACAAATTTTTAAAATTAAAGATTAAAGCGCTAAGGAGACTGTAAATGGCTGAAAAAAAAGCAACACTTACAATAGACGGTAAAGACGCTATTGAGCTAAATGTCCTGTCTGGTACGCTTGGCAACGATGAAATTGATATTCGTAGCCTCGGTTCTAAAGGTTATTTCACATTTGATCCCGGTTTCACTTCTACCGCATCCTGCGAATCCAAGATCACTTACATTGATGGCGATCAGGGCATTCTGTTACATCGTGGTTACCCTATCGCACAACTGGCGGAGAAATCTAACTATCTGGAAGTCTGTTATATTTTGCTGTTTGGCGAAGCACCGACACAAGAGCAGTATGACACCTTCAAAACCACTGTTACTCGCCACACCATGATTCACGAGCAGATTACGCGTCTGTTCCACGGCTTTCGCCGCGACTCTCATCCCATGGCGGTACTGTGCGGCGTAACCGGTGCGCTGGCAGCCTTCTATCATGATTCGCTGGATATCGCTAACGAGCGCCATCGTGAGATTGCCGCCTATCGTCTGCTGTCAAAAATGCCGACCGTGGCGGCGATGTGTTACAAATACTCCATTGGTCAGCCGTTCGTGTATCCGCGCAATGACCTGTCCTACTCTGGTAACTTCCTGCGTATGATGTTTGCAACGCCGTGCGAAGAGTATGTCGTGAATCCGGTGCTGGAACGCGCCATGGACCGCATTCTGATTCTTCATGCAGACCATGAGCAGAACGCTTCCACCTCCACCGTGCGTACCGCCGGGTCTTCCGGTGCCAACCCATTCGCCTGTATCGCCGCGGGCATCGCTTCGCTATGGGGACCGGCTCACGGCGGCGCCAACGAAGCCTGTCTGCGCATGTTGGAAGAGATCAGCTCGGTTGAGCATATTCCAGAATTCATCAAACGCGCCAAGGACAAGAACGACTCGTTCCGCCTGATGGGCTTTGGTCACCGTGTGTACAAGAATTACGACCCGCGCGCCACCGTTATGCGCCAGACCTGCCACGAAGTGCTTAAAGAACTGGGTACCAAAGATGACTTACTGGAAGTGGCGATGGAGCTGGAAAACATCGCACTGAACGACCCGTACTTCATCGAGCGCAAACTTTACCCGAACGTAGACTTCTACTCCGGCATTATCCTGAAAGCCATGGGAATTCCGTCTACCATGTTTACGGTGATTTTTGCTATGGCACGTACCGTCGGCTGGATTGCTCACTGGAGCGAAATGCACGACGACGGGCTGAAGATTGCTCGTCCGCGTCAGTTGTATACCGGTCATGCCGAGCGCGATTTCACGCCATTAACGACCAAACCTTAAGCACAACGGCGCTATCTGCATACCAGATACTCAGGTCGGGTTTTTTACCCGACCTTTTTTAAAAGTGAAATATAGACATCTCGCCTTTCAGCCACAGAAAAAGCTGGCCATTATTTCCTGATTATCGGGCCATAACCTGTATGCCGTACTGAACAAAACTTTCCCGTAGCCGACGGGCAAAGCTCAGCGCATGAGCATTGTCACCATGCAAACAAACGGTTTCTGCCTGCACCGCAACCCAACTGCCGTTACTGGCACGCACCCGCTGACGCTGCACCATTTCCAGTGTCTGAGCCAGCGCCAACTCGTCACTACTGATCACAGCAGCAGGCTGATCACGCGGCACCAGCGAACCATCGGCCTGATAGTTACGGTCAGCGAAAACCTCCTGACGGGTTTTCAGTCCGGCGCGTTTACCGGCACGAATCAGCTCACTCCCCGCCAGCCCGACCAGACATAACGACGGATCAACTGCCGCCACCGCATGGGCAATGGCCTCTGCCAGCGCGGGGTCGCGCGCCGCCTGATTGTAGAGCATACCGTGGGGTTTGACGTGAAACAGGCGTGCACCTTCTGCTTTGATAATCGCTGCCAGCGCGCCAATTTGGTATAGCACCTGTGCATAAACCGTTTCCGGCGGCACATTCATCGCCGATCGACCGAAGTTTTCACGGTCGAAAAAACTTGGGTGAGCGCCAATTGCTACACCATACTGGATAGCCCAGCGCACTGACTGACGCATCATGTCAGCATCGCCGGCATGAAAACCGCAGGCGATATTAGCAGAGGAAACCAGTTGTAACAGCGCCTCGTCATGTTGGCCGCCCTCTCCCAAATCAGCATTCAAATCAATTACCATGTAGCCTCCAAGCCAATTGTTCCAGATAGCGGTGCTGCTCTTGTAATGCTCGCTGTGCCTCATCCAGAAAACAACGAATAAAGTGAACCGGTTCACCCAGGCGCAACTGCGCCATGTGGTACAAGTCAGCTTCAATCACACAGCCAATGCGTGGATAGCCGCCAGTCGTTTGGGCATCGGCCATCAGCACAATCGGCTTACCGCTGTGCGGCACCTGAATGACCCCTGGTAGCAGACCATGCGACAACATTTCCCGTGGTTTTTCAAGCATCAACGCCGGCCCCAACAGACGATACCCCATACGGTTGCTCTGTGGGCTAAGATGCCAGCCAGTACGCCAGAAATTGTCGCGCGCCGCTTCACTGAACGCCTGATACTCCGGCCCTGGCAATACACGTACCCGATTGCTGAACAGTAGTTGCTTAACCCCGACAGAACGGCCAGGCAAACGCCACGGTTTTCCCAGTGGCAAGGTATCGCCATCCGCCAGTGGGCGTCCTTCCAGTCCACCGATTCCGGCGTTGAGATCGGTACTGCGCGAACCGAGCACTTCCGGCACCGCAATACCGCCAGACACCGCCAGATAACTGCGCATCCCATTGCGCGGCGATCGCAGACGCAGTGTCTGCCCCTTTTGTACAGCGAAGCACCACCCGGTCCACAACGTTTTACCATCCAGTACGGCGTGGCAGTCTGCACCGGTCAACGCTATCCAGCACGGCGTGGTAAATGTGACCACCAGTTGCCCCAGTGTAATTTCCAGCGCCGCCGCGTTCGTTTCATTCCCCACCAACAGATTGGCAAGTGTTAGCGCCGGGCTATCCAGCGCGCCGCACTGGCTGATGCCTAATTGTCGCCACCCCGTACGCCCAAGATCCTGGACCGTGGTCTGCAATCCTGCCCGGATAACTTTCAGCATACGCCCTCCCGCTGGGGTACGAAACGCACCCGGTCCCCCGGTTTGAGCAGCGTAGGCGGCGTTTGCATCGGCTGGAACAACGCCAGCGAGGTGCGGCCAATCAACTGCCAGCCACCCGGTGTGCTGAGTGGATAAACACCGGTCTGGCTGCCGCCGATGCCTACCGAACCGGCAGGCACCTGCAGGCGTGGTTCGGCGCGGCGCGGTGTAGACAGTGCCTCATCCAACCCGCCAAGATAGGGGAAGCCGGGCTGGAAACCGAGGAAATAGACCACATAACGCCCGGCGGCATGACGCTCCACCACCTGTTGCGCAGTCATGCCACAGTGTTCCGCCACGACATTCAAGTCTGGCCCGTGTTCGCCGCCATAGATTACCGGAATGTCTACCTCACGCTGTTGTACGTCGGTAAGCGAGTCACTCTCTTCCCACCAGCGTTGCAGCCGCTCAATAGCATCCAGCGCCTGTTGACCAGGGTTCCTGAGCACCACCGTCAGGTTGTTCATGCCGGGAATCACCTCGCTGACATCATCGTGCCCGGTCAAACGCTCCGCCAGTCCCCAGATCCGCTGCTGGCTTTCCAGCCTCAGCGGTGGTTCCAGCTCCAACACCACCGTTCTCTCACCCAATAAATAACAGCGTGCGCGTTGCATTTTTCCTCCCGCCTGATGTCATCTGCCTCATTCCGCTATTGCATCATGTACGTCCAGCCTCAATTACGCCGGATTGGGGATATCAATAAATGTCACCTCAAAGCCGTGTTGCGACGCCAGCCACTCGCCTAATGCGCGGATACCGGCTCGCTCGGTTGCATGATGACCGGCAGCATAGAAATGCAGCCCCATTTCACGGGCGGTATGGATGGTTTTTTCCGACACTTCGCCGGTGATAAAAGCGTCAACGCCAAAATCAGCCGCCTGATCGATAAAGCTTTGTCCGCCGCCGGTACACCAGGCAATACGCCGGATCTGCGCAGGCGCATGGTCGCCGCAATGCAGAACCGGTCGCTCCAGCACCGTTTCCAGCCTGTGACGTAAATCGTCACCGCTGCAAGGCTCGGCCAGTTCACCGTATGGCAACAGCGACTCAATTTCCCCCTGCACCCGAATATCCAGCATCGCCGCCAGCCGGGCGTTGTTGCCCACGTCCGGGTGGGCATCCAGCGGCAGGTGGTAACCATACAGGTTGAGGTTATTCGCCAGCAGGGTTTTCAGGCGCTGACGTTTCATGCCGCGTATCACCGCCGGTTCGTTGCGCCAGAAATAGCCGTGATGCACCAGCACCGCATCAGCCTGCTGCGCTACAGCGGCATCCAGCAATGCCTGGCAGGCAGTGACGCCGGTGACAATACGCCGTACCTCGCTGCGCCCTTCCACCTGTAACCCATTAGGGCCGTAGTCCTGAAACGCCGCCACATTGAGAAAGCCGTTAATCAGGCTTTCCAGTTCAGTATTACGCATAGTTTTGTGCTCCTTGTGTCTGTTGTGGCGATCATGCCGTTTCATTCTTTTTAGCGGCGTCGAATGCCGCCAGTGTACGCGTACGTGCCTGTTTATGGTCAACAATCGGCGCTGGATAGTCGATGCGTCGGTGCTGACGGGCCGCCCAGTCATGAGGATGATGAATCTCCTTGCCCGGAATCTGCGCCAGCTCCGGTACCCAGCGTCGGATGAACTCGCCGTCCGGGTCGAAACGCTCCCCCTGCGTGGTAGGGTTGAAAATACGGAAATAAGGCGCGGCATCGGTGCCGGTGGATGCCGCCCACTGCCAGCCGCCGTTATTGGCCGCCAAATCGCCGTCCAGCAACTGGCTCATGAAATAGCGCTCGCCTTCACGCCAGTCGATCAGCAGGTCTTTCACCAAAAAACTGGCGCATATCATCCGTAGTCGGTTGTGCATCCAGCCCGTCTGATTCAACTGCCGCATCGCCGCATCAACGATGGGATAACCGGTTTCTCCCCGCTGCCACGCCGCCAGCTCATCTGGCGCGTTACGCCACGCGACACGCTGCGTCCAGCCAATAAACGGCTGGTGCTTGCACAACACGGGGCTGAACACCAGCAGGTGACGGTAAAACTCGCGCCACACCAGCTCGCTGAACCAGACAAACGCACCGCTTTCTAGCCGGGTTAACCAGTCCGGGTGTTCCACACGTAGCCGATTGAAACACTGACGTGGCGACAGTACCCCCAGCGCCAGATACGGCGACAACTTGCTGGTCGCGGCTCGCGCAGGCTGGTCACGCTGTTCATGGTAGAACGCGACCTGCTCGCGGCAGAACTGGCGCAGGCGCTGCAAGGCAGCTGGTTCTCCAACCGGGAAATCGGCGTGAACGTCGGTTTGCGGATAGTCGAACGGCGCCAGCGATGAGAGCACGACATTCCCCTGCTGGCGGGCTGCCGGCGCAGGCATCGAACTGACATCAGATTGTTGCAGACGTTTGATAAAGGCCGCACGAAATGGCGTAAACACCTTGTACATGTCGCCAGACGCGGTAACCACGCTGCCAGGCGGCAACAACAGGCTGTCGTCAAATCCGCGGCAATCGGTCACCCCCGCCAGCGCCTGTTCCAGTTGTTTATCACGCTGACGCTCATTCCACTCATACTGACGGTTGTAAAATAACTGCGTTACCTGACGCTCACGGCAGAAATCTGTTAGCCAACGCACACTGGCGGCAAAATCATTACACTGATGGTAGTGCAGCGGGATACCTTTCTCCCGCAGCACTTGCTGCAAACAACGCAAATTACCCAACAGGAAAGCAGCCTGACACGACGCCATCGTATGGCTGGCCCACTGTTGCGGCGTGGCGATAAACACCGCTTCAACCCGTGCTTCAGGGTCCTGACAGGCGGCGTGCAACGCCAGATTATCGGTAAGGCGTAAATCGTGACGAAACCAAACCAGATGTGTAGTCATGAACCATCCTTAACGTACTGCTGAAAAATAAGTGCCCATACCGTAACCGCAGCGCCTGCGGGTAAGAATCGGAGTCGCGCTGCTGCCCGACAGTCATGGTATCTCCTTGATTAAAAGAGAATGCTATCGCAATAGCATAGCAGAGCCTATGACAGCTACGCAGAGGAAGGAGGTCAGATAGTCAGCAAAAGAGACAGGAAAAGAGACAGAAAAAAGAGACGAGCGCTAACAACCGCACGGAAGAAAAAACAGCCACAGGTGGCTTCCCTGAGCGGATAGTCAATCAGTAAAAATAGCTGGCAGCATGTTCAGACTGTTCCAGCCACACCGGCTTGTCGCTGGTCTTAAGCCAGACGCGATGCAAGTAGCTATAAAAACGAGCGCGACCACGCCAGAACACCATCACCGGCAACGCCGCCAAACCAAGCAGCACTACAGCGGTTCGACGCAGAACGACCCGGTACCAAGGATAAATAACATAGGACATCATAGCGGCTCCTGATTAAAGGGTTATCTCTGATTAAATTTTACACTCATCGGACCAGATAACAACACAGAAATTGACTATTTTTTCATACTCATCAATAAGTTAAATTTTAGTTAATTTTTTCGCCACCCAAAGTTAAATGTAATTATACGGACCCAACATGTCAGACAGACTGTCAGTACCGGTGGGCCATCCTCCGCTCCTGTACCTCGCTCTGGCCTATCAATAGCCTAACTGACGTATTTTTCACCATTTTTATACTTTTTTTACGCTCACCCCACGGAAATTTGCACCTTCTTTTTTCTACTCTGCGTAGCCTGAGCGCTGTAGGAAGAATCTCATTTTCAAGCGTATAGAACCGGCCAGATGCCGTTGCGCGGTAAGTTTGAACCGTGGGAAACGACCGGATGATAGTTTGTCAACACCGTTGGAGGTGACTGTGAATATTGGCTTGGTGGCAGGCGGTATACTGGTGGTACTGCTGCTGGTTTACCTTTTCTATGCATTGCTCAACGCGGAGGAATTCTGATGCCCAGCGATGCTTTTTTATTGATCGTCAGTCTGTTTGCGATCTTATTGGTGCTGGCACAGCCGCTTGGCCAGTTTATGGCCCGGCTGGTAGAAGGCGAAACCGGCGTATTGCAGCGCTACGAGCTGAACGTGGCCCGGCTATGTGGCTTTTCAACCCGCGAAATGAAGTGGCAACACTACGCCATCTCGATTCTGGCGTTCAACCTGTTGGGCATCGCACTGCTGTTCGTGATGTTGATGTATCAGGACAGGTTACCGCTGAATCCACAGCAAATGCCGGGCCTGTCATGGCATCTGGCGCTCAACACCGCGATAAGTTTTGTGACCAACACCAACTGGCAGGCTTACAGCGGAGAAAACACCCTCAGCTATTTCAGCCAGATGGTGGGGCTAACGGTACAGAACTTTCTGTCCGCCGCCACCGGCATCGCAGTAGCTTTTGTACTGATGCGCGCGTTTGCCCGCCGCACCACCCAGGAACTGGGCAACGCCTGGCTGGATCTGTTGCGCATCACTCTGTATCTGTTGCTGCCGATTTCACTGCTGCTCAGCCTGTTTTTCATCAGTCAGGGGAGCATCCAGAACTTCCTGCCTTATCAGCATCTCACCACGCTGGAAGGCGCATCACAGGTGCTGCCGATGGGACCGTTGGCCTCACAGGAAGCGATTAAAATGCTGGGCACCAACGGCGGCGGCTTTTTCGGCGCTAACTCAGCGCATCCATTCGAAAACCCGAATGCGTTGACCAACTTCGTGCAGATGTTGTTCATGCTGCTGATCCCCGCCGCGTTGTGCTTTACCTTTGGCCGGGTAGTGAATGACCGCCGTCAGGGGCATACCTTACTATGGGCCATGTCACTGATGCTGATTGTCGCTACCACGGTAGTCATGTACGCCGAAGTCAGCGGCAACCCGCATCTGTTATCACTGGGTGCAGACAGCGCACAAAATCTGGAAGGAAAAGAGTCTCGCTTTGGCGTGCTGGCGTCAGCTTTTTTCGCGGCTATCACGACGGCAACATCCTCCGGCGCAGTCAACGCCATGCATGATTCGTTCACCGCGCTGGGCGGCCTGATCCCAATGTGGTTGATGCAGATTGGCGAAGTGATCTTCGGTGGTGTGGGTTCCGGTTTCTACGGCATGTTGGTGTTCGTGCTACTGACGGTATTTATCGCCGGGCTGATGATTGGCCGCACCCCAGAGTATCTTGGTAAGAAAATCGAAGCCTGGGAAATGAAGATGGCGGCACTGGCGATTCTGATTACCCCGGCACTGGTATTGCTGGGCACCGCGCTGGCACTCAGTACCGAAGCGGGTCGCGCGGGTATTCTGAACCCTGGGGCGCACGGTTTTAGCGAAGTGCTGTATGCCTATTCCTCTGCTGCCAACAATAACGGCAGCGCCTTTGGCGGTCTCAACGTCAACACCCCGTTTTACAACCTGACGCTCGGCATCACGATGCTGCTGGGGCGTTTCTCATCGCTGATTCCAGTACTGGCGATTGCCGGTTCGCTGGCGGCGAAAAAACGCCAGCCGGAAACCAAAGGATCGCTGTCTACTCGTGGCCCGCTATTCATCAGCTTGCTGATCGTCATCATTTTGCTGATCAGCGCACTGAACTTTATCCCTGCTCTGGCACTGGGTCCTGTTGCCGAGCAGTTACAGTCAAGTCTGGTTCACTGAGCCGGAGAAAAAAGATGATTCGTAAACAGCAAACGATTTTTGATTCTGCCCTGTTGCGTAATGCGCTGGTGGATGCGGTAAAAAAACTCGATCCGCGCATCCAATGGCGCAATCCGGTGATGTTCGTGGTGTATATCGGCAGCCTGCTGACTACCGGTATCTGGCTGGCAATCGTCAGTGGGCAAACCGCCGGCAACGCCGGGTTTACCGGCGCAGTGTCGCTGTGGTTGTGGGTGACGGTACTGTTCGCCAACGTTGCCGAAGCGCTGGCGGAAGGCCGCAGCAAGGCGCAGGCAGAAACCCTGAAAGGGGTAAAAAAAACCAGTTGGGCCAATAAACTCTCTGCGGCGCATCACGATGCCGCGACCCAAAAAGTACCGGCTGACAGCCTGCGCAAAGGTGATGTAGTGCTGGTGTCGGCAGGGGAGATGATCCCCTGCGACGGTGAAGTGCTCGAAGGCGGCGCCTCGGTGGACGAAAGCGCCATCACCGGCGAATCCGCACCGGTTATCCGCGAGTCCGGCGGCGACTTCGCATCCGTGACCGGCGGCACCCGCGTGTTGTCTGACTGGCTGGTCATTCAGTGCACCGTCAACCCCGGCGAAACCTTTATCGACCGGATGATCGCCATGGTGGAAAACGCCAGGCGCCGTAAAACGCCGAATGAAGTCGCGCTCACTATCCTGCTGGTGGAACTGACCATCATCTTTCTGCTGGTGGTCGCCACGCTGTCGCCGTTCTCCTGGTTCAGCGTGATGGCCAACAACAGCGGGTCGGTCATCAGCATCACGGTACTGGTGGCGTTACTGGTGTGCCTGATTCCCACCACCATCGGCGGATTGCTGTCAGCTATCGGCATCGCTGGCATGAGCCGCATGTTGGGCGCTAACGTCATCGCTACCAGCGGTCGTGCGGTAGAAGCCGCCGGCGACATTGACGTACTGTTGCTGGACAAGACCGGCACCATCACGCTCGGCAACCGTCAGGCATCCGCGTTTCTGCCAGCGCCAGGCGTCAGCGAACAATCACTGGCCGACGCAGCGCAACTGGCCTCGCTGGCCGACGAAACCCCGGAAGGCCGCAGCATCGTGGTGCTGGCTAAACAGCGTTTTGGCCTGCGTGAACGCACACTACAGGATCTGGACGCCACCTTCGTGCCGTTTTCGGCGCAAACTCGGATGAGCGGCGTCAATATTCAGGGCCGCACCATCCGCAAAGGCGCGGTAGACGCGCTGCGCCGCTACATTGAAGCCAATCAGGGTCAGTTCCCGGCAGAGGTGGACGACGCCGTCGCCAGCGTGGCACGTAAAGGCGGCACCCCGCTGGTGGTAGCCGAAGGTAAACGCGTACTGGGTGTGGTGGCGTTGAAGGATATCGTCAAAGGCGGTATCAAGGAGCGCTTCGCCGAACTGCGCAATATGGGCATCAAGACGGTGATGATCACCGGCGATAACCCGCTGACCGCCGCGGCCATCGCCGCCGAAGCCGGCGTGGATGACTTTCTGTCGGAAGCCACGCCGGAAGCCAAGCTGGCACTGATTCGCCAGTATCAGGCGGAAGGCCGTATGGTAGCGATGACCGGCGACGGCACCAACGACGCCCCGGCGCTGGCACAGGCCGATGTGGCGGTGGCAATGAACTCCGGCACACAGGCGGCTAAAGAAGCGGGCAACATGGTGGATCTGGATTCCAACCCCACCAAACTGATCGAGGTGGTGCACATCGGCAAGCAGATGCTGATGACCCGTGGTTCGCTCACCACCTTTAGTATCGCCAACGATGTGGCTAAGTACTTCGCCATCATCCCGGCTGCATTCGCCGCCACTTACCCGCAGTTAAACGCGCTGAACGTGATGCACCTGCACTCCCCTGCCTCGGCGATGCTGTCGGCAGTGATCTTCAACGCGCTGATTATCGTGTTCCTGATCCCGCTGGCGTTGAAGGGGATCAGCTATAAGCCCATGAGCGCCGCCGCGCTGCTAAGCCGTAACCTGTGGATTTACGGGCTGGGTGGTCTGCTGGTGCCGTTTATCGGCATTAAGCTTATCGACCTGTTCCTGACCATCACCGGACTGGCATAACCGAAGGTAATCATCATGAATTATATCCGTTCTTCTCTGGTGTTATTACTGCTGATGACCCTGGTAACCGGCGTTGGTTATCCGTTGCTGGTCACCGCATTGGGGCAATCGCTGTTTCCGGCGCAGGCCAGTGGGTCCCTGCTATACCGGCAGGGCAAGCCGGTTGGTTCAGAGCTGATTGGGCAAGCGTTCAGCCGTAACGGATACTTCCAGGGTCGCCCGTCCGCTACCTCGGACAGCGCCTACAACACCATGGCATCAGGCGGCAGCAACCTTGCCGTTAGCAACCCGGCGCTGGACAAAGCCGTCAGCCAAAACGTAGCGGCCTGGCAACAGCGTCATGGTGACAACGATGCCGTCCCGGTGGACCTGGTCACGGCATCGGCCAGTGGTCTGGACCCACATATTTCAGTCGATGCGGCGGTCTATCAGGCCGGTCTGGTCGCAAAAGCACGCGGCCTGTCGCTGGACCAGGTGGTGCAATTAATCAATCGCTATACCTACACGCCACGGCCCGCATTTATCGGTACGTCAGTGGTGAATGTCGTAGAATTGAATATGGCGTTGGACCAGCTTAAACCGCTACCCTGATTAAGGAACCACGTTAACGTCAGGGCACAGTAATGACCGATAAGGAACAGAACAGAAATGACCGACGAGGAACAACGTCGCCCCGACCCGGATAGCCTGCTGAGCCAGATTGAGGAACAACCGCGCGGCAAACTGAAAATCTTCTTCGGAGCCTGCGCCGGCGTAGGTAAAACCTACGCCATGTTGCAGGAAGCGCAACGCCTGAAAGCACAAGGGCTGGATGTACTGGTCGGCGTAGTGGAAACCCACGGGCGCAGCGAAACCGCCGCACTGGTGGAAGGCTTGCCATACCTGCCGATGAAGAAAATCAGCCATTATGGCCGCCATCATCATGAATTCGATCTGGATGCGGCGCTGGCACGCTGCCCGGCGCTGATCCTGATCGACGAACTGGCGCACAGCAACATTCGCGGCTCCCGTCATCCCAAACGCTGGCAGGACGTACAGGAGCTGTTGGATGCCGGCATCGACGTGTTCACGACCGTCAACGTACAGCATCTGGAAAGCCTCAACGATATCGTTGGCGGCGTCACCGGCATCCGGGTGCGGGAAACCGTACCCGACCCGATTTTTGACGATGCCAACGAAGTGGTGCTGGTGGATCTGCCGCCTGACGACCTGCGCCAACGACTCAACGAAGGCAAAGTCTACCTGCCCATGCAGGCAGAACGCGCCATCGAAAATTTCTTTCGCAAAGGCAACCTGCTCGCCTTACGCGAACTGGCGCTCAGGCGTATGGCCGACCGGGTGGACGATCAAATGCGGGCGATGCGCGCCAGCCAGGGGCGTGAACGGGTCTGGCATACCCGCGACGCCATCTTGCTGTGCATCGGTCGTGGTGTGGGCAACGAAAAACTGGTTCGCACCGCCGCCCGACTGGCTGCCCGGCTGGGCAGCATCTGGCACGCGGTCTACGTCGAAACACCACGCTTGCATCGCCTGCCGGAAGGCGAACGACGCGCTATTCTGCGCGCGCTGAAGCTGGCGCAGGATCTGGGAGCAGAAACCGCAACGCTCTCTGATCCGTCGGTGGAGCGCGCCGTGTTGCGCTACGCCCGCGATCATAATCTGGGTAAAATCGTGATTGGCCGTCACACCGAACAAAAACTCGGCTGGTGGCGTCGTACCCGCTTCGCCGAGAAACTCGGCAAGCTAGGACCAGACCTCGATTTGGTGGTGGTTTCGGTACAAGACGATGCCACACCGCCCCCACCCAAGACGCCGGATATCCGGGGAATAACGGACAAGTGGCGACCACAACTCTACGGTTGCGGTGTTGCCGCCCTGCTCTGTGCGTTGATCACGCTGCTGGCGCTGTGGTCGCCGTTTTCCATGCTGGAGCCGGTCAATCTGGTAATGCTCTACCTGCTGGCGGTGGTGATTGTCGCACTGTTTTATGGCCGCTGGCCGTCGGTGTTCGCCGCTATCATCAACGTCGCCAGTTTTGATCTGTTCTTTGTGGTGCCGAAAGGTACCTTCGCCGTCGCAGATGCGCAGTATCTGGTTACGTTTGCAGTGATGCTGACCATCGGCATTCTGGTGGGGAATCTGACCGCCGGGGTACGTTATCAGGCCCGCGTCGCCCGCTACCGAGAGCAGCGGGTGCGGCATCTGTACGAAATGTCCAAGGCGCTCAACCGCAGCCTGTCGGTCGAGGATATCGCCAAAGCCAGTCATCATTTTCTGCGTTCCACCTTTCAGGCCAAGATCGCCATTTTGCTGGCTGAACCGGTATCCTCCCCTACAGCGGAGTTGCAGCAGGTCGCGCTCGACGAACCCGATCAGTTGATCGTTGACCGGGCTATCGCCCGCTGGAGTTACGATCATGCCGCCACTGCCGGCGCGGGCACATCCACACTACCGGGCGTTCCCTATCAATTGCTGCCGCTGGCGACGCCACAGCTGACTTTTGGCGTTATCGCCGTCGAGCCGAATAACGTTCGTCAATTGATGATCCCGGAACAACAACGCATGTTGGAAACCTTTACTGTACTGATCGCCAACGCGCTAGAGCGCCTGCATCTGGTCAACAGCACTGAAAATGCGCGTCTGGATGCCGAACGCGAGCAACTGCGCAACTCACTGCTGGCAGCATTATCCCATGACTTACGCACGCCGCTGACGGTCCTCTTCGGTCAGGCGGAAATCCTGACGCTCAATCTGGCCTCAGAAGGTTCACCGTATGCCCCACAGGCCAGCCAGATCCGCCAACACATCCTCAGCACCACGCGTCTGGTCAACAACTTGCTGGACATGGCGCGCATCCAGTCTGACGGCTTTAATTTGCGTAAAGAGTGGCAAACGCTGGAAGAGTTGACCGGAAGTGCATTGCGGCAGTTGGAAAACTCACTGGCAAGCAATACTATTCAATTACGATTGCCGCAGGACATGACTCTGGTGTACTGCGACGCCAGCCTGATCGAACGGGTGTTGATTAACCTGCTGGAAAACGCCATCAAATACGCAGGCGAGCAGGCAACCATTATTATCTCGGCCAGCCGGGTATCCTCATCGGTTTCTGGCGACCTGCTGGAAGTGCAGATTCAGGACAACGGTCCCGGCATTCCGGTCGGTCAGGAAAAAATGATTTTCGACAAGTTTGCCCGCGGGCATAAAGAATCCTCCATTCCCGGCGTCGGGCTGGGATTGGCGATTTGTCGGGCGATTGTGGAGATTCACGGCGGACGAATCTGGGCCACCAACGCAAATGAGGGTGGCGCAGTGTTCCATTTTACGCTGCCGCTGGGTGCGCCACCGGCGCTCGAACCTGAAGAGATGGAGTCCTGACCCTGTTACAGACCAACATTCTGATCGTAGAAGATGAAAAAGAGATCCGGCGTTTCGTGCGTAACGCGCTGGAAGGTGAAGGCTGTCGCGTGTTTGAAGCCGAGACGCTGCAACGGGGATTGATAGAAGCCGCCACCCGCAAACCGGATCTCATTATTCTTGATCTGGGTCTGCCCGACGGCGACGGCATTGATTACATCCGTGATCTGCGCCAATGGAGCGCCATTCCGGTTATCGTGCTCTCGGCGCGTACCGACGAACAAGACAAGATAGACGCGCTGGATGCCGGTGCCGAAGATTACCTCACCAAGCCGTTCGGCATTGGCGAATTACTGGCGCGTGCGCGGGTGGCACTGCGCCGTTTTAGCACCCCTCAGCAGGAAACCCCATTGATTACGTTTTCAAATGTCACCGTGGATTTGGTGAATCGTCAGGTCATGCGCAATCAGCAGGAACTGCACCTGACGCCGATTGAATTCCGGCTGTTGTCCACCCTGCTCGCCAGCCCAGGCAAAGTGTTGACGCAGCGCCAACTGCTCAATCAGGTCTGGGGTCCTAACGCCGTGGAGCACAGCCATTATCTGCGGATTTATATGGGACATTTGCGCCAAAAACTGGAAGACGACCCAACCCGGCCACGACACTTTCTGACTGAAACCGCTATCGGCTACCGGTTTATGCCCTAAACTCGCGCTGATTTCCGCCGGCGCATTGCTGGTGGCGTTGGGATAACCGCCTGACAGGCCATAAAAAAGGCGCTGTTTACACAGCGCCCTGATTGTCAGCCGAGATGACTGACTCTTTCGCGTGACTGATTACTTTGCGTTGCTCAGCACCGCGCTGACGATCTCAACAGCTTCTTTCTCGATTTTTTCACGATGCTCCGCGCCAAGAAAGCTTTCGCAATAAATTTTATAGGCCTCTTCCGTACCGGACGGACGCGCAGCAAACCAGCCGTTGTCTGTCATCACTTTCAGGCCACCAATCGACGCGCCATTGCCGGGTGCGGCAGTCAGACGCGCGGTAATCGGATCACCGGCCAACGTACTGGCTGATACCATTTCCGGCGACAACTTTGACAATGCCGCTTTCTGTGCATGGGTTGCTGATGCCTGTAAACGGTTATAGCTCGGTGCACCAAAACGTGCGGCCAACTCATCATAGTGCTGCTGCGGGTTCTTGCCGGTTACCGCAGTGATTTCCGCTGCCAGCAGACACAGGATGATGCCGTCTTTGTCCGTAGACCAGGGCTTGCCGTCAAAACGCAGGAACGACGCACCAGCGCTCTCTTCACCGCCAAATCCCAACGTGCCGTCGAACAGACCGTCCACAAACCATTTGAAACCTACCGGCACTTCCACCAGTTTGCGCCCCAGGTCCGCTACTACACGGTCAATCATCGCACTGGACACCAGCGTTTTCCCCACCGCGACCGACTCGCTCCACTGTGGGCGATGACGGAACAGGTAGTTGATGGCTACCGCCAGATAATGATTCGGATTCATCAGTCCAGCCGGGGTGACGATACCGTGACGGTCATAATCCGGGTCGTTGGCGAAAGCCAAATCAAACCTGTCGCGCAGTGCCAGCAAACCAGCCATTGCCGAAACGGACGAACAGTCCATACGGATAACACCATCATGATCCAACGTCATAAACCGGAATGTCTGATCAATGGCGTCGTTGACCAGCGTCAGGTCCAATTGGTAGCGTTCGGCAATACGCTGCCAGTAAGCAATACCGGAACCACCGAGCGGATCAACGCCAAGCTTTAGACCCGCGCGCTGAATCGCCGCCATGTCCACGACATCGCCCAGCGCCTCGACATACGGCTCGACCAGATCACGTTCGTGCAGGTGGCCGCTTTGACGCGCCTTGTCCAGCGACTGGCGCTTCACATCACGCAGGTTATCCGCCAGCAACGCGTTGGCGCGTTTCTCAATCACGCTGGTGAGATTAGTATCTGCCGGGCCACCATTGGGCGGATTGTATTTAATACCGCCATCTTCTGGTGGGTTATGCGACGGGGTAATCACAATGCCATCGGCCAGCGCGCCACCCTGGCGATTGTGAACCAAAATCGCGTTTGACACCGCTGGCGTCGGGGTAAAGCCGTTATCCTGCTGGATAATGACGTCAACACCGTTGGCGGTCAGCACTTCCAGCACCGAAATGAACGCCGGTTCGGACAACGCGTGAGTGTCTTTGCCCACGTAGCATGGTCCGGTGATGCCCTGACGACTGCGCTCTTCGGCAATCGCCTGGGCAATCGCCAGAATATGGGCTTCGTTGAAACTGTGACGGGCGGCGCTACCGCGATGACCAGACGTGCCGAATTTAACCGATTGGGCCTGATTGGTCACATCCGGGCGCAACACATAATACTGGGACGTCAACTGTGCGACATTAATCAGGTCGCTTTGCCGGGTCGGTTGTCCGGCTCTTGGGTGATTAGCCATTGGCGTTTCTTCCTGACGCAGTGAGTTAAATGGTGCCGCAAACTTTTTCAGTCAGTTCCGGCGGGAACTTCATCGCCAGCATGATGTACTCGATCATGCTGCGTTTGCGACCGGTATTGGTATTGGTGATAACCCAGTAAGGCGAACCTTCAATGTGCCGGGGTTTAGTCTGGGCGCCGTGCAGCAACAGCGTTTGCTCGTCGGCAGCAAAATAGACGCGAGTGCGGCCATGCAACGATTCGGTAGCGGCGGCAAACTCTTCAGGCGACACGTGATATAAGGTAGACAGTACCATCAGAAAACGATTGACCGCCTTATTCTGCTCCGCATAGTCATCTGACAACAGCAATTCACGCACGGTTCTTACCCGGTCACGTGGCTGTTGTACGGCTGCAGGCTGGGTAATGGTCAACGCCGCTGTCGACGGGGCCACCGACGGTGTTGACTGCGCGCCGCTGAATTTCAGCATACGCCGTAAAATATCCGATGCACTCTCGCCGATATGTTGAGTGTGGCTGGCGATATAACGGTAAAGCTCGTCGTCGACCTCAATAGTTTTCATCTTTATCCAGTACTGTTTTATGTCTTTAATCAATCATTAGGAATTATACAGGCTATGCGCAACCCACGAACAGCGGCAGACGCCGGTGGCGACATATTCAGGATTATCCTGAATATGTCGCACAAATCCCGTACATGAGCGCGGTTTTCGCTCCCTGCCCGGCTGACGCCGCCCGATAGCGTTTACGCTGCGGCCAAACGCCATGATAAAGTCATGATACCCTAAGCCACTGTCTCTCTGAATGAACTTCACCATGAAATTGAATTATCGCTGGCAAAACGCACAACAACCGCAAAATCGATTACCCGTAATCCTTATTCATGGCCTGTTTGGTAACCTGGACAATCTTGGCGTACTGGCGCGTGATCTGCAAAAACATCACGATACGTTGCAGATTGATCTGCGCAACCACGGGCTGTCGCCCCGTTCTCTGGAGATGAATTATCCGGCGATGGCGCAGGACGTGCGCGAGTTGATCGATGAGCTGGGGTTGGAGCGAGTCATTCTGATCGGCCATTCGATGGGCGGGAAAGTGTCGATGGCGCTGACCGAGACGCTTGCCAAATGTATTGACCGTATCGTGGCAATTGATATCGCCCCAGTGGATTATCAGGTTCGGCGTCACGACAAGGTGTTCGCCGCCATTCGCGCCGCCAGTGACGCGGGTGTGGAGCAACGGGCACAAGCTGCGGCAATCATGCGCGATTATCTGCCGGGTGAAGAGGGTGTGGTGCAATTCTTACTAAAATCCTTTCAGCAAGGAGAATGGCGTTTTAACGTGCCGGTGCTGTGGGATGAGTACGAACACATTGTCGGCTGGCGAGAGGTGCCCGCCTGGACTGGACCCATCCTGTTTATTCGCGGCAGCGAATCACCTTATCTGGATGATAGCTACCGCGACGTGCTGTTGCGCCAGTTTCCCGCCGCCAAAGCGCATGTGGTGAGTGGCGCCGGGCACTGGGTGCACGCAGAAAAACCGGAGGCGGTGCTACGCGCTATCCACCGATTTCTAACCACTGACTGAGGTATCGGACGCCGGCAGCCATATCCATCGACGTCATACCACAGTTTAATTGAGCCTTGTCCCCAGTAAACGTTGTCGCCACCTCAACGGCTGGGGTATTATGGCGCGCTAAGTATGAGGGACGGCTGTCTGGCCACTTGCATCGTTAACCACATTTCATCAAAACACCGCCTGCGTTGCTGAAAGCAACGGATTACCCCCAGTATTCGAATCCCGGTGATCCAGTGCGGCGTTTTGGCCGAATTGCTTGCAGTACCATTAGTTATGGCAAAAGAACAAACGGATCGCACCACACTGGATCTGTTCGCGGACGAGCGCCGCCCTGGGCGGCCTAAAACCAACCCGCTCTCACGCGACGAGCAGTTACGGATCAACAAGCGTAATCAATTGCGGCGTGACAAGGTACGGGGGCTGCGTCGTGTCGAGCTGAAAATCAACAGTGAAGCAGTAGATATTTTGAATGCATTGGCTGAGCAGAAAAGCATCAGCCGCAGTGAACTTATTGAACAAATACTGCTGGCGCAGCTGGCGGAACAACAAGACTAACGCTCACTGGCGTCATCCATGACGCCGGTCGTTCTCAGCACATCAGAACGTTTCCCAATTATCATTACTCTTCCTGGCTGTCGCGGCTGGCAATGCCTTGGCAGCAGGGGCAGCCACTGCTCTGACTGGTGCCTGACGTTCACGCCGTGGCTGCAACCCAGTCATCTGTTCCTCTGTCAGCCGGAATACCGATACGGCTTCGGTCAGCACCATCGCCTGTTCTTCCAGCGAACGTGTTGCCGCAGAGGCTTCCTGTACCAGCGCGGCGTTCTGCTGAGTGACGCCGTCCATTTCCGTGATTGCCAGACCCGCCTGAGCAATACCTTTACTTTGTTCATCCGACGCAATGGCAATTTCAGACATGATATCGGTGACATTGGTCACTGCATTAACGATCTCGCTCATGGTGCTACCTGCATCGGCCACCAGCGCTGAACCGTTATCCACGCAACGAACCGACTCGGCAATCAGATTTTCGATCTCTTTCGCCGCCTGTGCACTGCGCTGCGCCAGGCTTCTTACCTCACCCGCCACCACCGCAAATCCACGCCCTTGCTCGCCCGCACGCGCCGCTTCTACCGCCGCATTCAGCGCCAGAATGTTGGTCTGGAAGGCGATGCCATTAATCACACTGGTAATTTCAGCAATCTTCTTCGAGCTGCCGGAGATCTCCGCCATGGTTTTCACCACGTTGTCTACCAATTCACCGCCCTTACTGGCTGTGGTGGACGCCTGGCGGGCCAGTTGGCTGGCGTGACTGGCGTTTTCAGCATTCTGTTTCACCGTCGATGTCAGCTGTTCCATACTGGCAGCGCTTTCTTCCAGTGCTGCCGCCTGCGATTCAGTGCGAGACGCCAGGTCGTTGTTACCGGAAGCAATTTCCGACACGCCCTGATAAATGGAATCAGCACTGGTACGAATCGTACTGACGGTATTAGCCAGACTGGTTTGCATATCACGCAGCAGCGGGAACAGTTTACCCACACAGTTGTTGCCAAAATCCAGAATCGGTTTTCCCAGACGACCAGCAGCAATCACCAGGAAATGGTCACGCAAATCGTTAAGCGGACGCACCAGGTAAGCCACCAGATAGCGATCAGTCAGGAACAGCATCAGCAAACCTGCGACCAAGCCTGCCAGCAAAATAGTCTGTCCTACACCGGTGATAGCTTCCAGCCGATTGCCGGCATCGACGAACATCTCCGACCCAGCCTTGTTGAAGTTAGTAAAAGAAACATTGAATTGACGGCTAAAGGCAGGAACGACGTCTTTAGAATATTTGTCGTATTCATCAAATTTTTTGTCTGCCGCACGTTGATACATGGGATCGACACCCTGAGTAATCAGATTACTCCAGTCGCGGGTCACCGCATCAACCAATTCCTGAGACAGGCCGGCATGGTCAATCTTCTTGAATGCTTCCAGATTAGATTTCAGTAAATCCAACGCAGCCTGTGCTGACTTCAGTTGTTCTTCCGCTTTCTGGTTATCCCCGCTCTGGCGGTAGTCAATCGCGCGCGCCAGTCGGGTGACCATACGAAAATATTGGTCATTACCCGTATTGACCAGGTTCATATTGTTAACCAGTAACGCACTGGTTTTAGAAGTTTCGTTCATGGTTTTGAACGAGTACATGGTGTAAACCGAAACCGCAACCCATAACACGCAGAAGATGCCAAGAACCCACAGCATGGCCGTGCGGATGGCAATATTTTTCAGGAATTGCATAGTTGACTCCATAAACGGGCTATTGATCGAAGAGATAAGGCTTGTTCTAAGTTATGCGATGAAAAAGTCTCTCGCTTTGTAATAAATATTGCTGCACATTTACATTCAATAAAGCACCATGTTCTGTCATCGTCAAAATCACAGGAACATTTAGTGTTTTATGTCGATTAAAAGCCAATAAAATTTATATATTTAATCAATTTCCCATATTTTCAGCCTCCTATACAAACATCGTATTTTAAAAAAATTAAAAAAACATTAAGGAAGTGGTTAATAAAAAACCAATCCGTCACTTCAATGCCATTTATGCACACCGCAACAGATACACGTTTATCCATCAGACAGTGTCTGCTATTATTAGCGGATCGTAGGTGACTCAGGCACCATATCCTTAGGAATCAAGAGGTTATTTTATCTATGGCTCTCATAGGCATTTTTTTTGGCAGTGACACTGGCAATACCGAAAACATTGCCAAGACGATCCAGCAGCAACTAGGAAGCGACGTTGCCGAACTGCACGACATTGCCAAAAGCAGCAAAGAAGATGTTGAGCGTTTTGATATTCTGCTACTGGGTATTCCGACCTGGTATTACGGTGAAGCACAGTGCGACTGGGATGATTTCTTTCCGACACTGGAAGAAATTGATTTTACCGACAAGCTGGTTGCCATCTTCGGCTGCGGAGATCAGGAAGACTACGCAGAGTACTTCTGTGATGCCATGGGTACCATTCGCGATATCATCGAACCGCGCGGCGCAAACATTGTTGGTCACTGGCCAACTGAAGGTTATTACTTTGAAGCCTCTAAAGGTCTGGCGGATGACACCCACTTTGTCGGTCTGGCTATTGATGAAGATCGTCAACCAGAGTTGACCGGTGAACGTGTATCCAACTGGGTCAAACAAATCAGTGACGAGCTTAATCTGAAAGAGTTGCTGGCCTGATTCGCCTGTGGCTCTGAGGCAAATCGACCCAGAGCCATACCGATGTATGTATATAGATAAAACCTATCACAATCAGTAATACATTTTTTTAACTTTTCATTCTGACAAGGTACACTATCTATTCGGTTAGCCGGATTATGTTTAATGATCGATCCTTGCATACACGTTGTTTCTTGCAGATAACCAGCCTGAATACATCAAGTTAACGGGAATCATCTTGCAAAAGTTCCATGGTTTCCATTTCGATGGCGCGGTTCTATAATTGAGACACGTGACCTTTTTTAAGCCAACCGATGATACTAGGCTAATAGCCTCCCAGATAAAGCAAGTAACAGGACTAAATCCGCATGACTGACAACAACACCGCATTAAAAAAGGCCGGCCTGAAAGTCACACTTCCACGACTGAAAATTTTGGAAGTCCTTCAGGACCCTCAATGCCACCACGTCAGCGCGGAAGACTTATATAAAAAGCTGATTGATATGGGTGAAGAAATTGGTCTGGCCACCGTTTACCGTGTGTTAAACCAGTTTGACGATGCAGGTATCGTTACCCGCCACAACTTCGAAGGTGGCAAGTCCGTTTTCGAACTCACTCAGCAGCACCATCATGATCATTTGATCTGTCTGGATTGCGGTCGGGTAATTGAATTCAGCGATGAGTCTATCGAAGCGCGCCAGCGTGAGATTTCAGAGAAATATGGCATCAAGCTGACCAACCACAGCTTATACCTGTATGGTCATTGTAGTAGTGGCGACTGCCGTGAAGACGACAGCGCACATGACGAACGCTAATCGTCTGATACTGAGCAAAAATAAAACCGCCGCGGCGGTTTTATTTTTATCTGGCTACCGCTAGTCTGGCGGCTGTTACCCTGCCCAACTATCACGCAACCCCACTGTACGGTTGAATACCAGATTGTCAGGGCTGGAATAGACACCATCGGCGCAGAAATAACCTTCACGCTCAAACTGATAAGCGTTTTCAGCTTTTGCATTACCCAGACTAGCTTCCACAAACCCCTGAGCAATACTCAGCGAATCCGGATTGATGGTTGAGAGAAAATCCTCTGCTGCACCTGGATTAGCCACGCTGAACAGGCGGTCATACAGACGGAACTGTGCTGGCAGCGCATGAGCTGCTGATACCCAGTGGATCACACCTTTCACTTTACGACCATCAGCCGGGTCTTTGCTCAGGGTTTCCGTATCGCAGCTGCAGTAAATCGTAGTAATCACGCCCTGCTCATCTTTATCAATTCGCTCTGCTTTAATCACATAAGCATTGCGCAAGCGCACTTCCTTACCCAGCACCAGACGTTTGTACTGCTTGTTGGCTTCCTCGCGGAAATCAGCGCGATCAATATATACCTCACGGCTGAACGCCACCTGACGCGTTCCCATCTCCGGATTATTGGGATGATTAGGCATGGTAAGCCACTCTTCATACCCTTGCGGCAGGTTCTCAATCACCACTTTTACCGGGTCCAGCACCGCCATCGCTCGCGGCGCATTCTCATTCAGATCATCACGGATACATGACTCCAGCGCGGCCATTTCCACCGTGTTGTCCTGCTTGGTAACCCCGATACGGCGGCAGAATTCTCGGATAGAAGCAGCGGTGTAACCACGACGGCGCAAACCGGAGATGGTCGGCATACGCGGATCATTCCAGCCTTCTACTACCTTCTCGTTCACCAGTTGGTTCAGTTTCCGCTTGGACATCACCGCATATTCCAGGTTCAGCCGGGAAAACTCATACTGACGCGGGTGGGCAGCAATCGTAATGTTATCCAACACCCAGTCATACAAACGGCGGTTATCCTGAAACTCCAGCGTACACAGCGAGTGCGTGATCCCTTCCAGCGCATCGGAAATACAATGGGTAAAGTCATACATCGGATAGATGCACCATTTATTGCCGGTCTGATGATGCTCGGCAAATTTGATGCGATACAGCACCGGGTCACGCATCACAATAAACGGCGATGCCATGTCGATTTTGGCACGCAAACACGCTGTACCTTCAGCAAAACCGCCGCTGCGCATCTTTTCGAACAATGCCAGATTTTCTTCGACGCTACGATCACGGTACGGGCTGTTTGTGCCAGGGGACGTCAGCGTGCCGCGGTATTCGCGGATCTGCTCCGGCGTCAGCTCATCGACATATGCCAGCCCTTTATTAATCAGTTCAATCGCATACTGGTGTAACTGGTCAAAATAATCAGACGAATAGCGAACATTGCCACTCCAGGAAAAACCCAGCCACTGGACGTCATGCTTGATGGACTCAACGTACTCGATATCTTCTTTTACCGGGTTAGTATCATCAAAGCGCAGGTTGCACTTGCCGTTGTAATCTTCAGCAATGCCGAAGTTCAGACAGATGGACTTGGCGTGGCCAATGTGAAGATAGCCGTTCGGCTCTGGAGGAAAACGCGTCTGAATATTGTCGTGTTTACCGGTAGCCAGATCTTCATCAATAATCTGACGAATAAAGTTGGTTGGGCGGGCTTCAGCCTCACTCATGCTTGGTTCCTCAAATGCAAAAAAACAACCCATAACCACTAATGATCCAACAAGCCACGCTGGGAAACAACCGTTTGTTTCATGAAAATTCAAGATAAAAAAACGGAGCGTACGTTTACGTACGCTCCGTTTGTCGAGATCTGACAGCGATAACGCCTGCTGAATTATTCCTGTGAAACGTCGCGTAACGCCGCTGCGATGTTTTCCGCCTGGGTACCAACGACAATCTGCACGCTTTGCTTATTGAGGCGAATCACCCCAGCCGCTCCCAGAGTACGAGCAGCAGGCTCATCCACCAGCCCGGAATCCTTCACACTCAACCGCAAGCGAGTAATACAGGCATCGATCCCAGTCAGGTTATCTTTGCCGCCAATGGCCTGCAAATAGCCTCTCGCCACCGATTGGGTATTACCGGCAGGTGCGGTTACCCCCTCGGATGAGGACTGCGCCGCGACAGCTTCACGCCCCGGCGTCATCAGGTTAAAGCGGGTGATGGTAAAGCGGAATACCACATAATAGATAACGAAGAAGGCTGCGCCCTGCAACAGCAACATATACCAGTGTGTCGCCAACGGATTACGCGTAGACAGCACCAGGTCCACCAAACCAGCGCTGAAGCCAAAACCGGCAATCCAGTGCATACTGGCAGCGATGAATACCGAAATCCCGGTCAGCACGGCGTGCAGTACATACAGCACTGGTGCCACAAACATGAAGGAGAATTCCAGCGGTTCGGTAATACCAGTGAAAAAGGCCGCAAAGGCCGCTGCCACCATGATTCCCGCCACTCGGCTACGGTTTTCAGGCCGCGCACAGTGATAAATCGCCAGCGCCGCGCCCGGCAAGCCAAACATCATGATCGGGAAGAAACCAGCCTGATAACGCCCGGTAATGCCAGGAATGGCTTTACCGGCATCAATCGCCTGCTGACCACTCAGGAAATTGGGAATGTCGTTAATGCCAGCCACATCGAACCAGAACACCGAATTCAGTGCATGATGTAGCCCGACCGGAATCAACAGACGGTTAAAGAAGGCATAAATACCGGCACCAACCGATCCCAACTGCTGAACATGTTCGCCAAAGGAAACCAACGCGTTATAGATAACCGGCCAGACGTACATCAGCACAAACGCCACCACAATCATCAGCAGCGAAACCAAAATCGGCACCAGACGACGGCCATTGAAGAAAGAGAGCGCTTTAGGCAACTCAACCTGGCTGTAGCGGTTATACAGCTCAGCGGAAATCACCCCGACCAGAATACCGATGAACTGGTTTTCAATCTTGCCAAACGCCTTCGGCACCTCTGCCAGAGGGATGTGCTGAATCATCGACACGGCTGCTGGCGAGCACAATGTAGTCAACACCAGATAACCAACAAACCCGGACAATGCTGCCGCACCGTCTTTATCTTTCGACATACCGTAGGCAACACCGACTGCAAACAGCACCGCCATATGCTCGATAATAGCCGCACCGGATTTGATCAACAGCGCGGCCAGCGCGCTTTCACTGCCCCAGCCAATCGGATCGATCCAATACCCCACCCCCATCAGGATGGCGGCCGCGGGCAATGTAGCGACAGGCACCATCAGCGCACGGCCCACTTTTTGTAAATAACCGAGTGTACTCACCTTCCCCTCTCTTTCCCTTTCGGGCAATAAAATTGTCTGTCAGCCTTGTCATCGAATCACCCGCCAGCCATGTGGGCCTGGTCAGAGTGCCAAAAAAATAATTCGCCACGCAAATTAATAGCAATGATTATGTGATAATTATCACCACAAAAGCACATACAAAAAGT
This sequence comes from Dickeya sp. CFBP 2040, assembly GCF_012273755.1. Taxonomy (NCBI): domain Bacteria; kingdom Pseudomonadati; phylum Pseudomonadota; class Gammaproteobacteria; order Enterobacterales; family Pectobacteriaceae; genus Dickeya; species Dickeya sp. CFBP 2040. The sequence continues at coordinate 36,272 of NZ_JAAVXH010000028.1, forward strand.
TTATGCCGCGATATTAATACAACTTATTTTAAGTCTAAAAAAAACTTGCTACACTAGCTTCAGACTAAATATCAAAACACAGCGTTGGCATATTACCTGATAGCCGGTCTATCCGACTGCGTTTACCCGACGAATAATTGCCTTTGCTAACCGATTCCGAGGAGAACCTCATGAGACTAATTCCATTAACAACCCCCGCCGAAGTTGGCAAATGGGCCGCCCGCTATATTGCCGAGCGCATCAATGCTTTCAAACCAACGGCGGAGCGCCCGTTCATACTTGGCCTGCCAACCGGAAGTTCGCCGCTGGAAGCCTACAACGCCTTGATTGCGCTATACAATGCGGGACAAGTCAGCTTCAAACATGTCGTCACCTTCAATATGGACGAATACGTCGGGCTACCGGTAGACCACCCGGAAAGTTACCGTACCTTCATGTACCAGAATTTTTTCAACCACGTTGATATTCCGGAAGGAAACATTAACCTGTTGAATGGCAACGCGGAAGATATCGCCGCCGAGTGTCACCGTTATGAAGAAAAAATCAAGTCTTACGGCAAGATTCATCTGTTCATGGGCGGTGTCGGCAATGATGGTCACATCGCTTTCAACGAACCGGCGTCCTCTCTGGTGTCCCGCACACGTATCAAGACCCTGACGGAAGAGACACGCATCGCTAATTCTCGTTTCTTTGGCGGCGATGTTAGTCTGGTGCCGAAATATGCCCTGACGGTGGGCGTCGGTACGCTGCTGGATGCAGAAGAAGTGATGATTCTGGTCAGTGGTCGCCACAAGGCGCAAGCCCTTCAGGCTGCGGTGGAAGGCAACGTAAATCACATGTGGACCATCAGTTGCCTGCAGTTACACGCTAAAGCGCTGATGGTGTGCGATGAGCCTTCCACCATGGAATTAAAAGTGAAAACCGTGAAATATTTCCGCGAGTTGGAAGCTGAAAATATCAAAAACCTGTAATCGGTGAGCCAGGAGCTTATTTAGATGTACGCTTTAACCAATGGTCGTGTTTTTACCGGCCACCAGATCCTTGACGACCATGCAATCGTCGTCACCGATGGAATGATCGCGGCAGTCTGCCTGACACGCGATCTGCCTGACGATTTACCCCGGCGCGATCTCGCAGGCGCATTACTGGCCCCTGGCTTTATCGACCTGCAATTGAACGGCTGTGGCGGCGTGCAGTTCAACGACGCACTGAGCAGCCTTTCCGTCAAAACGCTGGAAACCATGCAGAAAGCCAACGAAAAATCCGGCTGTACCAGCTTTTTGCCGACGCTGATTACCTCTTCCGATGAATTTATGCGCCACAGCATCGACGTGATGCGCACCTGGCTCGCACAGCACCATCATCAGGCACTGGGGTTGCATCTGGAAGGTCCCTGGCTCAACCCGGTGAAAAAAGGCACCCATGACGCAGCCTTTATCCGCCAGCCTGACGAGCAACTGCTCGCCTATCTGTGTGACAACGCTGATGTGATAAGCAAAGTCACACTGGCGCCGGAAATGGTGCCCGAACACGTGATAAGACAGCTGAGCAACGTCGGCATCGTGGTTTCCGCCGGTCACTCCCACGCCACCTGGGAACAAGCCAAACAGGGGTTTGCCGCCGGGATACGCTTCGCTACCCACCTGTTCAATGCCATGCCCCCCGTTACTGGTCGGGAACCCGGCCTGGTCGGTGCCGTCTATGATGCACCCGAAGTCTATTGCGGCATCATTGCCGATGGTCACCATGTCAGTTGGGCCACTATCCGCAACAGCAAACGCATCAAAGGCGACAAACTGGTGCTGGTCACCGATGCCACGGCACCGGCTGGCTCCAGCATCGACCAGTTCACATTTGCTGGTAAAACCATATACTACCGCGACGGCATTTGTGTGGACGATCACGGAACTCTGAGTGGTTCGGCACTTACCATGATTAATGCCGTGCGCAATTGCGTAGAACACGCGGGTATCGCTCTGGATGAAGCACTAAGAATGGCGACGCTCTACCCGGCGAGAGCCATCGGCGAAGAGCGCCGACTGGGAAGCATTGAAACAGGAAAAGTGGCGAACCTGACGGTACTTACCCGCGATTTTGACATCCTCAATACGTTTGTGAATGGTGAAGAAGTTTTTCATAAGCAGTAAAACGTATTGCATCGACACGAGTAATGCGTAATGACCACAGGCGGACAAACCCAGATAGGGAACATTGATCTGGTCAAACAACTCAACAGTGCGGTCGTGTACCGCCTGATTGATCAACAAGGCCCCATCTCTCGAATTCAGATTTCAGAACAGAGTCAACTTGCTCCCGCCAGCGTCACAAAAATTACCCGCCAGTTGCTGGAACGTGGTCTCATCAAAGAAGTGGATCAGCAGGCATCAACCGGTGGACGCCGCGCCATTTCAATTATCTCCGAAACACGGCCATTTCATACGGTGGCAGTCAGACTTGGCCGCTACGACGCCACCCTCGCCTTATACGACCTGCAAGGCAAACAGCTGGAAGAAGAACTCTGCAGTCTGCCAGAAAATACCCAGGACTCACTGGAAAGTGCGCTGTTCACTGTTATCGGTCAGTTCATCGACCATCATCAACGCCGCATCCGTGAATTAATCGCCATTTCGGTGGTACTGCCAGGGCTGGTAGACCCTGCCGCCGGCATAGTGCGTTATATGCCACACATTAGCGTAGATAACTGGCCGCTGGTGAAAAATCTCGAACAACATTTCAAGGTGCACAGCTTTGTCGGTCACGATATTCGCAGTCTGGCACTGGCCGAACATTACTTTGGCGCCACCGGTGATTGTCAGGATTCACTGCTAATACGGGTTCATCGTGGCGTGGGCGCAGGTATTTTGGTCAATGGCAACATTTTTCTCGGCAGCAACAGCAATGTTGGGGAGATCGGTCATATCCAGGTTGACCCATTAGGCGACCGCTGTCACTGTGGCAACTTTGGTTGTCTGGAAACAGTGGTATCGAACGGTGCGCTGGAACAACGGGCGCGTCATTTGCTGCAGCAGGGATTTTCCAGCAAGCTGACGCTAGAGAACTGCCAGATAGACGCCATCTGTAAAGCAGCCATGAAAGGGGATCTGCTTGCCAGAGAGTTGATCGAAGCGGCTGGGCAGCCACTGGGTAAAGCGATTTCGATTGCCGTTAACCTGTTCAACCCGCAACGAGTGGTTATCGCCGGTGAAATTACGGCAGCGGACAAGATTCTGTTGCCCGCCATTCAGCGCTGCATCAATGCACAGGTACTGAAAGACTTTCGTCAAAACCTGCCTGTCGTCGTCTCAGAATTACAACATTTATCCGCCATCGGTGCTTTTGCGCTGGTAAAACGTGCGATGCTAAATGGTGTATTACTGCAACGTCTGCTTGAAAATCAGTAAGTTCAGTTTTCTGCTATAAGGCCGGATTATGAGATCGCTAAAAATCCGGCCCACGCCTTCCATCATTTTGAACAAAAGCCAATAAATCACACCAAAAATTACGCATTCACCAGCGCAATGGCTTTTTTCATTAAATGATATTGAATTGATGTGCCGTTTTGATGCTAAATCAGTGTTACCGATATGGCGGTGACCGACCCACAGTAGTACAACCCGGCAAGGAAAACCGCTGATTACCACCATACACTTTGACTGTTTTCACGTTGTGATGCGTGAATAAAGGGAGCCTTTGGTATGTGTTCTATTTTTGGTGTGCTTGATCTGAAAACCGACCCGGTTGAACTGCGCAAAAAAGCGCTGGAATTGTCCCGTCTGATGCGCCACCGCGGCCCAGACTGGTCCGGTGTTTACGCCAGCGACAAAGCCATTCTGGCGCATGAGCGTCTATCCATCGTTGACGTTAACACCGGTGCTCAACCGCTCTACAACCAGCCGCACACCCATGTTCTGGCCGTAAACGGCGAAATTTACAACCATCAGGCTCTGCGTCAGCAATATGGTGATCGTTACCAGTTCCAGACAGGTTCCGACTGTGAAGTGATTCTGGCGTTGTATCAGGAAAAAGGCCCGGAATTTCTGGACGAACTGCGCGGCATGTTCGCCTTCGCCCTGTATGACACTGAAAAAGACGCCTATCTGATTGGCCGCGACCACTTGGGCATCATCCCGCTCTATATGGGCTACGATGAACACGGTAACCTGTATGTCGCTTCTGAAATGAAAGCGCTGGTGCCGGTGTGCCGCACCATCAAAGAATTCCCGGCTGGCAGTTATCTGTGGAGTCAGGACGGCGAGATTCGTGAGTACTATCGTCGTGACTGGTTCGATTACGACCACGTTAAAGACAACGTCACCGATGCCGACGAACTGCGTGAAGCGCTGGAAGAATCGGTAAAAAGTCATCTGATGTCAGACGTTCCTTATGGCGTACTGCTGTCCGGCGGGTTGGATTCCTCTATCATCTCGGCTATTACCAAGAAATTCGCCGCCCGCCGCGTGGAAGACGACGAGCGCAGCGAAGCCTGGTGGCCGCAGCTTCACTCCTTCGCCGTTGGCCTGGAAGGCGCGCCTGACCTGAAAGCCGCGCGTGACGTCGCTGATCATCTGGGCACAGTGCATCACGAAATCCATTTCACGGTGCAGGAAGGTCTGGATGCTATCCGTGACGTGATTTATCACATCGAAACCTATGACGTCACCACTATCCGCGCCTCGACGCCGATGTATCTGATGTCCCGCAAAATCAAAGCAATGGGTATCAAAATGGTATTGTCCGGCGAAGGTTCGGACGAAGTATTCGGCGGCTATCTCTATTTTCACAAAGCGCCGAACGCGAAAGAATTCCATGAAGAAACCGTGCGTAAACTGCTGGCGCTGCACCAGTATGACTGCGCACGCGCCAATAAAGCGATGTCGGCCTGGGGCGTTGAAGCACGCGTACCGTTCCTGGACAAAAACTTCCTGGACGTAGCAATGCGCATCAACCCGAAAGACAAAATGTGCGGCAACGGCAAAATGGAAAAACACATCCTGCGTGAGTGCTTTGAATCTTACCTGCCGAACAGCGTAGCCTGGCGTCAGAAAGAACAGTTCTCTGACGGCGTGGGTTACAGTTGGATCGATACCCTGAAAGAGGTTGCGGCCAAGCAGATTTCCGACCAGCAACTGGAAACCGCGCACTTCCGTTTCCCGTACAACACGCCAACCACCAAAGAAGGCTATTTGTACCGTGAAATTTTCGAAGAACTGTTCCCGGTTCCGAGCGCAGCCGAATGTGTTCCTGGCGGCCCTTCAGTAGCGTGTTCGTCTGCTAAAGCGATTGAATGGGATGAATCGTTCAAAAAGATGGATGACCCGTCAGGCCGTGCCGTCGGCGTGCATCAGTCCGCCTACCAATAACCTGTTTTATTTTACTGTTTTAAACGGGCCATTAGCGGCCCGTTTTTCTTATGGAATACCGTTAAAAGCCTGCTTTCTGACGTTTTTCTCACCAGACTGTTCATAACCCAAACAAACAGCGCGAATCCGCCGTTTTTAGGGAAAAAATGTGTTGACGCCAAAAGGCCAACTCCGCATAATGCGCCCCGCAACGCCGATGAAGGTGACGCGGAAAAGATGGCTACGTAGCTCAGCTGGTTAGAGCACAGCACTCATAATGCTGGGGTCACAGGTTCGATTCCCGTCGTAGCCACCACTTTTCTCTGCGGGAGTGGCGAAATTGGTAGACGCACCAGATTTAGGTTCTGGCGCCGCAAGGTGTGCGAGTTCAAGTCTCGCCTCCCGCACCATTACCTTTGTCAGTGTAAAAACCAAAAAGCGTCAGCTCAGGTTGCAACAGTTTTATTGGGGTATCGCCAAGCGGTAAGGCAGCGGGTTTTGATCCCGCCACTCCCAGGTTCGAATCCTGGTACCCCAGCCATACATTACGTAAGACACATCAGATGATGTGCACCCTGTTGGGGTATCGCCAAGCGGTAAGGCAGCGGATTCTGATTCCGCCATTCCGAGGTTCGAATCCTCGTACCCCAGCCATTTTCAGTCATGAAGCTATCGCTTCTGGCCGTGAAGTAATTTGGCTACGTAGCTCAGCTGGTTAGAGCACAGCACTCATAATGCTGGGGTCACAGGTTCGATTCCCGTCGTAGCCACCATCTTAATTGGGGTATCGCCAAGCGGTAAGGCAGCGGATTCTGATTCCGCCATTCCGAGGTTCGAATCCTCGTACCCCAGCCATACAGAAAAGCCCGTAAACCGGGCTTTTTCTTTTTTTACCATTTACCGATTTCCTGGCTGTTTATCCAACAATCTCTCTGCATCAATATTGGTGTTAACCTGATGCCAGCACCGGATGGCTCAATGCGCAACAGAATTGGAAAACAGGTTTATCACTGCCACCCCTGCAATGATCAGCGCCATTCCCAGCACAGCCGGCCAGTCCAGCCGCTGGTCGTAAAAAATCCAGCTCACCGCTGCAATCAATACAATCCCGACGCCTGACCAAATAGCGTAAATCACGCCAGTCGGCAGCACCCGCATAGAAATGGTCAGGCAATAAAATGCGATAGCGTAAAACACCACCGTCACGACACTCGGCAATGGTCGGGTAAAACTCTCCGACAGCTTCAACGCCGTCGTCGCGATCACTTCTGACACAATCGCCAGACAAAGAAATAAATAGGTCATCAGTTTTATTACCAACGTATAAGAAATTTATCGATACAAATCACCGTATCATCAGACACAGGGATTGCGTCAGCTGTCTTCTGACAAGTCGGCATCAATCTAATCACACGACATGAAAGCAACATGACGATGGTAAGATCATGATGAGAAATCGTAGCTGCCAAAAGCAGCTACGGCAGGTAATTACAATCCCAGTGCGTAACGCAATGCCTGCTGTTTCAGTTTTCCAGCGCGTTGCGCCGTCATCAATGCCAGATTGCGCGCCAGTTCCAGCGGTGGCAGACGGTTACTGAACGCGCCGTAAAACAGATCCATACCGCTTTGCATCAGCAGGTTGTCCGGTTTGCGCTGCCATTGATAACTCCGTAGCACCGATTCGTCATACCAGACAGCCCCTTTATCACGCGCCCGGATCACCACATCAAGTAATGTGGAAACATCCCGATACCCCAGATTTACACCCTGGCCCGCCAGCGGGTTGATGGTATGCGCCGCATCACCAATCAGTGCCAGCCCCGGCAATACGTACTGCTGCGCATGGCGACGCACCAGTGGAAACGCGCCAGCCGCAACAGCATTGACCGCACCCAGCCGCGCAGGAAACGTCTCGGCAATAGCCTTATTGAGTTGAGGAAGCGACATCGCCTGTAACTGGCGAATGCGCGACGGGCTGTCGTACCACACCAATGAGCACCAGCCATCAAACAGCGGCAGGAACGCACGCGGCCCGGATGGCGTGAAATGCTGCCAGGTTACATCCTGCTGGGGGCCAGCCATTTCAGCGCTGATCAACATGCAAGACTGGCGATATTGCCAGCCGGTGATACCAATACCCGCCCACTGGCGAATTTTCGAATTGGCGCCATCAGCGCCAATCACCAGCGATGCCGATAAGCTATCGCCCTGTTCGCTACTCAGCAACCACTGTTCGTCTTCACGGCGCAGACGCTGCAATTGCCACGGACACAACAACGTCACCCCAGGCGTTCTTTCCAACCCTTGCCACAACGCCAGTTGCAGAATACGGTTTTCAACCATGAACCCCAGTTCAGATAACCCAAGGTCAGCCGCATCAAACACCACGTGCGCATTGTCCCATTCCCAGGTTTCGAGCCGTCGGTAAGGTGCGCTACGCATCTGTTCAACCGCCTGCCACACACCCAGCCGCTCCAGCAAGCGGACCGACGCCAGACCAATCGCCGATACGCGCACATCCGGCGCACCACCCGCAACAAACGGCGACGGCGTTTCCTGCTCCAACACCGCAACCTGGAAACCACTCTGCGCCAGCCCCAACGCGACTGCGGCACCGACCATGCCACCGCCCACAATTACCGCATCATAGTGCATACCCGCCCCACTGTTTCTGCTGCGCAGTTAAGTAAATGCACCTGCGCCAGAAAGACAAAAGATGCCGATAGTTTACTGGATTTCGACATCAATTTTTCAGAAAAGCGACACGCATCATCGCAGGGCGTAGACTAACGCTTGATCTGGTCACCACGGCGGCAAAAGATTACAATACGCGCCCGCATGTACGCGCCCCACGAAGGTAAGCGTGTTTACCCGCACTGAGTAATGGCTAGTCGATGACGATGACAAAAAAACTGCATATCAAAACCTGGGGCTGTCAGATGAACGAATACGATTCATCGAAGATAGCCGATCTCCTGGAAAGTACGCACGGTTACCAGTTGACCGAAGTCGCTGAAGAAGCCGACATTCTGCTGCTGAATACCTGTTCGATCCGTGAAAAGGCGCAGGAAAAAGTGTTTCATCAGCTCGGTCGCTGGAAAACGCTTAAAGACACCAACCCGAATCTGATCATCGGTGTAGGTGGTTGCGTGGCGTCGCAGGAAGGTGAACATATTCGTGACCGCGCACATTACGTGGACGTGATTTTCGGGCCGCAGACGCTGCATCGCCTGCCGGAAATGATCAATCATGTGCAGGGTACCCGCAGCCCTATCGTGGATATCAGCTTCCCGGAAGTGGAAAAATTTGACCGTCTGCCGGAGCCACGCGCCGAAGGGCCGACTGCATTCGTCTCGATCATGGAAGGCTGCAACAAATATTGTACCTTCTGCGTAGTGCCTTATACCCGCGGTGAAGAAGTCAGCCGTCCGGTCGATGATGTGCTGTTTGAAATCGCCCAACTGGCGGCACAGGGTGTACGTGAAGTCAACCTGCTGGGCCAGAACGTGAACGCGTATCGCGGTGCCACGCATGATGACGATATTTGCAGCTTCGCCGAGTTGCTGCGTTTAGTGGCGGCGATCGACGGTATCGACCGTATCCGCTTTATCACCAGCCACCCGATTGAATTCACCGACGATATCATCAGCGTCTACGAAGATACGCCGGAACTGGTGAGCTTCCTGCATCTGCCGGTTCAGAGCGGTTCAGACCGCATTCTGACGATGATGAAACGTCGCCACACCGCGCTCGAATACAAGGCTATCATCCGCAAATTGCGTAAAGCCCGCCCGGCTATCCAGATCAGTTCCGATTTTATCGTCGGCTTCCCAGGCGAAACGCAGGACGATTTCGAGCAAACCATGCAACTGATTGCCGACGTCGATTTCGATATGAGCTTTAGCTTTATCTACTCGCCCCGCCCCGGCACGCCAGCTGCCGACATGGTGGACGACGTGACCGAAGAAGAGAAAAAACAGCGTTTGTACATTCTGCAAGAACGCATCAATCAGCAGGCGATGCAGTACAGCCGCCGGATGATGGGCACAGTGCAGCGTATTCTGGTAGAAGGGACGTCACGCAAAAGCGTGATGGAACTGTCTGGCCGTACCGAAAATAACCGCGTGGTTAACTTCGAAGGAACGCCTGATATGATCGGCAAATTCGTCGATGTAGAAATCGTTGACGTTTATCCGAATTCATTGCGCGGCGTCGTCGTTCGTACCGAAGATCAAATGGATCTCCGCGTCAGCGAATCACCGACATCAGTCATCGCCCGCACCCGTAAAGAAAACGAACTCGGCGTTGGCATCTATCAACCATAATGGATTCACCCGCATTCTCAGGCGGGCTGCCAAACAGCCCGCTTTTTTCTTTGTCTCCACGTCAAAAGCGAATTCATCTCCCCCACTGCTTTATATGCCGAATGTGACTTGCACACCGCGTGCTTCACGATAAATAATCAGGGTAATCTCTGCGCCATAGCCGAGCAGCTATCCTGCCGGTGGCACAGCGTCATTGCTCATTCTGCTTAACTCCAAGAGGAATAGTTTGAACGTAACGATAAAAGAAATTGCCCTCGAACCGGCGGACAACAAACGCCTGCTCAGTCTGTGTGGCCCATTTGACGACAACATCAAACAGCTGGAACGCCGCCTCGGCATAGAGATCAATCATCGCGACAATCACTTCAAGCTGGTAGGAAAAGACCTCTGCATCGACGCCGCTGCTGATATTCTGCGCCATCTTTATGTGGACACAGCCCCGGTGCGCGGCATTATTCCAGATATCGATCCAGAGCAGATTCACCTGGCAATCAAAGAATCGAGAGTGTTGGAGCAAACCGCCGACAGCGTGCCGGAATACGGCAAAGCGGTGAACATCCGCACCAAACGCGGCGTCATTAAACCTCGTACCCCCAATCAGGCGCAGTACGTCGCCCATATCCTCGATCACGACATTACCTTCGGCATTGGGCCAGCCGGGACCGGGAAAACTTATCTGGCGGTGGCTGCCGCCGTGGATGCGCTGGAGCGCCAGGAAATCCGCCGCATTCTGCTGACCCGTCCGGCGGTGGAAGCGGGTGAAAAACTGGGCTTTCTGCCAGGTGATTTGAGCCAGAAGGTGGACCCGTATCTGCGTCCGCTCTACGACGCGCTGTTTGAAATGCTGGGCTTCGAACGGGTGGAAAAGCTCATAGAGCGCAACGTGATTGAAGTCGCGCCATTGGCCTATATGCGCGGGCGCACGTTAAACGATGCGTTTATCATTTTGGATGAAAGCCAGAACACCACCATCGAACAGATGAAGATGTTCCTGACCCGCATCGGATTTAACTCAAAAGCGGTCATCACTGGCGACGTCACCCAGATAGACCTGCCGCGCAACCAGAAGTCCGGTCTGCGCCACGCTATTGAGGTGCTGTCAGAGGTCGAAGAGATCAGTTTCAATTTTTTCCACAGCGAAGACGTCGTGCGCCACCCAGTGGTCGCCCGCATCGTTAATGCCTATGAAGCCTGGGAAAATGCCGATCAAAAACGCCGGGACGAACTGGCAGAACAGCGTAAACGTGATGCGCAAGCCGCCGTGCAGGAGCAAAAATGAGCCAGGTCATCCTTGATTTACAAATCGCCAGTGCAAATACCCACGGGCTACCGTCTGAGGCCGATTTCCAGCGCTGGCTGGAAGCAGTGCTGCCACAGTTTCAGGACGTGGCGGAAGTCACCATCCGGGTGGTGGATGAAGAGGAAAGCCATCACCTGAACCTGACCTACCGCGACAAAGACAAGCCGACCAATGTGCTGTCGTTCCCGTTCGAGGCACCACCGGAAGTAGAACTGCCGTTGCTGGGCGACCTTATCATCTGTCGGCAAGTTGTCGAGCAGGAAGCGGTCGAACAGGAGAAAAGCACGGAGGAACATTGGGCGCACATGGTTGTCCATGGCAGCTTGCATCTGTTAGGTTATGATCATATCGAAGACAGTGAGGCCGAAGAAATGGAAGCTCTGGAAACGGAAATCATGCAGAGTATGGGCTATGCCGACCCGTATCTGGCAGAAAAAGAAGATCTTACTGACAAGCCTTAAATTCGATATTCTAAGGACCTGACGCCAGCGGCGGTACATTTTTAGCATCATTCACCGCTGGTCATCATTTCTTAACAAGAGTGATATTAACTGACGCCATGAGCGACGACCATTCTACCAACAGCGATACCCCCAGTCCTAAAAAGGGATTTTTTTCTCTTTTTCTTAACCAGATTTTTCACGGCAAATCCAAAGAGCACGACGATCTGCTGGCGCTGATCCGTGATTCGGAACAGATTGACCCCGAAATCCGCGACATGCTGGAAGGGGTGATGGACATTGCCGAACAGCGAGTGCGTGACATCATGATCCCGCGTTCGCAGATGATTACGCTTAAACACAACCAGACGCTGGAAGAGTGTCTTGATGTGATCATCGAATCAGCCCACTCTCGCTTCCCGGTCATTAGCGAAGATAAGGACCATATCGAAGGCATTCTGATGGCCAAGGATCTGCTGCCATTCATGCGCAGCAATTCCGAACCGTTTAGCATGGAGAAAGTGTTACGGCCTGCCGTGGTGGTGCCAGAAAGCAAGCGAGTGGACCGGATGCTTAACGAATTCCGCTCCCTGCGCTACCACATGGCCATCGTCATCGACGAATTTGGCGGGGTCTCCGGGCTGGTGACGATTGAAGATATTCTGGAACTCATCGTCGGTGAAATCGAAGACGAATACGATGACGAGGAAGACCGCGATATCCGCCAGCTAAACCGTCAGACTTATACGGTACGTGCCCTGACGCCTATCGAAGACTTCAATAAGGTCTTTGCAACCCGATTCAGCGACGAAGAAGTGGACACCATCGGCGGTCTGGTGATGCAATCTTTCGGCCACCTGCCGGCACGTGGGGAAACCATCGACATAGACGGTTACCTGTTCAAAGTTGCCATGGCAGACAGTCGCCGTATTATTCAGGTTCATGTCAGAATCCCTGACGATGTTCCGCAACCGCAACTGGAAGATTAATTCATTCATGGCAGTCGCCTCATTATTGCAACGCCAGCAGGTTCGCCTCCTGCTGGCGCTTTTATTCGGTGCCTGCGGCACACTGGCGTTTTCTCCTTACGACTTCTGGCCTGCCGCTATTATTTCCCTGATGGGGCTACAAGGCCTGACGCTGAACCGACGCGTACGTCAGTCGGCCGCTATCGGCTTTTGCTGGGGGTTTGGCCTGTTCGGCATCGGTATCCACTGGGTTTACTACAGCATCGCTGATTTTGGTGGTATGCCTGGCCCGATAAATGTCGGTCTGGTGGTGCTGTTGGCGCTCTACTTGTCGCTGTATCCGATGCTGTTTGCCGGGCTGCTTACACGTTTGTGGCCGCAAGCCACTGTCTGGCGGCTGGCACTGGCATCCCCCGTCATGTGGCAGGTCACTGAGCTGTTGCGCGGCTGGGTGCTGACCGGCTTTCCCTGGCTACAATTTGGCTACAGCCAGATTGATGGCCCGCTGAAAGGTATTGCACCAATAGCAGGAGTCGATACCCTCACCTTCCTGCTTATGGTTATCAGCGGTTTGCTGGTGCTGGGGCTGACACAACGCCGCTGGCAGCCCACGCTGATGGCGATTGCCTTATTGATGCTGCCATGGCCGCTGCGCTCGCTTGAATGGTACAAACTGCAACCGGAACGCACAGTTAACGTCGCCATGGTACAAGGGAATATTCCACAGGCATTGAAATGGGACCCGAACGAGCTGTTCAACACGCTGAAAGTCTATTTCGACAACACCCTGTCAGTGATAGACAAAGCCCCGCTAGTAATTTGGCCCGAATCAGCTATTCCGGATGTCGAAATTCGCCAGCAGGACTACCTGACGCAACTGGACGCTATCCTGCGCGAACATCACAGCAGCCTGATTACCGGCATCGTCGATGCTCGCCGGGAAAACAATCGCACCGATTTTTATAACAGCATTATTGTGCTGGGCGATCAGCAACCGTATCGCTACCCCACCGCCAACCGTTACAGCAAACATCATCTGGTGCCGTTTGGCGAATTTGTGCCGCTGGAAACCCTGCTGCGCCCACTGGCACCATTCTTTGATCTGCCGATGTCCGCATTCAGCCGCGGCGATTATCGTCAGCCGCAGTTGATCGTCAACGGCTATCGGCTGACCGCCACTATCTGTTATGAGGTAATCCTGGGGCAACAGGTACGCGACAATTTCCGCGCCGACACCGATATGCTGTTGACCATTTCCAACGATGCCTGGTTCGGCAACTCAATTGGTCCCTGGCAACACTTTCAGATGGCACGGATGCGGGCGCTGGAACTGGGGCGCCCACTGTTGCGATCCACCAACAATGGGGTAACAGCGGTTATCGCGCCTGATGGCAGCATCAACGCCAGCCTGCCTCAGTTCACCCGAAGTGTGCTGGAAACGAACGTAACACCCGCAACCGGCATCACACCTTATGCCAGGTTCGGCTCCTGGCCATTGTGGCTACTGGAAACGCTATTGGGACTCGCCGCGCTGGTACATCGCTCCCGTTCACGCTGATGACAACTTTTACTCTCCAACCAGAAACAAGACATGCTTAGACATGTCTTGTTTCGTTTTTGGCGCATTATTTGCTAACTATTAAGATGAAACGCCTTGCGTTGTACATTTGCAGCCATTCTCAGTCCTGAAACAGCACAACATCAGGGCATGAACTGCACCAAACTAGTGCCATAAGTTTTTTATTGCAGCACTTTGGTGCGGGACGCCTCGCAAAAAACAAACATTCCCGTTTCAATATGTTTACAATCCGCTATTTTTAAATATGGCAGCGTTTTATTCGCTCTTTAGCGGTGCACAACATGGCTGGCCTGAACCCCAGGGCTACATCATCCATGATTGCCATCGTTCACAACAACAAAGGAGTTAAAACATGCAATTGCGTAAACTGGCACTGTCATTATTGTTGATCTCGGTAACCGGAAGTCTGGCCCATGCAGAAGAGCTGACTGGCACCCTGAAAAAAGTCAAAGACAATGGTGTTATCGTTATTGGTCATCGTGAATCGTCAGTGCCGTTTTCCTACTACGACAACCAGCAGAAAGTGGTAGGCTATTCTCAGGCATACTCCGACAAGATTGTTGAAGCGGTCAGGAAAAAACTTGATGCGCCGAACCTGCAAGTAAAACTAATCCCCATTACCTCACAAAACCGTATCCCACTGCTGCAAAACGGCACCTATGATCTGGAATGCGGCTCCACCACCAACAACCTGGAACGCCAGCAGCAAGTCGCCTTCTCCGATACCATATTTATCATCGGCACACGTCTTTTGACCAAGAAAGACTCTGCCATCAAAGATTTCAGCGATCTGGCTGGTAAAGCCGTCGTTGTCACATCCGGCACCACGTCTGAAGTGCTGCTGAACAAGATGAACGAAGAGAAAAAGCTCAACATGCGCATCATCAGCGCCAAAGACCATGGCGACTCGTTCCGCACGCTGGAAAGTGGCCGCGCAGTCGCGTTCATGATGGATGATGCCTTGCTGGCGGGTGAGCGCGCCAAAGCTAAAACCCCGGATGAATGGGTTATCACTGGCACGCCGCAATCCCGCGAAGCCTACGGCTGTATGCTGCGCAAAGACGATGCTCAATTCAAACAACTGGTGGATGCGACCGTAAGCCAGATTCAGACCTCCGGCGAAGCTGAAAAATGGTTCGATACCTGGTTCAAAAAACCGATTCCACCGAAAAACCTGAACATGAACTTTGAGCTGTCCGATGACATGAAAGCTCTGTTCAAAGCACCGAACGATAAGGCGCTATAACCGAATTAATAATGACAATAAAGGGCAGTAATCTGCCTTCCGATTGCTGATTCGTGGCAAGACAGACAGGCGCAGCGTGGCCGTTCCCCATTCTGCGAATCCATGAGCCACTCACCAATCTTCGGGGTAGCGGACGCTACCCTTTTTTTACCGGAGTTCATTATGTCAATAGATTGGAACTGGGGTATTTTCCTGCAACCTGCTCCGTTCGGAAATACCACTTATCTGGGGTGGATTATTTCCGGCCTGCAGGTCACCGTGTCGCTTTCCTTGTGTGCCTGGGTCATCGCCTTCCTGTTGGGTTCACTGCTGGGTATTCTGCGTACCGTCCCGCATCGTCTGCTGGCTGGCATCGGCACCTGCTATGTGGAGATGTTTCGTAATGTACCGTTAATTGTACAGTTTTTTAGCTGGTATCTGGTGGTGCCGGAATTATTGCCAACCAAAATCGGCATGTGGTTTAAGGCTGAGCTGGACCCCAATATTCAGTTTTTCCTCTCTTCCATGTTTTGTCTGGGCATGTTCACCGCTGCGCGTGTGTGCGAGCAAGTGCGGGCAGGCATTCAGTCATTACCACGCGGCCAGAAGGCGGCTGGTCTGGCGATCGGCCTGACGCTTCCCCAAACCTACCGTTATGTCTTGTTACCCAACGCCTATCGGGTCATTGTGCCGCCACTGACCTCGGAAATGCTCAACCTGGTAAAAAACTCCGCCATCGCTTCCACCATTGGTCTGATGGATATGGCGGCTCAGGCTGGCAAACTGCTGGATTATTCTGCCCACGCCTACGAATCGTTCAGCGCAATTACGCTGGCCTATGTTGGCATCAACGTCATCATCATGTTGCTGATGCAGATTGTAGAGCGTAAAACCCGTTTGCCGGGCAACCTGGGGAGCAAATAAATGTATAACTTTGACTGGAGTTCAATTCCGCCCAGCCTGCCCTATTTGATCAATGGAATGGGCGTAACGCTGGAGATCACCCTAACCGCAGTGGTGGTGGGAATCATTTGGGGGACCGTGCTGGCGGTGATGCGCCTGTCGCCTATCAAACCTATCAGTTGGTTTGCCACACTATACGTCAACCTGTTTCGCTCAGTACCGCTGGTCATGGTGCTGTTATGGTTCTACCTGATTGTACCGAGCTTATTACAAAATGTGCTTGGCCTGTCTGCGAAAACCGATATTCGGCTGGTGTCGGCTATGGTAGCCTTTTCGTTGTTCGAGGCGGCCTATTATTCCGAGATTATCCGCGCCGGTATCCAGAGTATTTCTCGCGGCCAGGCTTCAGCAGCGCTGGCGTTGGGAATGACCCACTGGCAATCCATGCAACTGGTGATTCTGCCGCAGGCGTTCCGGGCCATGATACCCTTACTGCTAACTCAGGGTATCGTGCTGTTTCAGGATACCTCGCTGGTGTATGTGCTCAGTCTGGCGGACTTTTTCCGCACTGCATCCACTATCGGTGAACGCGACGGCACCCAGGTAGAAATGATCCTGTTCGCCGGGTTTGTCTATTTTGCTATCAGCCTCTCGGCGTCGATGCTGGTCAATTATTTGAAGAGAAGGACAGTTTGATGATTTTCCTGAAAAATGTTTCTAAATGGTATGGTCAATTTCAGGTGCTGACTGACTGCTCCACTGAAGTGAAAAAAGGTGAAGTAGTGGTGGTTTGCGGACCTTCCGGCTCCGGAAAATCGACTTTAATCAAAACCGTTAACGGCCTGGAACCGATCCAACAAGGTCAGATCGAAGTTAACGGCATCACTGTCAACGATAAACGCACCAATCTGGCACAATTACGCGCCAAAGTCGGTATGGTGTTCCAGCATTTTGAACTGTTCCCTCACTTGTCTATCGTTGACAACCTCACACTGGCGCAGGTGAAGGTCCTCAAGCGCGACAAAGAGGCGGCCCGCGAGAAAGGATTGAAACTGCTGGCGCGTGTCGGTCTGTCCGCCCATGCCAACAAATTCCCTGGGCAGTTGTCCGGCGGCCAGCAACAACGTGTGGCGATCGCTCGCGCCTTGTGTATGGACCCGGTAGCAATGCTATTTGACGAACCGACCTCGGCGCTCGACCCGGAAATGATCAACGAAGTGCTGGACGTGATGGTGGAACTGGCCCAGGAAGGCATGACCATGATGGTGGTGACCCATGAGATGGGGTTCGCCCGCAAGGTGGCGCATCGCGTCATCTTCATGGACGAAGGCAAAATCATTGAAGACACCCGCAAAGAGGACTTCTTTGGTAACCCGCGTTCTGATCGCGCCAAAGATTTTCTGGCAAAAATTCTGCATTAATTTGCCTTGCTTCATTCAAAAACAAGGGGGCGTCGGCACCCTTGTTTTTCTGTGTCCCTCTCAGGGCGAAAACGGCTGACGATGAAACTGGTCATGGCCGCATTTCGGGCATCGCGGCAGCACTTCAGGTGTATAAAAAGCAATGTGGTGGTGACATTGTTCGCACACCAAATTACCGAGTCCGACGATTTCACCACTGCTATATACGCCGTGATGACTCACATCCTTGAACACTTCGCGCCACTCCAGTTGAGTCTTGTCGGTGATATCCGCCAGGTTTTGCCACACACTTTCGCGGACAACACGCACGAACACACTGTCAGAAAAGGTATTCTGGCTCTCCTCGTAACTAAGGGAAAACGCTTCCAGATCACGCTGGAGCGCCAGTATTACCTGTTCAATCTCCTTTTGTGTCAGCTCATTGGTTTCCTGCAACTGACGCCTGGCATCCGACATCAGTTTACCTATGTCCCGCTCGCCGCGACTTAACCATTCGGTAACGGCGGACATCAGCTCCCGGTAATACTGAACCACTTTGCTCATCGTAACTCCTTAGCCTGTAAAGCGCTTATCGACGGGCCTGCTCAGCCTGGACTACGTCCCGCAATAATGCGTAACACTGCCTAGTGTAGATGATTTTTCCGATGCCACCGGGAGCCGCTTCCCAATACTCAGTATTTGGCCACATCCTACAGCGTTCTTCGTTACCTAAAGCCGTATAAATCAGCCACTGAGCGCCTCAAGCGGTTGTTGAGCCAGTCGCTTATCAGCTATGCTATGCGGATCTTTTAAAATGAAACAAAACATGCTACTGAGGTAGCAATTTTCACTAAGGACCACTGGCAGCCATGCAAGAGCAATACCGCCCAGAAGAGATCGAAGCGCACGTCCAGCTTCACTGGCAAGAAAAACAGACTTTCAAAGTGACCGAAGAACCCGGCAAGGAAAAATACTATTGTCTTTCCATGCTGCCTTATCCTTCTGGCCGTCTACACATGGGCCATGTGCGTAACTACACCATCGGCGACGTGATCTCCCGCTACCAGCGTATGCTGGGCAAAAACGTGCTGCAGCCAATCGGCTGGGACGCCTTCGGCCTGCCAGCAGAAGGCGCGGCGGTGAAAAACAAGACGGCACCGGCGCCCTGGACCTACGCCAATATCGAATACATGAAAAACCAGCTGAAACTGCTGGGTTTCGGTTATGACTGGGATCGCGAAGTAGCAACGTGTAAGCCGGATTACTACCGTTGGGAACAGTGGTTTTTCACCAAATTGTACGAAAAAGGCTTGGTTTACAAAAAAACCTCAGCGGTAAACTGGTGCCCTAACGACCAGACCGTACTGGCCAACGAGCAGGTGATCGATGGTTGTTGCTGGCGTTGCGATACCAAAGTAGAACGCAAGGAAATCCCCCAGTGGTTTATCAAAATCACCGCTTATGCCGATGAGTTGCTCAACGACCTCGATACGCTGGAAAGCTGGCCGGAGCAAGTCAAAACCATGCAGCGAAACTGGATTGGTCGCTCTGAAGGGGTGGAAATCACTTTCCGGATTGCGGACGGCGACGATACGCTGACAGTTTACACTACGCGTCCAGATACCTTCATGGGCGTAACCTATGTCGCCGTAGCGGCAGGTCACCCGCTGGCGTTAAAAGCGGCGAAAAACAATCCGACGCTGCAAGACTTCATCGCTGAATGCCGCAACACCAAAGTAGCGGAAGCCGACATGGCAACGATGGAGAAAAAAGGCGTCGCCACCGGTCTGTTCGCCATCCACCCGCTGACCGGCGAAAACGTACCGGTATGGGCCGCCAACTTCGTGCTGATGGAGTACGGCACCGGTGCGGTAATGGCAGTACCGGGGCATGACCAACGCGACTGGGAATTCGCCCACAAATATAACCTGCCGGTGAAGCCGGTTATTCTGGCAACAGATGGCAGCGAGCCGGATCTGTCCGCTCAGGCGCAGACTGAAAAAGGTCGCTTGTTTAATTCCGGTGAATTTGACGGCCTGGATTTTGACGCCGCGTTCAACGCCATTGCCGACAAGCTCGTGTCGTTGGGTGTTGGTCAACGTAAGGTCAATTACCGTCTGCGTGACTGGGGCGTATCCCGTCAACGTTACTGGGGTGCGCCTATCCCGATGGTGACGCTGGAAGACGGCACGGTAATCCCAACACCGGAAGACCAGTTGCCGGTCATTCTGCCGGAAGACGTGGTCATGGACGGCATCACCAGCCCGATTAAAGCCGATCCTGAATGGGCCAAAACCACGGTCAACGGTCAGCCGGCACTGCGTGAAACCGACACCTTCGATACCTTCATGGAGTCGTCATGGTATTACGCACGTTATACCTGCCCACAATATGATCAAGGGATGCTCGATCCAGCTGCTGCTAACTACTGGCTACCGGTAGATCAGTATGTCGGTGGTATCGAACACGCCATCATGCATCTGATGTATTTCCGCTTCTTCCACAAGCTGATGCGTGACGCAGGTCTGGTGAACTCCAATGAACCAGCGAAACGCCTGCTGTGCCAGGGGATGGTGCTGGCCGATGCCTTCTATTATCCTGGCAACAACGGCGAGCGTATCTGGGTCTCACCGGTCGACGTTACGCTGGAGCGCGATGATAAAGGCCGCATTATCAAAGCGTTCGACAACGAAGGTCGTGAACTGGTGTATGCCGGTATGAGCAAGATGTCGAAATCCAAAAACAACGGCATTGACCCTCAAGTGATGGTGGAACGCTACGGTGCCGACACCGTGCGCCTGTTCATGATGTTCGCGTCTCCGGCAGAAATGACGTTGGAGTGGCAGGAGTCCGGTGTTGAAGGGGCCAACCGCTTCCTGAAGCGCGTATGGAAACAGGTCTATGACCACACCGGAAAAGGCGCTACCCAACCACTGGATGCAGCGACACTGACAGAAGAGCAGAAAGCGCTGCGTCGAGACCTGCACAAAACCATCGCCAAGGTGACTGACGATATCGGTCGTCGCCAAACTTTCAACACCGCTATCGCAGCGATTATGGAGTTGATGAACAAGCTGGCTAAAGCGTCGCAAGAATCTGAACAGGATCGCGCGCTGACGCAGGAAACATTGCTGGCAGTGGTGCGGATGCTGTACCCGTTCACCCCGCACGCCTGTTTCGTGCTGTGGAATGAACTGAAAGGCGAAGGCGACATCGATCAGGCGCCCTGGCCGGTCGCAGACGAGCAGGCAATGGTCGAGGATTCCCGTCTGGTCGTGGTGCAGGTCAACGGTAAAGTCCGCGGCAAGATTACTGTGGCAGCCGATGCCACCGAACAGCAGGTTCGTGAGCGTGCAGCACAGGAACCGCTGGTGGCAAAATATCTGGATGGCGTGACTGTCCGCAAGGTGATTTTCGTTCCGGGCAAACTGCTTAACCTGGTTGTAGGTTAAGGCAAGGAGGTACTGTGCGACACCCGTTTCTAACGCTGGTGCTGGGGCTGGCGGTCTTAATGACCGCCAGTTGCGGCTTTCATCTGCGCGGCACGACTCAACTCCCCACGCAGTTGCATAATCTGATTCTAGATAGCGGCGATCCCTATGGCCCGACGACCAGAGCTATTCGTGAGCAGTTGCGTCTTAACAATATCCAGGTGTCTGAAGACACTAAACGTAAGGACATTCCGTCACTGCGTTATCTGGGCGAAACCCTGTCACGCAGCACGGTCTCCATTTTCCAGGACGGAAAAACGGCAGAGTATCAATTTGTTATGGAGCTGAAAGCACAAGTGCTGATTCCAGGGGACGATATTTATCCACTGAATGTGACGGTTTTCCGTTCCTTCTTTGATAATCCACTCGCTGCCTTAGCTAAAGAGGCCGAACAGGAGATTATCCTGCAGGAAATGCGTCAACAGGCAGCTCAGCAACTGGTGCGTAAGCTATTGACCATCAAAGGCAGCCAGAACATAAAAAGCAATCAGCAAGCGACTGCTAAGACTGTGACTCCGGCGCACCAATGATTCGTCTCTATCCCGAACAACTCACCGCGCAGCTCCATGAGGGGCTGCGCGGTTGCTATCTGTTGTTTGGCAATGAACCGTTATTGCTGCAAGAAAGCCAGGATCAGATCCGTACTACCGCCCGTCAGCAGGATTTTCTGGAGCATTTCAGTTTCACGCTGGATAACAGCACCGACTGGGATGGCATTTTTTCTACCTGTCAGGCACTCAGTTTGTTCGCCTCTCGCCAGACCCTGTTGTTGATACTGACAGACGCCGGTCCCGGCGCCCCTGCCAGCGAGCAACTGGTCAAGCTCTCCACGTTGCTACATTCCGATATTCTGTTGATAGTAAGAGGCAGTAAGCTCTCTAAAGCACAGGAAAACAGCGCCTGGTTTAAAGCGTTATCACAGCAGGGCGTGTACGTTCCTTGTATGACGCCCGAACAGGAACAGCTTCCCCGTTGGGTAGCGCAACGCGCTAAACACATGAAACTGGAACTGGATGACGCCGCCAGTCAGCTAATTTGCTATTGTTATGAAGGAAATATGCTGGCGTTAGTACAGGCGCTGGAGCGATTATCGCTGCTGTATCCGGACGGCAAACTGACGTTGCCGCGAGTCGAACAAGCAGTGAATGATGCTGCTCACTTTACGCCATTCCACTGGCTGGATGCGCTTCTCGGCGGCAAAAGCAAGCGAGCATGGCACATTTTGCAGCAATTACGTCTGGAAGATTGCGAACCGGTTATCCTGCTGCGCACCGTACAGCGGGAATTATTGCTGTTGCTACAGCTAAAACGGCACATAGCAACCACACCGTTGCGCACCCTGCTTGACCAGCACAAGATATGGCAAAACCGTCGGCCACTACTGACGCAGGCATTGCAACGCCTGTCGTTGACGCAATTACAGCAAGCGATTACCCTGCTGAGCCGACTGGAGATCACTCTGAAGCAAAATTATGGGCAACCGGTCTGGGCCGAACTGGAAACGCTGTCGATGATATTGTGCGGTAAAGCGCTGCCTGACAGCCTGCTTGAGGTATAGTGATTTGGTTATCCCCCCTCTGACCGCCTACTTTGGCGGCACGTTTGACCCGATTCACTACGGGCATCTGCGTCCAGCCGCTGCGCTGGCGCAGGAAACCGGCCTTCAGCATGTTATTCTGCTGCCTAATAACGTACCGCCACACCGAGAACAGCCAGAAGCCAGCGCTACCCAGCGCAAAACCATGGTCGAACTGGCGATACGCGGTAATCCGTTGTTTCAGGTCGATGATCGTGAACTGCAGCGCGCTACGCCGTCGTACACCATTGATACGCTGGAAACGCTGCGCGTTGAAAAAAGCGACAGTGCGCCTCTGGCATTCATTATTGGTCAGGACTCACTGCTGACGTTGCATCGCTGGCATCGCTGGCAGGAAATACTGGATTACTGTCATCTGCTGGTGTGTGCCCGCCCTGGCTATCGTCAGCAATTGGATACCGCCGAGCTAGAGTCCTGGCTGGCCGACCATCAGACCGATGATGCTGAACAGTTACACCGCCAGCGTCATGGGCTGATTTACCTCGCCCATACGCCGTTCGTATCGATTTCGGCCACTGAAATCCGTCAGCGTCGGCAACAGGGCATCGACTGCCATGACCTGTTGCCTGAAAGTGTGCTGAAGTACATTGACACACAAGGACTCTACCTATAGCTACGCGTCGATACCACTCACTATAAGGCCGTGATATACTCCGCCGCTGGTTTCAGCCGCAGGAAAATCATCTGCCCTGCCGCCTCACTTTCGTAGCGGAGAAACGGCTGTTCTCACTGATGCCACCAAGCCAGTCCGCGTAACCGGCTGATTAACCACTTATCAAAGGGGGAACCTTTGCAAGGCCAAGCACTCCAAGATTTCGTTATTGATAAACTAGACGATTTGAAAGGTCAGGATATCGTAACCCTTGATGTAAAAGGGAAATCCAGTATCACTGACTGCATGATTATTTGCACTGGTACATCCAGCCGTCATGTCACCTCCATCGCCGATCATGTTGTGCAGGAATCCCGCGCTGCCGGGCTGATGCCACTGGGCGTTGAAGGCGAAAACGACGCCGATTGGGTAGTGGTAGACCTCGGTGATGTGATCGTACATGTGATGCAGGAAGAAAGCCGCCACCTGTACGAACTGGAAAAACTCTGGGGCTGATATGAAGCTGCAACTGGTCGCCGTCGGTACCAAGATGCCTGACTGGGTGCAGACAGGTTTTACCGATTATCTTCGCCGATTTCCTAAAGACATGCCGTTTGAACTAGTAGAGATTCCGGCAGGTAAGCGTGGGAAAAACGCAGATATCAAACGGATTCTGGAACGCGAAGGCGAATTGATGCTGGCAGCCGTAGGTAAAGGCAACCGTATCGTGACGCTGGATATTCCTGGCTCACGCTGGGAAACGCCACAGTTGGCGCAACAGCTGGAACGCTGGAAACAGGACGGACGCGACATCAGCCTGCTGATTGGCGGCCCGGAAGGGTTGGCACCTCAATGCAAGGCTGCTGCGGAGCAAAGTTGGTCGCTATCGCCGCTCACGCTGCCGCATCCGCTGGTGCGCGTATTGGTGGCGGAAAGTTTGTACCGAGCCTGGAGCATTACCACTAATCATCCTTACCATCGGGAGTAAGGCAGATGACGAACCCTGTGAAGTAGCAATCGCTGGATGAACATAGAACGTAAACCCTTTCGTGACTATACGGCTGAAGCAGCCCTATTTGTACGCCGGGCGCTGGTCGCGTTCCTGGGTATTCTGCTGCTAAGCGGTATTCTGGTGGCTAACCTATACCACCTGCAGGTTTTACGTTTTGACGATTATCGTACCCGCTCGAACGAAAACCGTATCAAACTGGTGCCGATTGCCCCCAGCCGCGGCATCATCTATGACCGCAACGGCACCCCTCTGGCACTCAACCGCACCATCTACCAGTTGGAACTGATTCCCGAAAAGGTCAACAATCTGGAAGAGACCTTGCAGGCGCTCAAATCAGTCATCGACCTGACTGATGAAGATATTGATAACTTTAGAAAAGAGCGTAAGCGCTCACGCCGTTTCACTTCCATCCCGGTCAAAACCGGTCTGACCGAAGTGCAGGTGGCGAGCTTTGCCGTCAACCAGTACCGTTTCCCCGGTGTGGAAGTCAAAGGTTACCAACGCCGTTACTATCCTTACGGTGCTGCCCTGACCCATGTCATCGGCTATGTTTCCAAAATCAACGATAAAGATCTGGAACGGCTCGATCAGGAAGGTAAGCTGGCAGACTACGCAGCGACTCACGACATCGGCAAACTCGGCATCGAGCGCTATTACGAAGATGTGCTGCATGGCAAACCGGGCTATGAAGAAGTGGAAGTCAATAACCGTGGCCGCGTGATCCGTCAGTTGCACGAGCAGCCTCCACAGGCCGGTAAAGATATCACCCTGACGCTGGATCTCAATCTCCAGCTTTATATCGAAAAACTACTGACGGGCAGCCGTGCCGCTGTAGTCGTGACCGACCCGAAAGAGGCGTCTATTCTGGCAATGGTCTCTACACCCAGCTATGACCCGAACCTGTTTGTGGACGGCATTTCCAGTAAGACTTACCACGCCTTGCTAAATGATCCTAACCGCCCACTTATCAACCGCGCGACGCAAGGGGTTTATCCACCTGCTTCTACCGTCAAACCTTATATTGCCGTGTCTGCGCTCAGTTCCGGAGTCATCACTCCCTATACATCGCTATTCGACCCTGGTTGGTGGCAACTGCCTGGTTCAGAAAAACGTTTTCGTGACTGGAAAAAATGGGGACATGGCCGTTTAAACCTGACCAAATCACTGGAAGAGTCTGCCGATACCTTCTTCTATCAGGTTGCCTATGACATGGGGATTGACCGTTTGTCGGAATGGATGAACAAATTTGGTTACGGGCAGCGAACAGGGATTGATTTGTCTGACAAAGAAGAAAGTCCAGGCATCATGCCGACGCGTGAATGGAAAATGAAGCGTTATAAAAAACCCTGGTACCAAGGGGATACCATTCCTGTCGGCATCGGTCAGGGTTACTGGACCGCAACACCGATTCAAATGCTCAAGGCGCTGACTACGCTTATTAATGACGGTCAGGTGAAAACACCACACCTGCTCAACAGCACACAGGAAAATAATACTCAGGTGCCATACCGTCAATCGCAACACCAGCAAATCGGTGATATCCGCTCTGGTTACTGGGAGATTGTCAAAGACGGCATGTACGGCGTAGCCAACCGCCCTAACGGCACTGCCCACAAGTTCTTCGCTGACGCGCCATATAAGATTGCCGCTAAATCAGGTACGGCACAGGTCTTCGGCCTGAAGGAAAACGAAACCTATAACGCAAACCGGATTGCCGAGCGACTGCGCGACCACAAACTGATGGTGGCATTCGCCCCTTACAACAATCCGAAAGTCGCCATGTCCATCATTCTGGAAAACGGCGGTGCAGGGCCAGCCATCGGGACCATTGTGCGTCAGATCCTCGACCATATTATGCTGGGCGACAACAATACCAACCTGCCGGATGCGCCGCCGTCGCCGCCGGGCAGTGAAACCGAGTAGAGACACCATGACAGACAGTCAACAAAAAGGCTCAATCTGGACCAAAATGCACATTGACCTGCCTTTCCTTCTGTGTGTAATGGCGTTGCTGGGCTATAGCCTGTTCGTCATGTGGAGCGCCAGCGGGCAGGACATCGGCATGATGGAGCGAAAAGCGGCCCAATGCGTGTTGGGGCTGGTCGTCATGATAGGCATGGCGCAAATTCCGCCGCGAGTCTATGAGAGCTGGGCACCTTACCTGTACATTTTCTGTTTTATTCTGTTGGTCATGGTGGATGTCTTTGGTCAGATCAGTAAAGGGGCGCAGCGCTGGCTCGACTTAGGCGTGGTGCGTTTCCAGCCATCGGAAATTGCCAAAATCGCCGTGCCGCTGATGGTAGCTCGCTACATCAACCGCGACATGTGCCCGCCGTCGCTAAAAAATACCGGTATCGCACTGGTGTTGACCTTCGCCCCTACCATGCTGGTAGCCGCACAACCAGACCTTGGCACCGCTATCCTGATTTGTGCGTCTGGTCTGTTCGTCCTGTTCCTTGCTGGCATGAGCTGGCGGTTGATAGCGATTGCCGCCATTTTGCTGGCCGCATTCATTCCCGTGCTCTGGTTCTTCCTGATGCATGATTATCAACGCGACCGTATCATGATGCTGCTTGATCCAGAAACCGACCCGCTCGGCGCAGGCTACCATATTATTCAGTCGAAGATTGCTATCGGCTCCGGAGGCCTCTCTGGCAAAGGCTGGCTGCAAGGAACTCAGTCGCAGTTAGAATTTTTGCCGGAACGTCATACCGATTTCATTTTTGCCGTGCTGGCAGAAGAGTTAGGACTTATCGGCGTGCTGATCCTGCTGGCGCTCTATCTGTTCCTGATCATGCGTGGACTGGTGATTGCCGCCAATGCCCAAACATCGTTTGGCCGGGTGATGGTCGGTGGCATGATGCTGATCTTTTTCGTGTATGTGTTTGTTAACATCGGCATGGTGAGTGGTATTCTGCCGGTGGTCGGCGTGCCATTACCGCTGGTCAGTTATGGCGGGTCGGCGCTGGTGGTCTTGATGGCGGGATTCGGTATCGTGATGTCGATACACACTCACCGCAAAATGTTATCCAAGAATTTATAGAGGTGAGCAATGCGTAAGGATTGGGTTTGGATTGGTGCGATCAGCCTGGCTCTGGCAGGTTGTGCCGTGACGGAGCAACCTCAGACTCACTCACCGCAGGCCACGACATACAACGGCCCGGTGGAAGAAATCGGCGGCGTGGAGCCGCGTTACGAACCATTTAACCCCGCCAACATGCAGGATTACAGCATGAATGGCAAAACCTATCATATTGTCAAAAATCCGGAAAACTTCAGTGAAAGCGGGTTCGCCGCCTGGCATGATCGCGAGTCTGTCGGCAACCGCACAGCAACCGGTGAAGAATTTGATGTCAATGCCATGGCCGCCGCTCACCCTACCCTGCCAATCCCCAGTTATGTGCGTGTAACCAACCTCAGTAATGGCCGCCGACTGGTGGTTCGCATCAATGATCGTGGACCTTATACGCCGGGCAGAATCATCGATCTGACTAAAGGCGCGGCAGACCGCCTTAACTTGTCTAACAACACCAAGGTGAAAGTAGATTTCATCAATGTCGCGCCGGACGGCTCGCTTTCAGGACCAGGAACCATCGGCACCCGTGTTGCCAAACAGAGTTTTGCCTTACCGTCACGCCCGACGCTGGGTTCCAGCGGTCTGGGAACGCCGATGATGGAAAGCGCACCGCCAACCGCAGCCCCAGTGAAACCAATCAGTAATGCTACGTTGGCTCCATCATCAAATAGTGGCAACAGCATCGTTAGCGGCACTACGTCTATCAATAGCGCTGGCTCATCGACCACAGGCAGTTTCCTCGGTGCGCCTAAGCCATTGCCCAGCGGCGTGCTGGAAGGGTCGGAACCGGTCTCAACGCATTCAGCACCGGTTGCCGTAGCGCCGGTTGCCGCACCATCACGCCCATTGTCACAATCAGCCATCCCAGCCGGTTCCGGCAACATTGTGGTACAAGTTGGCGCACTGAGTGACCAACAACGAGCGCAAACCTGGCTCAAGAGCCTGAACGAACGTTTTCGCGTTCCCGGAAAAATCACTCTGAATAACAGCTTGTACCGAATTCAGTTAGGCCCATTCCAGAGCCGTCAGCAAGCTGTCGACCTGCAACAGCGCCTTTCCAGCGAAGCGCAGCAACCGTCATTTGTCACTACCGTGTCTGGTGCACAGTAACGAATTTACAGTCGAAAGAGGGATAAATTCCCTCTTTCTTTATCCACACAAGCGATAACCTTGTCGCCTTCGGTGATCGGCAAAATCGCGTAACGCATTGTCTGGTGCCGCCCCGATTTTCATCTGCTATAGTGTGGCTCGTTTTTTAACTTATACCCACGGATGTTGTTGTTCCAATCATGAAAACAGTAATCACGTCTTGTTTTACCAAACGTATTGCGCTCGGCACGTTGCTCGCCATTAGTGCATCCACATTCGCCTACGCAGACGACATTAATCTGAAAACCATGATTCCTGCCGTCCCGGATATTGATGCCGAAGCGTACATCCTGATTGATTACAACTCAGGTAAAGTACTGGCGGAAAAGAACGCCGACACCCGTCGCAACCCTGCCAGCCTGACCAAAATGATGACCAGTTATGTAATCGGTCA
Source organism: Dickeya sp. CFBP 2040 (assembly GCF_012273755.1). NCBI lineage: Bacteria > Pseudomonadati > Pseudomonadota > Gammaproteobacteria > Enterobacterales > Pectobacteriaceae > Dickeya > Dickeya sp. CFBP 2040. The sequence goes on from NZ_JAAVXH010000028.1 coordinate 65,062, forward strand.
GGCGATTAAATCCGGAAAAATCAGCCCGAACGACGTCGTAACGATTGGCAAAGATGCCTGGGCTACCGGCAACCCTGATTTTCAGGGTTCCTCACTGATGTTCCTCAAACCGGGTGATCGCGTGCCGGTTTATTTGCTGAACAAAGGGATTATTCTGCAATCCGGCAACGATGCCTGTGTAGCCATGGCAGATTACGTGGCAGGCAGTCAGGATGCGTTCGTCAACCTGATGAATGGTTACGTCAAGGCATTGGGATTGCAGAATACCAACTTCAAAACCGTTCATGGTCTGGATGCGGAAGGACAATTCAGTTCAGCCCGTGACATGGCACTGATTGGTCAGGCGTTGATTCGTGATGTACCGGACGAATACGCGACCTATAAAGAGAAAGAATTTACCTTCAACAATATCCGCCAGTTGAACCGCAATGGCCTGTTGTGGGATAGCAGCCTGGCTGTTGATGGCATCAAAACCGGCCACACGTCATCTGCCGGTTACAATCTGGTAGCCTCTGCAACCGAAGGCCAGATGCGCCTGATCTCCGCGGTTCTGGGAGGGCGCACTTTCAAAGGGCGTGAAGCGGAAAGTAAGAAACTGCTGACCTGGGGTTTCCGCTTCTTTGAAACCGTAGCGCCACTGAAAACCGGTAAAGAATTTGCATCCGAACCGGTCTGGTTCGGCAATAGTGATCGGGTATCGTTGGGTGTGGATAAAGATGTTTACATCACTATCCCACGCGGTCGCATGAAAGATCTGAAAGCCAGTTATGTTCTCACCAATACAGAGCTACATGCGCCACTGGCTAAAAACCAGGTGGTCGGTACTATTAACTTCCAACTGGATGGCAAGGTGATCGACCAGCGTCCACTGGTAGTGATGAACGAAGTCAAAGAAGGCGGTATCTTCGGACGTCTGTTCGATTACATCAAATTGATGTTCCACCGCTGGTTCAGTTGATCCCCCTTGAATCCTGAGCAATCACCCTTATGTTGCTCACTTAAGGATTGATCGACCATCTTTAAGTCATACTTAACACTCCCGCTTCGGCGGGAGTAATAATTTCTGTGTTAATGAATAACTCTGGAGTCACCATGAAAACCAAACTCAACGAATTGCTTGAATTTCCATGCTCATTTACCTACAAGGTCATGGGGCTGGCAAAACCGGAGCTGGTAGATCAGGTTGTGGAAGTGGTTCAGCGCCATGCTCCCGGTGACTACACCCCACAAGTTAAGCCCAGCACCAAAGGCAACTACCATTCAGTGTCGATCACTATCATCGCCACCCATATTGAGCAGGTTGAGACACTGTACGAAGAACTGGGCAATATTGATATCGTGCGTGTAGTACTGTAATGCGCCCGACTCTCCGACCTTGTCTCCTTTATCCGGAGACAAGCAAGGAAACCGCTATTCGCTCCAGCATCCCCCCGCTATAATTACGTTTATTTCTTCTTCACCCGGCGATGACACTCTTGCAACAGGATACGATCATAGTACGTGACACGATCATCGTGCGCCAGTTGGGCGTACAGCCTTACGAACCGGTGTCGCAGGCTATGCACACTTTTACCGAGCAACGGGACAGCAGCAGTCTTGATGAGTTATGGCTGGTGCAGCATCTGCCCGTTTTCACTCAGGGACAAGCGGGAAAAGCCGAACACGTGCTGATGCCCGGCAATATTCCGGTGATTCAGAGTGATCGCGGTGGCCAGGTTACGTATCACGGTCCAGGTCAACAGGTCATGTATGTGCTTGTTGATATCAAACGCCGTAAGGTTAGCGTACGCCAGTTGGTAACCGCTATCGAGAATACCGTCGTTAATACACTGGCACATTTTGCGATTGATGCGCACGCCCGTCCCGATGCTCCCGGCGTCTATGTCGGTGAGCGTAAAATTTGCTCACTGGGCTTACGTATCCGCCATGGTTGTTCATTCCATGGTCTGGCACTGAACATTGCCATGGACTTGTCTCCTTTCCTGCGCATCAATCCTTGTGGCTATGCCGGCATGAGCATGACCCAGCTCAGTGAGCTGGCTCCCGACGCAACGTTGACTAAAACGGCTCCAGTCATGGTGAAAGCGTTTATGGATCTGCTGGGCTACCAGCACCAGGAATGGTTGGACTGGAACTGGCCGCAACAGGGAGAACCACACCCGCAAAGTACCGAGCATAGCGTAAGCTCAGGTCATTAATTACATTTTATTTACATTGTTTCTGCATTTTGTTGCTCTGTGACTGCTCGCCAGAGCGCAAAGATGATATAATTTTGTGAGTTTTTTTAAAAAAAATTTTAATAACTCACGTAATCCAATGAATTTTAGATAAATTCATAACAGCGATTCAGAACTGGAAATTACGCAACCATGAGTAAACCGATTCAGATCGAACGTGGCGTCAAATACCGCGATGCAGACAAAATGGCCCTGATCCCGGTGCGCACCGTCGCCACCGAGCGTCAGGAAATGCTCCGCAAACCAGAATGGATGAAGATAAAACTACCTGCGGATTCCAGCCGGATTCAGGGCATCAAGGACGCCATGCGCCGCAATGGTCTGCACTCGGTTTGCGAGGAAGCGTCCTGCCCTAACCTGGCGGAGTGTTTTAATCACGGTACCGCCACGTTCATGATCCTTGGTGCCATTTGTACCCGCCGTTGTCCATTCTGCGATGTTGCCCATGGCCGCCCGCTGACACCCGATGCCAACGAGCCAGAAAAACTGGCTCAAACCATCCATGATATGGGGCTGCGCTACGTCGTCATCACATCGGTTGATCGCGACGATCTACGTGATGGCGGCGCTCAGCACTTTGCCGACTGCATCAGCGCGATACGTCGTAAAAACCCAAGCATCAGAATCGAAACACTGGTGCCGGATTTTCGTGGTCGTATGGATCGTGCGTTGGATATTCTGACTACCACGCCGCCAGACGTGTTTAACCATAACCTTGAGAACGTGCCGCGCCTCTATCGTCAGGTTCGTCCAGGTGCCGATTATGAATGGTCGCTGAAATTATTGGAGAAATTCAAAGCAATCCATCCGACTATTCCGACCAAATCCGGCCTGATGGTGGGTCTGGGTGAAACCAATAATGAAATTCTGGACGTAATGCGCGATCTGCGTCGTCATGGTGTAACCATGTTAACGCTGGGGCAATACCTGCAACCGAGTCGTCACCATCTGCCAGTGCAGCGTTATGTGCCGCCGGAAGAATTTGAAGAAATGAAAGCAGAAGCTCTGGCAATGGGCTTTACCCATGCGGCCTGCGGCCCATTCGTTCGTTCTTCTTATCATGCGGATCTGCAAGCCAAAGGGATTGAAGTGAAATAGTGGGCTATCGTCTACAACGCTTGTCTTACCAAAATCATAAAAGACACAAAAAGCGGATGGGCAAAACCCTCCGCTTTTTGTTTGGTACCTGTCAGCGTATGCGATTATTCTTTAGGGCGATTTTCGCTGATAGCAGTATGATGTTCATCCTGAGCGGAAGATTTCGCCGCTGGCTGATCATCATTCATAGCTTTCTTAAAGCCTTTGATAGCCGCTCCCAGATCACCACCCAGACTGCGCAGTTTATTGGTGCCGAACAACAGAACAATCAAGGCGCCAATTACTAAAAGCTTGGCAATACTGATACCTTCCATACATACCTACCTGATAATGTGAACTGAAAAAGCCACGTTGCGCTTTAATTCATTTCTTTGTAAATCGATATACCGGATAAGACAATGGTACTTTGTAACAAAGTAAGATGCCATCATCAGTCGCTGCTTTTTATCCGATACCAATAATACCAATAAATAGCCTTGCCGTTATCTTAATACAGGCGGCTTGAAGCGATTGTGATGTAGAACAGGTAACTGGTGACGAACAGCTTGAATACGCTCCAGCGTCAACTCCGCCAACAACAATTCAGGTTGCTCGGCAGCCTGAGCAATGATGATGCCCATTGGGTCCACCACCATGCTATTGCCAATATTCCTGTCGCTACACTCTCCTGTTGCCACCAGATAACAGGTATTCTCCAACGCCCGCGTTCGAGCCAGCAACGCCCAGTGCGACTCCTTGTGCGGACCTTTCACCCAGGCAGCCGGCACCACCAGTACATCGGCACCGCTGACCGCCAGTTGGCGCGCCATCTCGGCAAAACGGATGTCGTAGCATACCATTAACCCGACACGCATTCCCGCAATCTCTACCACTGGTGGTAACGACATGCCCGGCGTCACCCGGCGGGATTCTTGTACCGTAAAAGCGTCATATAAATGCAGCTTATGGTAATGAGCCAGGATTTCTCCGCGTCGAATAACCAGCAATGTATTGTGCACACGACCATCTGCAGCCGGGGTATGCAGAGTAAATACCATGCTGAGATCCAGCGACTGGCTGGCAGCCAGCAGTTGACTAACAAAGGGGCCGTTTATCGGCTGAGCGCACCCCACGCCCCATTCCGGGTCCGAATTATCACGAGCCAACACTGCTTCTGGCAGCACCAGCAAATCAGCCCCTGCGGACACAGCCTGATCCATTAATGTTATGCAGATCTGGGCATTGTCTTGCCATAGACGCTGTACTGCAAATTGGCCTAGCGCTACTTTCATATCATGCTCCTTCATAACCAGCAGATACATTTAGTAAAACTACCACCGCTACAAAAAACACCAGCATGTGGGTAAACTCTTGTCGCCAGTAACGGAGATGACATTCCTCCATAACCGCCCTTTCGGCTGATGATGTCTGCAAATTCACTCAATCGGCATCGCACATGCCCTTTCGAGAGTAGCCTAACTTACCCCTGAATGAAAAGGTGACTATGTACAGTACGTTACTTGCTGTTTTTATTGGTGGTGGCATTGGCAGCGTTGCACGCTGGCAATTAAGCGTACGCTTTAATACGTTGTTTCCCCAGATCCCCGCCGGCACATTGCTGGCAAACCTGCTCGGCGCCTTCATTATTGGTGCGGCTATGGGGTATTTCGTGCGCCAACCTGACCTCCCTCCCCACTGGAAGCTGTTACTCACAACCGGTTTCTGCGGTGGTCTGACAACGTTCTCTACGTTTTCCTACGAAATGGTGACGTTGCTGCAAAGTGGCGAATGGGCCGCAGCACTGTTCAATTTACTGATAAATGTGCTTGGCTCACTGATGATGACGGCGCTGGCGTTTGCGCTTATGGGCTGGCTGAGTGCCCACTGAGGAAGGCAGATAAATACAAAATAAAAACCCGCCATAAGGCGGGTTTTTTAGGAAATCGGTATAATTAAATAGCGATAACGTTAGCAGCAGAAGGTCCTTTAGCGCCGCTGGTGATTTCAAACTCTACACGCTGACCTTCAGCCAGGGTTTTGAAACCGTTGCTCTGGATAGCAGAAAAGTGAACGAACACGTCTTTGCTGCCATCTTCCGGAGTAATGAAACCGAATCCTTTGGACTCATTAAACCACTTAACGCTACCTTTAATCTTAGACATCAAACTTACCTTTACATGAATGAACGACACAAAATCTGTGTCAAATACAGTACAGCAAGTAGCGGCGCATTTGTCCAGCCGAACATCATCAAAAAGTGATAAAACATGATAAAAAAGCGAACTGACTCCATTCACCCCACAGATTTATCAGTCTCGACCACATTTTAACATTCAGGATCTATCAGAATAGGTGCAATTAGCTCAGCCAGCAGGAACACGGGAAGTCCAACAACCACTATGCAACGTATGTTAGAAGGGCAACACAATAGATTCCCTATAGGTGAGCACAGCGATTAGACCAAAGCGTAACGAATCGTGGGGATAGTAGGTACTGCCTATGTTCAAAATGACAGGAAAAATACTGGAGAGACGGTTTCCAGATCATACCTGTACAAGTAACAACCAATACGAATAATAGCCTCTTTTATTTATTCAGGTTTCCTCATTTAACCATCAGTTTCCAGGCTGGCGGTCAGAAAAACATGAGAAAAAAATAGCGACACTCATCACAAAAATGAGAAGAAAAAAACAGGGTAAAATGCGGGAATGTACGTATAACACAACCACCTTAAGCAAAAATTAATTTTTAAAAATCAGGCCATTAAAAACATAACGATCAACATAAAAAAGCAGCAACCCGTAGGTTGCTGCTTTGGCGATGCTCAATAAGGGACCTGGTGACTAATGACAGTAAATAAATTTGTACTAGTCTAAATACATCAGCAATTACTTACGCAGCATTGCGTCGATGAAGCTTTTCCAGTTGTTGAGTTCAATCTCGATCATGATAGTAACCTCGTAAGCTTTTTGTTGTCTTGCAGGGTTATTATACGCTTCTTTTTTGACCAAGATAAAGGCCTTGGGGCGCAGAATTGTGCTCTTCTTCGCATTTCCGCAATATCACCAACCAATCCAACCCTATGATTTCTTAAGATAATTTTAATAAAATGCCGTATATCACCTTTATAAGGTATGCTTTTTTTCCTTAAAACATGAAAAATAACGGATTTAAAACATATGGCCATCATCCTGTACGGCATTAAGAATTGCGATACCATAAAAAAGGCGCGACGTTGGTTGGAAGACCATAAAATCGATTACCGTTTTCATGACTACCGCATAGATGGGTTGAACATAGAGCGCTTGCAATCCTTTATTGACGCCATTGGCTGGCAACCCTTGCTGAATACCCGCGGCACCACCTGGCGCAAACTGGAAGAGACGTATCGCAACACCATCACCAACGAAGCCGCGGCAAAAACTGTTATGCTGGAACAACCCGCGTTGATCAAACGCCCATTGCTGGTAACCGATGACGGAAAAACGATGCTCGGTTTCAGCGATGACAGCTATCAGCACTTTTTTACGGAGAACACCTCACATGTCTTGCCCGGTAATTGAACTGGCCCAGCAACTCATCAAACGCCCATCCCTCAGCCCCGATGACGCCGGTTGTCAGGCGCTGATGATCGAACGTCTGCAAGCCATTGGTTTTAGCATCGAAAAGATGGACTTCGGCGATACCCAAAACTTCTGGGCCTGGCGTGGTCAGGGAAAAACACTGGCGTTTGCCGGTCACACCGATGTCGTGCCTGTTGGTAATCAAAGCCAATGGCAGACCCCACCGTTTGAACCCACTATTCGTGACGGCATGTTGTATGGTCGTGGTGCAGCAGACATGAAAGGTTCGTTGGCAGCAATGGTCGTAGCGGCGGAACGGTTTGTCGCGGCGCACCCCAATCATCAGGGACGCCTGGCATTTCTCATCACCTCTGACGAAGAAGCCAGTGCCGTCAACGGTACTGTCAAGGTTGTGGAAGCATTGATGGCGCGTCAGGAACGGCTGGACTACTGTCTGGTAGGCGAGCCGTCCAGTACCGAACGGGTTGGTGATGTGGTGAAAAATGGCCGGCGTGGTTCGATCACTGCCAATCTTCGGATTCACGGTGTGCAGGGGCATGTCGCTTACCCGCATCTGGCAGACAATCCTGTGCACCGTGCTATGCCCGCACTGAATGAACTGGTGGAAACGGTCTGGGATCAGGGCAACGAATTTTTCCCACCTACCAGTATGCAGATAGCTAATATCAACGCAGGCACGGGGAGTAATAACGTGATTCCCGGCGAACTGTATGTCCAGTTCAATTTCCGTTTTAGCACTGAGCTGACCGATGAACTTATTAAAGCGCAGGTCAAAGCCTTGCTGGATCGCCACCAGCTCAACTACACGCTGGAATGGCAGTTGTCCGGTCATCCATTTTTGACAGGTCGCGGTGAACTGGTGGATGCAGTGGTCAACGCCGTTGAGCACTACAGTGAAATCACTCCGCAGCTCCTGACTACCGGTGGAACCTCTGATGGCCGATTTATCGCCCGTATGGGTTCGCAAGTGGTGGAACTGGGACCGGTCAATGCCACTATTCATAAAGTTGACGAGTGCGTCAGCGCTGCCGATCTGCAACTACTAAGCCGTATGTACCAACGCATTATGGAGCAATTGATCGCATGATGTCCCCCGCCTGCCTGACTGGCAAAAGCGACAGCCATCTGGTGGTGCTAAGCGAATCGCATCGCCTGCAACCTGAAGCGGTCGCAGCGTTTACTGCCATGCAGCAGGCGGCGCGACAAGGTGGCTTCAACCTACAACCTGCCAGTACATTTCGGGATTTCGAACGTCAACGTCACATCTGGAACGGCAAGTTCACCGGCCTGCGCCCACTGCTAGATCAGCACAGCCAGCCGATAGACGCGCTCACGCTGGACGAAGGCACGCGTTGCGAGGCAATCCTGCGTTGGTCGGCGTTACCGGGCAGCAGCCGTCACCACTGGGGCAGCGATCTGGATATCTATGACCCTGACCAATTGCCCGTCGGCCAAAAACTGCAACTGGAACCATGGGAATACCAGGCTGGCGGTTATTTTGCCGAACTTAGCGACTGGCTGACCGGGCACATGGCCACTTTCGGCTTTTACCGCCCATTCGCTCAGGATAATGGCGGCGTAGCCATAGAACCCTGGCATCTCAGCTACGCGCCTCTGGCCCGGCTCGCCATGTCTCAGCTAACGCCTGAATGCATCTTACAAGCCTGGCAAGGGGAAGATATTGCTGGTCGACGCTGGCTGGAGCCAAACCTACCGATGTTGTTCCAGCGCTTTATACTGTCTGTTGATACGCAATGCATCCGCTGATACTGACTATCTGAATATAATGAGGAACGACCATGGGATGGCTGGCTGATTACTGGTGGGTGATACTGCTGGTACTACTGGGGATGCTGGTTAACGGCATCAAGGAACTGCGCCGTCTTGATCATAAGCGTTTTCTGCATAACAAACCACCGTTACCGCCGCACCGTGACAATAATGCACAGTGGGACGAAGACGACGATTGGCCGCAGAAAAAACCCTGACTCCGTCCCCTGAAAATATAGAAGGCCGGGAAACCTGAAGGTAACCCGGTCTTGTTATTTATGGCATTCGCCTTGTTGAGAGCTACAACCCCCGCTGTCAGTCCCTTAACGGAATGCCACCAGTTCACCGCGAGCGCCCATCACTGCCTCATCCCAGAAGCGTTTCGGGATGTAATGATGCAGCCGATCCAGTGCGCATTCCATCATGCGATTATCAATGGCGTGTCCCAGTTGCGGCACCAGATCCAGCGTAAAATCTGAGCCTTGCGCTCGCAAACTCTGTGCCGCCTGACGGGCATGATCCACTGTAATTACCGGATCTTCCTCGCCATGAATCAGGTGAACGACGATGTCATAAAACGGCTGATCCGGCAGAGCAGCAAAACGACCACTGAATGCGACAACTCGCCCGGCCAGATTCTTCTCCGCTTTCAGCGCTTCAAGGATCATAATCGTTCCTTGAGAAAAACCGATCAGCGCCGTGTGGGAATAGTCGATTCCCGTCGTTTTCTGCCAGTAGCGTACAGTCTCGATAAAACGCGGCATAGCGGCGTTAACGCGGCGACCACGATTATCTTCTGTAACGTCCTGTACCGAAAACCACTGCCGTCCTTCGCCTAGCCCTACTGCTTCCGGGCCACCAACGCTGATAACCTGTGCCATAGGGAACGAGTCAGCAAAATAACGGCCAATTTGCCCCATGGAAACCGGATTGTCGCCTACGCCATGAAATAGTAAAAACAACTGCTTAGGTGCAGGTGGATTTTGCACCACAAAATAGTCATGCTTCATATCGCCTCTCCTGCGGTTACCTTCAGGGGAAACCGGCTATTTTCAAACGTGTTCAGTTGTCACTATACGCTCCTCGATAGCGGGTCAATATTGAGGTTTATTGAACAGGTTATTCCATTATCCTGTATCAGGATCAGTGTATATGAACGCAGAAAATCAGCTGGCCAAATCACAAATCGAACTACAAAATTGTGATCGCTACCACTTGAAATAAATTAGGAAAAGAAAACCACTTATTTCGATATAAAGAAATATCATTATAAAATAATATTATAATGAAATAATATCATGGTAAGAGAATGTCATGCCAGTGTTGCCATGCAGCGTCGTCTATCTGACGCAGCGCCTGAGCTGTTTCGGTACGCCAGCGCTGGAGCAGCGCTTTTTTCCCCACCAGTTGGAGCTGGAGCACACACTCCGCCATGCTTTGCCCTTGCTCAAGCCACAACCTCAGCGCGGTCAGTGCCATCGGCGAATGCATTATCAGGCGAGATAATGCCCCCTGGCAGGCTTCTGGTGGGCGGTGGGCCAAAGCAAACCCTGCCAGATTGCGCCAGTCATCCCCAGTGAGCACCTGCTCTGCCACCAGCGGCAAATCCAATGCTAACGGAATATTATGTCGCAACCAGAACCAATCCCGGAGCAGCTCCCGATGTGCGGACACTGCCAACGCGCTCCCCTCATCACTGAGCGGCAACAATGCCATCGCGCTATAGCACCCACTGCTGGCCTCAATGTGGCTACCAATACGCACCAACTGGAACCCACAACGCTGCCAGAACCGCCACAGCTCAGGTTGAAAACCGAAACTGACTGACAGAAAATCCAGCCGCTCCTGCCGAGCCTGTTGCTGTTGATCACGTACCAGTGCCTGCCCGATACCTTGACCTCGATGCGATGCCAGCACCGCGATGCGGCTAATGCGGCGCGATCGCAGCACCGGTGCCCGCCACTGGTTGCCGTGAGCCGCCAGCGACTGCGCCACCAGATTGCCTCTCGGACGTCGTCGCCCAGCCCAGACATCCTGCGCCAGCGTCTCCGGCAAACCGCCTTCATCCACCAGCCAGATAACGCCTCCCACCCTCGCATCCACACAAGCGCTGGCGACATACATGCCAGGAGCATCCAGCAAGCGGCGTAAATCCAATGGTGAGGTACGATAATGGGCGCTGCAGAGCAGCCCGTAGCAGCCTTCCAGACGCTCAGGCTGACTCAGCCAGTCATCGCGCTGCTCATGTCGAATCTCAAAGGAGACGCCACATAGCCGTTCCGGCACCTGTTTTTCCGTATCAAACAGCATCATCCTATCCACTATCTTCTCCAGTGGATCTTGCTGTGCCCAGCGCAGTGGTTCCGTCAGTTCGATAGCCCGCCAATCCGGTAGTGACGCACAAAACTTAAGCAGAAAACCCCGCCCTGTTCCTTCATACCCTTGCACCGTAGTCGTCATCACCACCCGACGGAAAAACGGCAGCAATGCTTGCAATATCGGTGCAGGAATCGCCGCCGCTTCATCGATCAACAGCCAGTCCACCGGCAGCGTGTCATGCTGCTGACAGAACGCCAATAGCGCATCCGGCGCCCAAAACGTCGCGGCTTCCCCTGCCTGCCGCAGCAAAATCTCGCCTGCAGCACGCGAGGGGGCACTTACCCAGCAACCACCCTGACACTGACTTGCCAGCATACCTGCCAGCGTCGATTTGCCGCGACCACGCGGCGCGATAATCACAGATACCGCACAGGTGGTGTGAAGCAATTGCTGCACTACAGTGTGCTGGCTGAATGTCGGCTCGCCAGTAGCAGGTAGCCAATCTGGGCGACAACCGGGGGGCATGATTACCGGCTCGGCATCCTGCTGACGCCACAGTACAACATCGTCATCAGCCATAAGTTGACGCTGTACGTGTCGGATAAACCGGGGCGTAGCAATCGGTTCTGGTTGCTCACTCCAGCGCAGACTGTCAGTATCCGGATAATCGGGCCAATGGTTCCATTGCGGAGATAACAGGATCAACCAACTGCCGGCCTTGAGCGCACCAGCCAGTATCGCCAGCGCTTGTGCATCCAGACCGTCACGAGCATCAAATACCGCATGTAAAAATTCCCGGCCCAGCACGCCACGCACATTCGAAGCCGACAGTGCAGTCACACCTTTGGGCGTCGATGCGCTTATCCACAGCCAGTCGCCCGGCAACAGACTGCTCAGGCGCTGGGCCTGAGCACCGCACCAGTCAGAATGACCGCTCAGCACCAACAACCGGCGAATGCCATAACGCTGCTGGTATTGCTGGCTGACAACAAAAGACTCCACGCCGCGCCCCAAATAAAACCTAGCCTTTACCGACCAACAGCGACAGCAACCCCGCAGCAATCAGCGGCCCTACCGGCACGCCACGGAACAGCGCCACCCCCATCACCGTACCGACCAACAGGCCAGCCACGACCGAGGGCTGATTGCTCATCAGCACAACGCCACGCCCGCCCAGCCAGGAAACAGCGATACCGATCACCACAGCCAGCAGCGATCTCCAGTGTAAAAAAGAAGAGAACACATCGCTGGCAGAAATTTTGCCGCTGGCAATCGGTGCCATGACTCCGATAGTCAGTACCAGCACGCCAAACGACAGGCCATATTTTTCCACCCATGGGAAATAGTGAGTTAATGGCGTAATGCGCACCACGAGTAGCAGCAGAATAGCCAGAGTAACAGTCATGTTCTGACTGATGATGCCAAGAGCGGCCAGAGCCAGTAAAATAAGCAACGTTGGGTCAAAAAAGGCCATAAAACCTATCCTTGCCGGAATCAGCCAATACACAGGCGGGGAATAATAGCACTCATTGAACAGAGACAGCAGAAAGAGTGCAACGCAGCCAGAAACAGGCTGGAGATAGGGTGTTTGGACAAACTCACCGTCTGACGTTATCAGACAGCGTCAATTAAACGATAATATCGTTCTGGCAACCGGAAACAGAAGCTGGTCGCCAGAACGTAAACGATTGCGCT